>JAJZRK010000062.1 GCA_021802745.1 bacterium
GCCGGCGCCACGCAGGGGCTCATGTGGCGCGCGTTCGACGAGACCGGGCGCCTCCAGTATCCGGATTTCGTCGAGACCGTGATGCGGCTGATCCCGATGTACTGGGTGCGCGTGGTGGGCGGGACGCTCTACATCACGGGCGCGTGCCTCGCCATCTACAACCTCTACAAGACGTGGGCCACGCGCCCGGCGACGTACGAAGTGCCGGTGGTGCAGGCCGCGCCGCTGAACCCGGTGTTCGTGGACGACGACGCGCGGAAGACCAGCGGCCTCTGGGCCCGCTTCACCCACATGGGCTGGCATCGCCGCTGGGAGGGCATGCCGCTCTTCTTCTCGGTGATGACCGCGGTGGCCGTGATCATCGCGTCGCTCTTCGAGATCATCCCGACGTTCCTCATCAAGTCGAACGTGCCGACGATCGCCAGCGTGAAGCCGTACACGCCGCTCGAGCTCGCCGGCCGCAACATCTACCAGCGCGAGGGGTGCTTCAACTGCCACTCGCAGATGATCCGCCCGCTGACGTACGAGACCGAGCGCTACGGCGACTACTCCAAGCCGGGCGAGTCGGTCTACGAGCATCCGTTCCTCTGGGGCTCGCGGCGCATCGGGCCCGACCTCGCGCGCGAGGGCGGCAAGTATCCGGACCTGTGGCACGTGCGGCACATGAAGAACCCGCGCGAGGTCACGCAGAAGTCCATCATGCCGGCCTACCCGCATCTCGAGACGAGTGTCATTGACTTCCCGTCCATCCAGAAGTCGGTGGACGCCATGGCGATGATCGGCGTGCCGTACGGCGACGCGGTCAATAACGCGCCGGCGATGGCGAAGGCGCAGGCCGAGCAGGTGGCGGCGTCCATCGAGGCGGCGGGCGGCCCGAAGGGGCTGGCCGACAAGGAGATCGTGGCGCTGACCGCGTACCTGCAGCGCCTCGGGCGCGACCTGAAGAACGCCTCGTCCGGCACGGCGCAGGCGCCGGCGGTGGCAAGGCCGCCGGCGGCGGCCGCCTCGGCCGGCCCGGCGGGGAGTCGCTGATGCGACTCTCCGACATCATGGGCGCCGCCGGCCTCTCGGGGTACGCGGAAGTCGCGCTGATCCTGTTCCTCGCGGCGTTCCTGGTCATCATGATTGCCATCTTCGCCCCCGGCCGGAAGCGGACGTACGACGCGGCCAGCCGGATGCCACTCGACGACGAACATCCACAGACGCCGCGCTGAAGTCGCGCCGCGCACCGGAGCGCATATGGCTGACAAGGACAACGACAAGCTGCTCGAGCACGCGTACGACGGCATCCAGGAGTACGACAACCCGCTGCCGACGTGGTGGAAGTGGATCTTCTACGCGACCATCCTCGTGGTGCCCATCTACATGTGGGACCCGCTGGGCATCGGCGTCGGGCCGGGAAAGGTGAAGGCCTACGAGCAGCAGATGGCGGCGTTCAACGCCGCGCATCCCAAGACCGCGGGGACATACACCGACGAGCAGCTGGTGGCCTTCGCCAAGGATCCCGCCAAGGTGGAGGCGGGCAAGGTGGTGTTCACCAGCTACTGCGCCGCCTGCCATCGCCCCGACGGCGGCGGCCTCATTGGCCCCAACCTCACCGACGACTTTTGGATCCACGGCGGCAGGCCAACCGACATCTACAAGACGGTGAACGAAGGCGTGCTCGCCAAGGGCATGCCGAACTGGGGCAAGGTGCTCAAGCCCGACCAGATCGAGGGTGCGGTGGCGTACGTGCAGACGCTCCACGGCACGAACCCCGCCAATCCGAAGGCGCCCGACGGCGTCAAGTATCCGCCTGATTCCGCTGTGGCGCCGGCTGCCGCACCGCAGGCGAAGTAGTCCCCTGGGGAGCGGGGCGCGGACCGTCCGCGCCTCCGCTTCCCCGCGCGCCCCCCAGCTTCACCAAGAGTCTCCCCCTAATGGTTGCCCCGGTTGCTCCGGGTCGTGTCCTCCCGACCCTGAATGAAGACGGCACGCGACGCTGGCTCCGCCCCAAGCCGTCGCCCGGCGCCTGGCTCTCCCGCCGCACCGTCGTCGCCTGGCTGCTGATCGTCCTCTACATCGCCATTCCCCATCTCTACATGAACGGGAAGCCGGTGATGCTGCTCGACCTGCAGCGGCGCGAGTTCACCTTCGTCGGCACCACGTTCCTGCCGACCGACACGCTGCTGCTGATGCTGCTCGCGATCAGCATCGTGATCGCCATCTTCCTCGCCTCGGCGCTGGCCGGCCGCGTCTGGTGCGGCTGGGCCTGCCCGCAGACGGTGTACATGGAGTTCGTCTTCCGCCCCATCGAGCGCCTGTTCGAGGGGGGCGCGCGCGGCTCCCTGCAGCTCGACCGCGAGCGGCGGCACTTTCATCCCCGCCGGCTGGCGAAGCTGGCCACCTACTTCGTCATCAGTTCGCTCCTCGCCCACACCTTCCTCGCCTACTTCGTCGGGTGGGACCAGGTGACGCACTGGGTGTTCGGCAGCCCGAACGCGCATCCCGTCGGGTTCACGATCGTCTCCATCACGACGATCGCGATGCTGCTCGACTTCACGTATTTCCGCGAGCAGGTCTGCATGGTGGCCTGCCCGTACGGCCGCTGGCAGTCGGCGCTGCTCGACAACGACTCGCTGATCGTCGCCTACGACTACACGCGCGGCGAGCCGCGCGGCAAGGGCAAGGATCGCGCGGGCAAGGGCGATTGCGTGGACTGCCTGGCCTGCGTCACCACCTGCCCCACCGGCATAGACATTCGCAACGGCCTGCAGATGGAGTGCATTCACTGCACGCAGTGCATGGACGCATGCGACGCCGTGATGCGAAAGGTCGGCAAGCCCGAAGGGCTCATCCGCTACTCGACGCTCGCCGCGCTTGCCGGCAAGGGGAAGCACTTCCTGCGCACGCGCACGGTGCTGTACCCTATCGCCTTTGCGCTCGTCTTCGGCGCGTTCCTTTACCAGCTCACCCACAAGGACGCGGCCGACATCACCCTGCTCGGCCCGGAGGGCGCGCCATTCATCGTCGAGCCCGACGGCCACATCGTCAACCAGCTGCGCATCCGCATCGCCAACCGGACGGGGGCGGCGCACGCGTATGCCGTCGAGGTCACGGGGACCGACGACCTGAAGGTCATCGCCCCGATGAGCCCGCTCACGGTGCAGCCCGGGCGCACGGAGACGATGCCGGTCTTCGTGACGCTGCCGGCCGACAAGTTCGACGAGGGCATCCGCACCGTCACCGTGCGCGTCAGCGATGGCGCCGCGTATGCCGGCACCTTCGAGTACCGGCTCACCGGGCCGATGCCCGACCGCGAGGAGGCCCACGACAAGAACGAACGCGAGGGGGACCGCAAGTGAAGAAGGGCATGCAGTGGCCCATCGGCGTCGCCGTCGTGCTCTCGCTGGTCGTCGTCGCCAACATCTACATCGCCGTGCTCGCCAACGACGATCCGTCGGTGCACATCGAGCGTGACTACTACCAGAAGGCGGTGCGCTTCGACGCCGACCAGGCGCTCCGGCGGCGCAGCGAGCGGCTCGGCTGGCGCGTCACGCTCGACGCCAGGCGGATATCGCCGACGGAAGCCACGGTCACCGCGGTGCTCGTGGACTCCACCGGCGCGGCGGTGCGCGGCGCCGTCGTGCGCCTCGCGGCCCACGCCGTGGCGCGCAGCAATGACGTGTTCACGGCCACGGCGGTCGCGGCCGGCGACCGCTACGTCGCCGCGGTGCCGGTGAATCGCGGCGGTCTTTGGGAGATGGACCTCGAGGCGGTGCGCGGCGGCGATCGGTTCGTCATCACGCAGCGGCTCGACCTGCCGGAGGCACCCTGATGTTCACGCTCGTTGGTGCGGTCTTCGTCGCGAGCCTGCTCGGCTCGCCGCACTGCGCAGGGATGTGCACCCCCTTCGTCTGCTTCTACGCCGGCGCCGATGCGCGCGCCAGCGCGTGGGGGCACCTCGCCTACAACGGCGGCCGCCTGGTCTCTTACCTCGTCCTCGGCGCCGTGGCCGGCGCCGTGGGCGCCGGCATCCAGCAGGTCGGCGCCGGCGTTGGCGTGTCGCGTGCGGCCGCCTCTGTCGCCGGCATCCTCATGATCACGTGGGGCGTGGTGCAGCTGCTCGCCGTGCGCGGCGTCAAGGTTCCCACGCCGGCGCCGCTTGCCGGCGCCCAGCAATGGATGGCCGCGCGCCTCCGCGACGTGCGCGACCTCGCGCCCACGGCGCGCGCCCTCACGGTGGGACTGCTCACCACGCTCCTCCCCTGCGGCTGGCTCTACGCCTTCGTCATCACCGCGGCCGGCACGGGCTCGGTGCCCGACGCAATGCTCGTCATGGCCGTCTTCTGGGCCGGCACCCTGCCGATGATGCTCGCCATCGGCGTGGGCCTCCGCCGGCTCGCGGGCCCGTTGCGTGACCGCCTGCCAATCTTCAGCGCGCTCGTGCTCGTCGCCATCGGCCTTTATTCGCTCACCGGCGGCGTGCAGCGCGATCCCAATAAGGTCGCTATGCGCGCGCGCCACATGATTCCGGCCACGCTGCAGTCGCCCACCGACACCCAGCCCCCCGTTGAACACGGCCACTGACCCACAGGGCACGCCGGCATCGCAGGTCGTGCCGTGCGCGCATTGCGGACTTGCGGTGCCCGCCGGTCTCATCGAGGCCGGCGCCGAGCGGCAGTTCTGCTGCACGGGGTGCCGCACCGCGTACGCCATTCTGCACGAACACGGACTCGGGCAGTACTACGCCTTCGGCGAAAAGCGCGACGCGCCGGTGCAGCCCACGGGCAAGCGCTACGAGGAGTTCGACCACTCGGCCTTCCAGGCGCTCTACGTGAAGCCGCTCAAGGGCGGGCTCTGCACGACGGAACTCTACCTGCAGGGCGTGCACTGTTCGTCGTGCGTCTGGCTCGTCGAGCGCGTGCCGCTGCTGCTCAGCGGCGTCGTGCGCGCGGAACTCGACGTGCGGCGCTCGCGCGCCCATGTCGAGTGGGACCCCACGGCCGTCACGCTCTCCGCCATCGCCCAGCAGCTCGACGTGCTCGGCTATCCGCCGCATCCGTACCGCGGCGTCGCCGCCGAGGCGATGCGCCGCAAGGAAGACCGCGCGATGCTCACCCGCATCGGCATCGCGGGCGCCCTCGCCGGCAACATCATGCTGCTCGCGCTGGCGCAGTACAGCGGCTGGTTCACCGGCATTGAAGCCGAGTACGAGCGCTATTTCCGCATCATCTCCCTGCTCCTCACCATACCGTCGCTGTTCGGGCCGGGCTGGCTCTTCTTTCAGGGCGCGCTGGCGTCGGTGCGCACGCGGCGCCTGCACATTGACCTGCCGATCGCCATCGCCCTGCTGGCAGGATTCACGCGCGGCGCGGTCAACACGGTCAGCGGCAGCGGCCCCATCTACTTCGACGCCGTCGGCATCCTCGTTTTCCTCCTCCTCAGCGGCCGCTTCCTGCAGAACCGCGGCCAGCGGGCCGCGTCCGACGCCGCCGAATTGCTCGGCTCGCTCGCCCCGTCGGCGGCCCGTGTCGTGGACGACGGCGTCGAACGCGAGACGCCCGTGGAAGCGCTCCTGCCCGGCATGGTGATGAGCGTGCGCGCCGGCGAGACCTTCGCCGCCGACGGCGACGTCACCGAGGGACGCTCGGGGGTGGACTGCTCGCTGCTGACCGGCGAGTCGCGCCCGGTGGCGGTGGATCGCGGCGCGCAGGTCTTTGCCGGCACCGTCAATCTCACCGGCCCATTGCTGGTGATGGTGACGCGCGCCGGCGAGATGAGCCGCCTCGGTGCGCTGCTCCGCCGCATGGAGGAGAGTGCGCGTCGCCGCGCCCCCGTGGTGCAGCTCGCCAACCGCATTGCAGGCTGGTTCGTCGGCATCGTGTTGGTCGCGGCGGCCGCCACGTACCTCTATGGGCTGCACGCCGATCCGGCGCGCGCGCTCGACAACGCCATCGCGCTGCTGGTGGTCACCTGCCCGTGCGCGCTCGGGCTCGCCACCCCGCTCGCCATCACCGTGGCCATCGGCCGCGCGGCGAAATCGGGCATCCTGATCAAGGGGGGCGACGCCGTCGAGGCGCTCAACCACCCCGGGCAAATCCTGCTCGACAAGACCGGCACCGTCACCGAAGGGCGCGTGCGCCTGGTGCGATGGGAAGGCTCGGAGGTGGCCAAGCCGCTGGTGGCGGCGCTCGAACGCGAGACCAGCCACCCCATCGCGATCGCCGTGCAGCAGGCCTGGCCGGTGGTCGAGATGCTCGATGCGCAGGACGTCACGCAAACGGTGGGCGGCGGCATCGAGGGCACGGTGGCGGGCCACCGCGTGGTCGTCGGCGCGCCAACCTTCGTGGCGCGCAAGACCGGCGCCGAGGAGCACGCCCCCGACGTGCGCATCGAGGCGTTCGCGGAAGAGGGCCTGACGCCCGTCTGGGTGGCGGTGGACGGCGTGGTCGTGGCCCGCGCCGGCTTCGGCGATCCGCTGCGCGCCGACGCGCGCGCCTCCATTGACCGCCTGCGCAAACTTGGCTGGCGCGTGGCGCTGCTGAGTGGCGATCACCCCGCCGTCGTGCGCAGCACGGCACAGCTGCTGGGGCTCGACCTCGCCGATGCCGTGGGCGGCGCCTCGCCCGAGGAGAAGCTGCGGCGCGTCGAGGAGGCGCGCACGCACGGCACCATCGTGATGGTGGGCGACGGCGTCAACGATGCGGCCGCAATCGCCGCCGCGACGGTGGGCGTGGGCGTGCACGGCGGCGCCGAGGCGTCCATGAGCGCGGCCGACGTGTACCTGTCGCGCCCCGGGCTGGCCCCGCTGGTGGAGTTGGTGGAGGGCGCGCACCGCACGATGCTCGTCATCCGCAACAACATCATCTTCTCCATCGCGTACAACCTGCTCGGCGCCACGCTGGCCGTGCTGGGGATCCTCGACCCCCTCATCGCGGCGGTCCTCATGCCCATGAGTTCGCTGAGCGTGGTCTATTCCAGCTGGAGGGGGCGCACGTTCGAGGCGGGTGTTGCGGCGGCGGTGGCCCGCAGCGCATCATCCGGTCTCCCCCGCGTGGAGCCTGCGCCATGAGCGTGATGTACCTGATCCTGCCGCTGGCGCTGGTCATTGTCTTCGTGGCGGTGGCCGCCTTTGTCTGGGCGGCGCGGCGCGGGCAGTTCGACGACCTCGACACGCCGGCGATGCGCGCGCTGCACGACGAGGTCGAGAAGAAGCCCGGCGAGCGGCCTTCGAAGACGGATTGAGCCGGCCGGCGTCCGCCGTCCTGCACGTCGCACCTGGCGTCAGCCAACCGCCTTCTTCACGAGCGCGCTGATCATCGCCTCTTCGGCAGCGGTCAGCTGTTTCAACGCGAACGCGGTGGGCCACATGGCACCGTCATCGAGGCGTGCCTCGTCGCTGAACCCGAAGGTCGCGTACCTCGACTTGAATTTCTGCGCACTCTGGAAGAAGCAGACGACCTTGCCGTCCCTGGCGTACGCCGGCATTCCGTACCACGTCCTCGAGGTGAGCGTTGGCGCGCTCGCCATGATGAGCGCATGGAGTCGTTGCGCCATGCCGCGATCCGGTTCCGGCATCTCGGCGATCTTCGCACGCACGTCACTCTCGCCGTCCGACTGCTGAGCGCGCGAGCCGCGCCGCGCCGCCGCTTTCAGCTCCTGGGCGCGCTCCTTCATTGCCGCGCGTTCGTCGTCCGTGAAACTCGCCGGCTTCCTGGTGCTCGCCGTCGTACTCGGGTCCGATTTGGGCGTCTTCTTCCTCGAACTCATGGAGGTCCTCACTCGCGGGGGGTTGGCAAATCTGCCACCGTGACGGTGCGCCGCCGCACAATTGAAAGAGCGTCGGCCAGGAATGCCAGTCAGCCCTGTGCGGCCGAATAATCGCCGGCCGCGGCCGCCGCACACTCGCTGGCCGCGTCACTTCGCCACTCGACCGAGGCCATGCGCCTCGATACGAGACGGCGAAGCCGCCAGCAGCACGCGCCACGTCCGTTGATCCACCGTCGGCTCGGGATTCCCGCGTCCGCACGGGGCTGCGCGCTATCGCCGACTTGACAAACTACGCCTCATAGAAGCAGCAACGTGGGTTATGCAGCGCCAGCACGGACTGGCTTCCAGTTCATCGCGAGCCGACGTCCCGACGCCGCGCAGTCCCGCAAGTACAGATTGATCAGCGTCTGATAGGGAATCTCCGACTCCTCAGCGAGGCGCTTGAAGTACGCGACCGTGCTGGCATCCAGCCGGATTGTGACCGACTTCTTCAGTCGCTTCGCGTACGGGTTCGGCCGCGCGCTCGAGAAATCATATTCCTTGCGCATGCTACCACCTTGCGGCGTACGTGCGCCGCTCCGTTGGAGTTGCCTTGCGTGCAGAGATGAGGCGAATCACGTCCGCGCTCTCGTGATAGCAGTGACACACCACGAGCACGCGTAGCGCCGCACTGAGGCCAATCAGGACGAAACGGTCTTCGTCCGTGGAATGATCCGGGTCGTCACGCAAGAGCGCGTGCTCGTCCGCGAACGCGGTGGCCGCCTCGTCGAACGAGACACCGTGCTTACGTCGATTCGCCGCCGCCTTCGCGGGATCCCATTCGCACCGCAACTCGGCCACGACTCAAATGTACATACACTATATGTACGCGCAAGGGTCCGAAATCGCTGCATAACGATTCGGGTTCTGCTGCGTGGCATCCACCGAGCGGACGCATGGATGCTCGCGCACCGGACCCGACGGCGCAACTTCAGGTCGCCCGCGCACGCCACGGCAGCGGCAACCCGTGGTTATGCCGCACTCGATGCGAGTCCTCGCGTCCCACTGTCGCGCACGGTTCGCAGAATGACGTTCGGATCGTGTTCGACCACTTCCAAAAGGCGTCTAGAAGGGCCATCGGGAATTCGCGTACCCTGCTCCCAAGCGCGAACCGTGCCGACGCTCACGTTCAGCGCCTTCGCAAAGAGCGGCTGCGAGAAACCGAGGCTTTCGCGGAGCCGTCGAATGCGCGCGGATCGATATTGCGGTGGCACTGCCACCTTCGTTTCGCGCACCGTCCGTCGGTGACGACGGGCGGGCGCCAATCGGCCCGCTTCGATCGCCACCGCCTGTTCCATGCTCTGCAGCAACAGGCTACCGAGGTGCCGCTTCGCCTTCCCTGTCATTCGCCGGCCTCCAACTGCTTCACGAGTTCACGTAGAACCTTCTTGTCGGCCGGCGAGAGATCGACCCGCTCGTTCTTGGCATAGGCCAAGAGGAAGAAGATCCTCCCGCGCAGCTCAAGATACAGATACACGAGCCGGGCGCCGCCCCGTTTGCCGCGCCCGGGCAGGGCCACCCGGAGCTTCCGCACACCGCCAGTAGCGGCAACCAAGTCGCCCGCCCGCGGCTCCGTCAGCAGCCTCGCCTCGACCCGCCGCATCGCGTCATCGTCGAGCAGCCCTCGACACATTCGCTCGAACAGCGGGGTGTAGATGAATTCGAGCGACTTGGGTTCGTCCAAGGGCATCAACGAATGCTACTACTCAGTAGTATGCTGCGCAAGAGGCCGCAATGCCAACAGAACGCCAGGCGCCGGGATCATCCGGCTTCTCATCGCGGCGATTCCATTGTGTCACATGACGGCATAACGACGGGCGTTGTGCTGCAGCGCTTCTAATTGATGCGGCCGCGGGCGCGCGCACCAGTCGGCATTGTGCGCTGACGCCGGCCGCCCGCGGCCGCCTCCCTTGTAGCGCCGTCGGCACCAACGCTTGGTTCTATGAGTCCTCTGCGGCTTCTGGTGGCGGAACTGTGTAGGAAGCGGTGGGAGAACCATCGAATTCCGACTCGACCGTAATTGACTTGACGCGGTAGACGAGACATCGCTCAAGCCTGGCGACGTCTACGTCGAATAGCGCGATGTTGTGACCGGGGCCGAGCGAGCTGCGATAAGCGAGTCCATCGAAACCGGCGCTCCGAAGCGCTTCGGCAATGACCTGCGTTGGCGCGTATGATGCCTCGTCATCCGCAGGCGTCACTGGTTCCGAGAACGCGATGTCAATGTCGCTCCACACTGCGACCTCTCGCTCTGCCGGCGACGGCTCATCAAAGTACATTGAGTGTCGATGTTGTGCGTTCGAGAAGTTTACCAGCCGGACGCCGCGCTGGAGCCGAAACGCCGCCACGGATACCAATGCTCCCGCCCAGGGCCGAACCTCGGCAACCGCGGTCTTCAGATGGCTCGCACCGTACAGGTACGGTATTCCGCGTGGATTCGCGCGACCCTCAACAGCGCGTTGAGGAAGCGGCACCATTCGTTCTGGCAGGTAAGGTGATGGCAAATCGTCGATGTACTCGCCGTCCTGATGGTAGGGTGTGAACCTGCAACCGCGTTGGGCTCGCCAGAACGCTTGCGCGGGAACCAAGTGCTCGACGCGCGTCGGCGCCGTCGAGACAACTGCCTCGATGAACTCGCGCGAGTCAGACGAGAGTATGTATCGGCGCTCGACGCGAACGAATTCGGCGAAGCGTTGAAATGCAAGCCAGCTGCTGAATGCCGCCATGGGATCTTGTTCTAGGTGCGCCTAACTCCCTATTCACCTGCCAGATATCCTACGCCCCTTTCAGAGTACGCCGCAAGCAGCGCCGTAATACACGCTATCCGCCCAGCAACCGATCCGCCGGACTGCGCACGCCCAGTCCGCCGCGGTTCAGCACGTGCGTGTACACCATCGTCGTGCTGACATCCGTGTGACCGAGCAGCTCCTGCAGCGTCCGGATGTCGTAGCCGTCCTCCAAGAGATGCGTGGCAAACGAGTGCCGCAGCGTGTGGCACGACGCTCGCTTCGTGATCCCGGCCGCACGCACCGCCGCCTGCACCGCGCGCTGCACCGCGCTCTCGTGCACGTGATGCCGCCGCTCCTCGCCGCTCGCCGCGTCGCGATACCGCCGCGACGCGGGAAAGACCCACTGCCAGGCAAGATCGGTCGCCCAACTGGGCGCCTTGCGGTCGAACGCGGCCGGCATCGCCACCCGAGCGGCCCCCGCCGCGAAGTCTCGCGCGTGCAACGCCCGCACCCGCTCGAGATGCCGCGCCAGCACCGGCCGCGCTAGCGCCGGGATCATCGTCACCCGGTCCTTCCCTCCCTTCCCCCGCCGCACCCGGATCTCCCCGCGCTCGAGGTCCAAATCCTTCACCCGCAGCGTCAGGCACTCCATCAGCCGCAGCCCGGCCCCGTGCAACAGCAGCGCAATCAGCCGGTGCGTCCCCGCCAACTGGGCCAGCACGGCGCGCACTTCGCCTCGCGTCAGCACCGCGGGCAGCCGCGCCGGCGACGTGCTCCGCAGCACACGCCGCAGGCCGCCAACCGGAATCTCCAGCACCTCGCGATACATCAGCATCAGCGCGCTCAACGCCTGCATCTGCATCGGCCGCGACAACCGCCGCTCGTCCGCGAGATACGTGAGGTACGCCACGATCTCGCGCTCCCCGAGCTCCCGGGGATGCCGAGTGCCGTGATATCTGATGTAGCGGACGATCCAGCCCAGGTATGCCTGCTCGGTGCGCGGGCTAAGATGTCGCGCGCGCATGCGGCCTTTCACCTGGTCCAGCAACTTCGACTTCTCTGCGGACATATACTCGGCCCGGGCTCGGTATCACTGCCGAGAGTCAATCTGCGCCCGCCGCACACCGAACTCCTCACCAATTCCACGCCCTCCCAATCCGCACAACGCCCTTTTGCATCACGGCGTGGGCCGCCCAGTCTCCCGAGGCGGGACCGCCGCGCCCAGGCGCGATTCGGGCAGCGTGGGCGCATCGTACACCGGCGGCGCCCCGCCCGCCGCGGACGCCGCCGTCCCCTGCCCCGAGCGCCGCGGCTCACGGCACCGGCGGCGCGTTCCCTCCCATCACGTTCGGAATGTTCTTGGCCCGCAGCATCGCGTTCAGCGCCGCAAGGTCGTTGTTCATCAGCGCCTCGATGGCGCCGACGTTCGTGCGCACCATCTCCTTGAGCAGCGCCTGCACTTCCACCTGCTGGCTTGTCGGGCGGAAGTCACCGCCGGCGAGGCCGTTGGCGAGGTACGACAGGTTGGCGAGCAGCGCCGCCGCAAAGCGCACGCCGTCCTGCCCACCCCCCGTCTGCCGCAGGTCCACGAGCGGCATCTCGGCGTCTGCCAGCTTCGTGTCGAGCGCGTCCGCGGCGCGGCGCACTTCCGCGTCCGTCGCCACGCGGCGCAGCGACGCCAGCTGGGCGCGCACGACCTCGGCGCGGGTCACGGCCGCCGACCCCGTGTTCAAGTCGGTGCGAATCTGCTCGAGCGCTCGCAGCTGCTCCCCGATCTCGGCTTCGGTGCCCGCCGTGTTCGGATCCTTGCGCACCTCGAGCGTGCGCGTCTGCTCCACGCCGCCCGCCGCCAGTTTCACCGTGTACGTGCCCGGGGCGACGAGCAGCGACAAGGTGGACGTCCCCGGCGCCACGCGCCCCTCGGGGCCGACGGTGATGTACGGCGCGTAACGCGGGCTCGTGTACAGCCGCGTCTCCGTGCTCGGCTCATCACGCAAGTCCCACGTCACGCGGTTGATCCCGGCGCGATTGGTGCCGCGCAGCGTGCGCACGGTGCGCCCTTGCGCGTCAAGAACGGTCAGCACCGGCGCCTGGGCCGCCGGGGCCTTGAGCCAGTAGTTGATGCTCGCGCCGTACGCCGGATCCTCGCCCGTCGTCGGGTCGTCGTACGACGACGACGGATTCGTAATCGTGCGGAACCGGTACGCCGCGCGCGGCGTGAACAGGTGCGCCGCCGAGTTGGTCACCTCGCTCGTGAGCTGCTGCAGCGGCCCGATGTCGTCGAGGATGAAGAAGCCGCGGCCGTACGTGGAGATCACCAGGTCGTTGAAATGCTCCTGCACCACGATGCCCGAGACGGGCGCGTGCGGCAGGTCGGCCTGCAGCGGCTGCCACTGTTCGCCCGCGTCAAACGACAGATAGATGCCGTTCTCGGTGCCAAGGTAGAGCAGCCCGCGCCGCACCGGATCCTCGATGATGATCTTGGCGTAGCTCAGGTTGTCGCGCGGCAGGCCGTTGGTGATCGCCTTCCACGTCTTGCCGTAGTCGGTGGTCTTGTAGACGAACGGATCGCGGTTGTTCATCTGGTGGAAATCCACCGCGATGTACGCCGTGGCCGCGTCGTACTTGGACGGCGCGATGCTCCGTACCGACCCCCACACCGGCAGGTTGGGAATGTTCGCCGTCACGTTGGTCCATGTGGCGCCCGTGTCGCGCGACACCTGCACGAGGCCGTCGTTGGTGCCGGCCCAGATGAGCCCGCGCTCCTTCGCCGACTCGGCGATCGAGTAGACCACGCCCGCGTACTCCACACCGATGTTGTCGCCGGTCAGGCCGCCGGAGCTTCCCATCTTGCTGCGATCGTTGAGCGTGAGGTCGGGGCTGATCACCTGCCAACTCTGCCCGCCGTCGCGCGTGCGGTGAATGTGCTGGCTCCCCACGTAAATCGTGTTGTGGTCCCACGGCGAGATCTGCAGCGGCGAATCCCATACGAAGCGGTACTTCACGCCGGCGGCCGGGCCATTGGACTGCTTGGGCCAGATCTCCACCGAACGGAACTGCCGGCGATTCTCCTCGAAACGCACCACGATGCCGCCCACCATGCCGGAGCCCGACGCGGTGGACCAGATGATGTTCGGGTCCACCGGATCCGGCGTCGCCCACCCGCTCTCGCCGCCGCCGACGGCGTGCCACTGCCCGCGTGCAATGCGGCCATTCTGCAACCGGCCGTTGCTCGGTCCGCGGTACGTCGGTTCGTCCTGCTTGTTTCCGAACACGTTGTACGGAATCATGTTGTCCGTCGTCACATGGTACATCTGCGCGTTGGTGAGGCGCTGGCGGTACCACGTGCGGCCGCGGTTCTGCGAGATGGACAGCCCCTGGTCGTGCACCACGATCATGCGGTTGGCGTTGGTCGGGTCAATCCACATGTCGTGATGGTCTCCGCCCGGGGCCTGCCCGCGGGGCACCGTGACCAGCGTGCGCCCGCCGTCAATGGACTTGGCGAACGACGCGGTGAGGAAATACGCCTCGTCCTCGTCGTCGGTGGCCACCGCCATGCGCGAGTAGTAGTGCGCACGTCCCATCACGTTGCGGTCGCGACTGATGAGCGACCATTGCTGGCCGCCGTCATCCGAGCGCCACAACTGGCCGCTCTCGGTGGGCTCGCCGTTCCACGGAATGCCGTCGCCCGTCTCGATCATCGCGTAGACGCGCTTCGGATTCGAGTTGGCGATCGCCACCGCTACCTTGCCCACCGGCTTCGTCGGCAAGCCGTTCCCCTTGAGGCGCGTCCAGGTCGTTCCGCCGTCGCGCGACATGAAGAGGCCGCTCCCCGGGCCGCCGCTCGTCCGGCCCCACGTGTGGATTTCGAGCTGCCACATCCCGGCGAAGAGGATGCGCGGGTTCGACGGATCCATGGCGATGTCGGAGCATCCGGTGTTCTCGTCCACGAACAGCACGCGCGCCCAGGTGACGCCGCCGTCGGTGGTGCGGTACACCCCGCGCTCCGGCTGCGGCCCGTAGGCGTTGCCGAGTGCGCAGGCGAGCACCGTGTTGGGATCCTGCGGATGCACGACGATGCGCGGAATCCGCGCCGTCTTCTCGAGTCCCATCAGGGTCCACGTCTCGCCCGCGTCGGTGGACTTGTACACGCCCTGCCCGATGGAGATGTGGCTGCGGATCTTCCCCTCGCCCGTGCCGACCCAGATGACGTTCTTGTCGGAGCGCGCCACGGCAATCGAGCCGATGGACTGCACGATCTGCCCGTCGAACAGCGGCCGCCAGTTCGTGCCGCCGTCGGTCGTCTTCCAGACGCCGCCCGATGCCGCGCCGACGTAGTACGTCAGCGGGTCGCCGGGAATGCCGGCCGCCGCGGAGAAGCGGTTCCCCTCGGGGCCAATGTTGCGCCAGTGGAGGCCGTTCCACGGTTCCGCCGAAGGCGTCGAGGCGGCGGACGCGGCGGCCGGAGTTGCGCGCGTGGCAGGGGTCGCGGCGCGGCGGGTAGCGGCCTGCTGCGCCGAAAGCGAAAGCGCCGCAACCGAAACAAGAACGGCAGCGGCGAACGAAGCATGACGTTGTGACATGGCAGTTCCGGACGATGGTGACCCCGGGAATCTGCGCCGACTTGGAGCGAGGGGTAAGAGCGCCGGCTTCTCCGACGGACACGGACTGCTTACCACAGAGACACGAAGGACACGAAGCAGGTCATTCCAATGAACGACAGCGCGCCACGCAAGAATATGCGTGGCGCACTGTCGTTCACCTCATGTGTGTCCTT
>JAJZRK010000357.1 GCA_021802745.1 bacterium
GCCGCCTCGGTGAGCGAGGACACGACCTCGAAGCCCGCCGCCTGCGCCGCTTCGACATCCTCGCGCGGCGTTGAGGCCGACGTCACCAGCATGCCGCGACCGCCATAGCGCTGGGCGGGGAGCACGTCGCGCAGCTTGTCGCCGATGAAGAACGAAGCGGCGGCGTCGAGCTGGTGCTCGACAATGGCCTGCTCGAACATCCCGATGTCCGGCTTGCGGCATTCGCACGGCCCGGTGATCTCCGGCAGGTGCGGGCAATGGTAGTGGTCGTCCACGAACGCACTGCGCTCCTCGAGGAGGTCGTCGAGCCGCTCCCGTTGGCGTCGGTAGTCATCTTCGGTGAGCAGGCCGCGTGCGATTCCCGACTGATTGGAGGCGACAATCACCGGCACGAGCGAATAGTTGAACGCCCGAACGGCATTGGCGACATCCGGCAACAGCTCGAGTTGCGCGGCGTCCTTGAGATAGTGCCGGTCCACGATGAGCGTGCCGTCGCGGTCCAGGAAGACTGCACGCCGCCGCAGCGTGCGGCTGGTGCGGCGTTGCGCGGGCGTCTCGGGGAGCCCGACGTTCTCCTCGTGGCCTCCGGCCTGGGTCATATCGTCGCGTCCATCACGGCGGTCACCAGCCGGTGGTCATTCGCCGGCGCAATCGCGCGCAGGTCGAGCCGGAGCGCGCCGTCCGCGATTCGGCCAACTACCGGCAGCGATCCGGCGCGCAGCGCGCGCTCCACCCGCGCCGCATCGCCGTCGAGCACCACGGCGCACGACGGAATACGCGCCGATGGGAAGGCGCCGCCACCGACCGTCGCCTCGACCTCTTCAACGCGCGCGCGCACGCCGCCGGCGGCGAGTTGCGATGCCACGGCCTCGGCGCGGGCGCGCACGGCCGCCTGCGGCGCGGTCAGCATGGCCAGCGCGGGAATCTCCTGCACCGCGCGCTCGGGCTCGCGGTACAGGAGCAGCGTGGCGTGCAGCGCGGCGAGCGTCAGCTTGTCCACGCGCAAGGCGCGCGCCAGCGGATTGCTCCGCAGCGCGTCCACGCGCGCGGCGTCGCCCAGGATGATGCCGGCCTGCGGTCCGCCAAGGAGTTTGTCGCCGCTCATCACCACGAGCGACGCGCCGGACGCAACGGCGTCGCGCGCCGTCGGCTCGCCCGGCAGTCCCCACGGGGCAAGGTCGAGCATCAGGCCGCTGCCGAAATCGTAGATCAACGGGACGCCCGCAGTCGCGGCGATGCCGGCGAGGTCGCGGGGCGACACCGCGGCAACGAAGCCGTCGAGCGTGAAGTTGCTGCGATGCACCGACACGATGGCGCCCGTCTGCGGCGAACAGGCCCGCCGGTAGTCATCGGCGTGTGTGCGGTTGGTGGTGCCCACCTCCACCATCTGCGCACCGCTGCGCGCCATGATGTCGGGAATGCGGAACGAGCCGCCAATCTCCACCAGCTCGCCGCGCGAGACAATCGCCTCGCGCCCGTTCGCCAGCGTGTTGAGCGCCAGCACCAGCGCCGCCGCGCAGTTGTTCACGACCAGCGCGTCCTCGGCGCCGGTGAGTTCGCGCAGCAGCGCCGCGCAATGCACGTGGCGCGATCCGCGTGCGCCGGCATCGAGGTCGTACTCGAGCGACGAGAAGCCGCGCGCCACCTCGGCGATGGCGGCGAGTGCCACTTCTGCCAGCGGTGCGCGGCCGAGGTTGGTATGCAGCACGACTCCCGTGGCATTGAGCACGGGCTGCAGGGTGGGCCGTTCGTGCGCCGCGAGGCGCGCGGCAATCGCCGCCTGCCATGCCGCATCGGTGGCCGGCGCGCGCTCGGGCTCGGCGCGTGCGTCGGCCAGCACCTGGCGTACGGCGTCCGCGACCACGGCGCGCGGTGCGTGCTCGGCGAGCGCACGAACCCCCTCCTGCTCGAGGAGAACGTGCACCGAGGGCAGCGCGCGCCGTGCGTCGTTCATTGTGGCGGTGGCTTGACGGCGGAGCCGGCCGGCGGGGTGGTCGCCGGTGCCGGCGGCTTGGTCGCCGGTTCGTCTCCCGGCTTGCGTTCCGCCGGCTTGGCGCGCGTGAAGGTCCGTTCACTCGAACGCTTGGTCCCTGACGCGCTGATCACGTCCCGCACGGCGATGCGATACGTGCCTGGTGCGAGCGGCGCGCGGAGCACCGCAACGTAATCGGCGGTAATCGCGTCGCGCCGTGCCACCGGCAACACCAGCTTGGGCAGTGTGTCTCGCGCCGCACGACGTGCCTCGAGCCGAGCGCGCTCAATGGAATCTCGCGTCGCGATCATCTTCAGCGAATCGGCGCGCACGCGCGCGGCACGCCCCGCGGCGCTGGTGTCGGCGCGCTGGGCCGAGTCGCGGGCCGCTGACTCGCGGGCGTGGCTGAGCGAATCATACGCAGCGGCGCGCATCACCGAGATGACTTCCACGTTGCTCGAGTCGGCCGCCTTCAGCGACACTTGCAGCACCGTGAACACCGGGGCCAAGGCCAGCGGTCGGTCGAAGGACAGCCGCAGCGTCAGCGAGTCCTTGACGTCGGCGCCGACGACGCGCGCGCCGAGGGTGTCGTGTGTGAAGGCGTAGAGGTCCGCGGCCAGCGAATCGTTCACGGCTACGGTTACCGAGTCCCACAGTTCGCGTGGCTCGAGACGGTCATTGGCGTTGGCGTCGAGAATTGCGCGAAGCGTGTAGGTGCCGGGGGGGAGCAGCGGAAGCGTGTAGCGTCCCGTCGTGTCCGTGCGCGCGATCCAGCGAAAGGTCGTGTCA
>JAJZRK010000063.1 GCA_021802745.1 bacterium
CGTGATTCGTCGTGTCGCCGTTGTCCACGGCGGCAATCGCGCCGCCGCCGCGCAGCGTGAAGCGCACGAGGGTGTTCCCTCCCGAGCGCACCAGGAGGCCCTTCGCGTCCACCACGCGCACCGTCACGAAGGCGAGGTCCTGCCCGTCGGCACGAATGATCGGACGGTCCACGCGCAGTTCCAGCTTCGCGGGAGCGTCCGTCGTTTCAACACGATCCTCCGTCACCACCTTGCCGCCGCGCATCGCCACCGCGCGCAGTGTTCCCGGCGTGTACGGCACCTGCCAGGCGAGATGGAAATCCTTCACGCCACGCCATGTGCGCATGCCGAGCGACTTCCCGTTCAGGAACAACTCCACCGAATCGGCGTTGGTGTACGCCCAGACGGGGATCGGCTTCCCCGCATACTCCGCGGGCCAGTTCCAGTGCGGCAGCAGGTGCACCATCGCGTCGCGGCGCCACTGACTCTGGTAGAGATAGAAGCGGTCCTTCGGGAAGCCCGTCAGGTCCACGATGCCGAACGACGAACTGCGATTGGGCCAGCCAAACGGCGTCGGTTCGCCAATGTAGTCGAGGCCGGTCCAGACAAACTCCCCGGCCATCCACGGCGCGCCGCGCAGCGCGTTGAACTGCACCTCGGCGCTGTTTCCCCACGGCGGGCCCTCGAAGTCGTACGACGTCACGTGGTTATTGAGCCGGTTGACGACGGTCGGCACGCCGTCCTTCAGCACGAGGTTGTACTGGTCGCGCGAGCTGTAGTCGGACGACGTCTCGGAGCCGTACGTCAGCATGCCGCGCACGCGCGCATAGCTGCCGAGGTTGTAGTTCACGCCAAACAGGTCGAGCGGCTTGGCGAAGCCCGTTCGCAGCGCCGGCGCGGGGTCGTTCATCGCCGAGGTCACGAAGCGCGTGGGGTCCTCGTCGCGCACGAAGCCGGCGAGGCGCGTCGCCATCGCCTGGGCGTGCAGGCTGTCGCTCTGCTCCTCGATCTCGTTGCCGATGGACCACATTACCACGCTCGGGTGGTTGCGGTCGCGGCGCACCATGTCGCGCGTGTCGCGCTCGCTCCACGCGTCGAAGAACTCGCCGTAGCCGAAGGTGGTCTTTTTCTTCTTCCACTCGTCGAACACCTCGTCCATCACCACGAAGCCCAGGCGATCGGCGATGTCGAGCAGGGCCGGCGCCGGCGGGTTGTGGCTCGTGCGAATGGCGTTCACTCCCATCTGCTTCATGATCTCGAGCTGGCGCTCGATGCCGCGGTCGAAGGCCGCCGCGCCAAGCGGGCCGAGGTCGTGGTGCAGGCAGACCCCCTGCAGCGGGACCTTCCTGCCGTTCAGGATGAAGCCGCTGTCGGGCGAGAACGCGACCGTGCGGATGCCGTACTTCACGCGCTCCGCGTCCACCACGCGCCCCGCCACGCGCACGAGCGCCTCGACTTCATACAGGTACGGGTCGCTCACCGACCAGCGGTGCGGGGAGGGTACGCTCAGCGCGAGTTCGGCGCGTCCGTTGGCTCCCACGCCCACCGACACTGGCGCGCGCGAGGCGGCCACCACCGTTCCCGTCGCGTCGCGCACGTTGACCTCGGTGCGCACGTCCACGGGCGACGCCCCGTCATTGCGCACATCGAGGCGCACCGAAAGATCGCCGTGCGCGCCGCTGACGGCGGTGGTGCGTACCACCGTGCCCCACTGGTCAATGCGCACCGGATCGGTGACCGTGAGCCAGACGTGCCGGTAGATCCCCGCTCCCGAGTACCAGCGCGACGATGGCTGCTTCACCTGCACGCGCACCGCCACCACGTTGGGAGTCCCGGCGGGCTTGAGCTGCGGCGTCGCGTCGTACACGAACGTCGAGTAGCCGTACGGGCGCACGCCGAGCGACTGGCCGTTGAGCCAGACCTCGGAGTTCATGTACGCCCCCTCGAACTCGAGGAAGACGCGCTTGCCCTCGGTGCTCGCCGGCAGCGTGAAGGTCTTGCGGTACCAGCCGATGCCGCCGTCGAGGTATCCGTTGCCGGAGCCGCCGGGGCTCCGCGCGTCGAACGGCCCTTCGGTGACGTCGGGCTGGCGCAGCATCCAGTTCTCCGGCGCATGGCCGCCCAGCGCCGTGGCACGATCGCCCTTGCCGCGGATCATCCAGTCGTGCGGCAGGTCCACGCGCTCCCAATCGGTGTCGTCGAGGCCGTGCAACTGGCCGCTCGCTACCTCGCCGCCTTTGAAGCGCCAGTCGAAGTCGAACAGCGTGCGCTGACGGGGGCTGGTTTCGGCGAGCCGCACCACTACGGGGGCGACCGCGACGCCGTCCGCGGAACGGGTGTGAGTGAGTGGAGTCGCTGGCCAGAGGAGGAGCGCCAGGCCCGCTATGCGGGAGGAACGAAATTCGCGCATAAACTATTCTAAGAAAAGGAGATGCTCACCGCGAACGCCTGAATCCCAGAGGGGTAATAGTTCGTATTGTCATCAATGCGGCACTTTCGTGTCGTCTGCGTAAATGATCGGTCCCACTCTGTCGTTTTCCGCCGTCAAGGGTCGCATTGACCGCCGCATCTCGACATACTTAAAGGCCGTAGCCAAATCCACGGCTGGAGACGCATGCACGCGATGTTCCGATCCCCCCTCCGCGCGGCCGCGCTGGCTGGAATGGTCCTGACCCTGTCAGGGTGCTCCATCAAGCGCATGGCCATCAACTCGTTGGGAGATGCCCTGTCGTCGGGGAGCTCCTCGACGTTTGCCAAGGATGACGATCCGGAACTCGTTCGCGACGCCATTCCCTTTGCCCTCAAATCCATCGAGGCGCTGATTGACGCCTCGCCGCGGCACCGGGGCCTGCTCCTGGCGGCGGCGAGCGGATTCACGCAGTACGGCTACGCCTTCATCCAGCAGGAAGCCGACTTCACCGAGGCGCAGGATCTCGACCGTGCCACGCAGATGCGCCAGCGTGCCAAGCGATTCTACCTGCGCGCCGCCGATTACGGGCTGCGCGGCCTCGAGGTGGACATCCCCGGCTTCCGCGACCGGCTCCTCAACGACGCCGACGCGGCGCTCGCCAAGACGACGAAGCAGCAGGTCCCCCTGCTCTACTGGACCGGGGCGGCGTGGGCGGCGGCACTCGCCATTGACGTGAATGACGAGGAGCTGGCGATCCGGCAGACGGCGATTGAAAAGATGATGCAGCACGCCCTGGTGCTCGACGAGACGTTCGAGCAGGGCGCGCTGCACGATTTCTTCATCACGTGGGAAGCGGCGCACGCCAGCGCCGGCGGGTCGGTGGCCAAGGCCCGCGAACACTTTGCGCGGGCGACGCAGCTCGCCGACGGTCGGCGCGCCGCGCCGTTCGTCGGCATGGCCGAGGCGGTGTCCATCACCGAGAACAACCGCAAGGAATTCGAGGCCCTGCTCAAGCAGGCGCTGGCGGTGGACATCAACAAGGCTCCTGAACAGCGGCTGGCCAATGTCATCAACCAGCGGCGCGCCCGCTGGCTGCTCAGCCGCATTGACGACCTGTTCGTCAACTAACCAGACCACTCAATGATTCGCACATACCGGCCCCTCCTCTTCATCCTTGCCCTCCTCACCGCCGTCGCCCTGCCGCTCCACGCGCAGGCGCCGGTGACGGTGAAGATGGCCACTCTCGTTCCCGAAAACTCCTCCTGGTTCCTGGTGCTCAAGGAAGTCGCCGCCGACTGGAACAGGATCTCCGGCGGCAAGGTGCGGGTGCTCCTGTATCCGGGCGGGCGCCAGGGCGACGATCCCGATGTGGTGCGCAAGATGAACCTTGGCACCCTCAACGCCGGCGTGCTCACCTCGGCGGGCCTTGGCGAGATTGACCGCAGCGTGTACGCGCTCAGCATCCCGATGGCCTTCGCCGACTACGACGAGGTCTACGCGGTGCTCGAGAAGATGCGCCCGAAGATGGAGGCGCAGTTCGCGGCCAAGGGCTTCATGGTGCTCAACTGGGCCGATGGCGGCTGGAACCACTACTTCACGAAGTCGCCGGCGGCCACGCCGGAGGAGATGAAGAAGCTCAAGATGTTCAGCTGGGCCGGCGACCCGAAGGCGACGGAGGCGTGGAAGAAGATGGGCTTCGACCCGCGCCCCGCGCCGTCCACCGAACTCGTCACCGGACTCCAGACCGGGCTGTTCGAATGCTTCCTCGCCCCGCCCCAGGTGGCGCTCATCACGCGCTACTACGAGCAGGCGAAGTACATGACCGACATGCGCTGGCAGATCCTGATGGGGGCCACGGTCATCCGGAAGGAAACGTGGGAGCGCATTCCCGCCGACCTGCGCCCGAAGCTGCTCGACGCGGCGCGCTCGGCCGGTGCCAAGCTCCAGCAGTCCATTTCGCGGAGCCAGCAGCGCGACGTGGACGCGATGAAGCGGGCGGGGCTCACCGTCGTCCCGGTGGATGCGCGCACGCGTGACGCCTGGCGTCGCGCCGCCGAATCGGCGTATTCGCTGATTCGCACCTCCGTCGTTCCGACCGATGCCTTCGACGACGCGATGCGCTATCGCGACGAATACCGGCGGCAGAAAGGCGTGTCGAAGCGGTGAACCGGCTCGCGACGGCGTTCAAGCGCACCGAACAGGGAATCCTCGTCGTCACCCTCGCGCTGGCGACGATCCTCCCGCTGATTGACATGGTGGGCCGCCCGCTGGGCGGCTTCCACCTGGTCGCGACATCGGAGTACGTGCAGCAGCTCACGCTCTGGCTGGCCTTCGTGGGGGCGATGGCCGCCACGAGCCAGGCCAAGCACCTGACGCTCTCGACCTCGGAGTTCTTCGGCGAAGGGGTGTGGCGGCAGATCTCGCGCCTCATTTCGTATGCCGTGGCCGCCGCCGTGGTCGGCATTCTCGCCTACGCGAGCGCGCAGGTCGTGGCCGCCAACCGGCTGGAACCCAAGATCCTGCCAATCGGGATTCCGGAGTGGGTGAGCGAGATCATCATGCCGATCGCGATGGGCGTGATGGCGATGCAGTTCATCTGGAATTCGTCGGACAAGTGGTGGGGACGCGCCGTCGCGCTCGCATCCGTGGGCGGTGCGTTCGCGCTCGGGCTGCTCTCGCCCGAGCACGCCCAGCACCTGTGGCCGCTCGCGCTGCTCGTGGTGCTGGCTGCGCTGCTTGGCGCGCCGGTCTTCGTGGCGATGGGCGGCGTGGCACTCGTGCTCTTCTTCGCCGAGGGGACGCCAGTCGCCGCCGTCTCGGCGGAAGTCTACCGGCTGGTCGACTCACCCACGCTCCCCGCCATTCCCCTGCTCACGGCGGCGGGCTACGTGCTCGCCGAGAGCGCCGCCGCCGAGCGGCTGGTGCGGTTCTTCCGCGCCGTCTTCGGCTGGATGCCCGGCGGCATCGCCGTGATGGTGGCGGCCGTCTGTGCGCTCTTCACGACCTTCACCGGCGGCTCGGGCGTGACGATCATCGCGCTTGGCGGGCTCGTATATCCAATCCTCCGCAAGGACGGCTACTCCGAGGGCTTCTCGCTCGGCCTCGTCACCGCCGCCGGCTCGCTCGGCCTGCTCTTTCCGCCCAGCCTTCCGGTGATCCTGTACAGCGTCGTCGCCAGTTCGCGCGAGGCGTCGGTGCCGGCCGACCAGCTATACCTCGCCGGCCTGCTCCCCGGGCTCCTGCTCGTCGTGCTGACGGCGATCTACGGCATCGTGGTCGGGCGCCGCGTGGCCCGGGCCAGGCAGGAGTTCTCGTGGCGCGAAGTCGGCGCATCGGCGTGGCACGCCAAGTGGGAGTTGCTCCTCCCGGTGGTGATCATCGCGCTCTTCGTCACCGGCACGGCGACGATGCTCGAGACGGCGGCCGCCGCGCTGGCGTACACGGTCATCATCGAGTGCTTCGTGACGCGCGACATCAAGATCTTCTCGGCCCTGCCCGAGGTGCTGCTCAAGGCGGCGGCGCTCATGGGCGCCGTGCTGATCTTGCTCTCGGTCGCGATGGGGCTGACGAACTATCTCGTGGACGCGATGATCCCCGACGCGATCCTCGCGTGGGTGCAGGCGCACATCGAGTCGCGCGTGGTCTTCCTGCTCGCGCTCAATGTGCTGCTGCTGATCCTCGGCAGCGTGCTCGAGATCTATTCGGCGATCATCATCCTCGCGCCGCTCATCGCGCCGATGGGAACGGCGTTCGGCATCGACCCCGTGCACCTCGGCGTGATCTTCCTCGCCAACCTCGAGATGGGGTTCCTTCTGCCGCCCGTGGGGCTGAACCTCTTCCTGAGCTCGTCGCGCTTCAACCAGCCGCTGACGAAACTGTACCGGCATGTGGTCCCCTTCCTCATCATCACCGGCATCGGCGTACTGCTCATCACGTACCTGCCGTGGATGAGTCTGGGAGTGCTGGAAATGGTCGGGAAGAGATAGGCAACAGAGAGAGAGACAACAGAGAGACAACAGAGAGACAACAGAAAGACAACAGAGACAACAGGGGCGGTGCCCGGGGTGCGCAAGGCTCGCTCTGTTGTCTCTCTGTTGTCTCTCTGTTGTCTCTCTGTTGTTTCTCTGTAATCAGTCTCTCGTACTGTATCTAGGGCCTTTCCCTACTGCGGCCTCCCCGGCGGTATCGCAGAATTTCAGTACGGGTCCGGCGTTTCCCGCTGTTCCAGCGCGCATGCGCGCGCCCGTGCGGAACGCGTCGCGGTGCCCGGCATCGGGAGGAACCTATGTCGATTCGTTCAGTGTTCATGGCCCTCGCCGCGTTGGTCGCGGCAGTCCCGGCCACCCTCCGCGCCCAGGAGGAGGACATTGACTTTGCCACCGCGCGCCGTGAGTTCGTCGCCGGCCAGCCGCGGGCTGCGGCGAACTCGGTGCTGATGGCCAGCCTGGGAGTGCGCCAGCAGGTGGGACGGTGCCGCGACGAGACGGTCGGCACGGACCTCCTGAATGCGGAGAGCAACCTCGAGAAGCTCGCCACCGGCCTGCGCAACGGCACCGTCAAGGACGTCAAGACGCTCGACGAGCAGTTCGCGAAGATTGACCGCGCCCTCGCCCATCACCACCTGCTGCTCGTGAAGGACGTGTTCAAGCGTCCGCGCGCCGACAACATTCCGACGTCCGCGCGCGACCTGGACCGGCTCGCGTATCACTTCGAGCGCTCGTTCACCCTGAGCGGCAAGAAGCTGAATGCCGAGCAGGCGCAGGCGGTCGCCGACGCCCGGCAGCTCGCCAAGGACATCGAGGCCACGAACGCGATTCCGGCGACGGCGAATGCCACGCTGGCGCTCATCGAGAAGCAGGTGGCGGCCACGGAGACGGCAACGGCGCCGTAGGCGTCCGCGGCGCGGCAGGCCGCGCGGAGGCTCAGTCGGTCCGGACGGGCGCGCAGCGGCAGTCATCGCCGCACGCCGGGGCGCCGCGCAGGCCCTCGACTCCTTCCTTGGCGATGATGGGCACCATCACGAGCGCGGCCACCGGGTCGGCCCACCACCAGCCGATGGCCGCGTTGAGGAGCAGGCCGCAGAGCAGGATCGCCGACAGCCACATGCAGAGCGAGGTCTGCGTGGCTTCCGCCGTGAGCGCGCGGCTCCCGAGCGCGAGGCCAATGCGCCGCTTGGCGCGGGCGAGCATCGGCATCACCAGCACCGACGCGGCCGCGAGCGCAATGCCGACCGGGCTCTCGCTCGGCGCCTCGCGCCGCCACAGGGCGAGACTCGCGTCCACCGTAACATAGATCGCGAGCGCCATGAAGAGCGCGCCGATGATCCGGTGCGCGGTGCGCTCCGCGAGTTCCCGCCGCGCGTGATCGGCGTCGGCACTCAGGCGCCAGAGCGCGACGAGAGAGGCGGTGAGTTCAATCCCGCTGTCTATGCCAAAGCCGATCAGCGCCACGGAGCCCGCTACCGTCCCGGCCGCAATGGCGACAATGCCCTCGATCGCATTGTAGCCGAAGGTTGCGATATTCAGGCGGCGGCTTCGCGCCACCAGGTCGGCGCGTGCGTCGGCAGTCAGGAGGCCGGCACTCATACGGTGCAAGCTAAGGGACCGACCGCCGGCGCAACCAGTAGCTGACGGCGCGACGCATCCGCATCGCCGGCCGCTCCGCACTCCTCCGCGTCCCAGCCAAGCCAGCCCCGGCCGAGGGCGCGTTCGCGCCGCTCCCGGCGCAGAACCTGCCGCCCATCGCCTACACCATTCGCGTCCCCGATCCGGCGTCGCACCTGGCGCACCTCGAGGCGCGATTCCCCGCGCGCGGCAAGGACACGTTGGACCTGATGATGCCGGTCTGGTCGCCAGGGTTCTATCGCGTCGAAGACTATGCGGCGAAGGTGCAGTCGCTGACCGTGCGCGGGCGCGGCGGCGCCGAACTCGCGGTCACCCGGCCGCAACCCAACCGCTGGCGCGTCGCCACGGGCGGCGCCGCCGAGGTGACGGTCGCGTACACCCTGCTCTGCACGTCCCGTTCGGTCACCACCGACTGGGTCGGCGAGGACATGGGCGTCTTCAATGGCAGCGCCACGTACATCACGCTCGCGGCGCGCAACATCCAGCAGTTCGTGCGCGCCGACTCGGCGCTGTGGGGTGCGCTGCCGTTTCCGCGGTAGGTCTTCCTCAACCTCTTCCGGCAGGGCGGCGGACTCGAGCACCTCAACTCGACGCTGCTGACCTCGCGCGTCAGTCCCGACGCCCCGGGCGGCAACCTGCGCTGGCTCAACTTCGTGAGCCACGAGTACTTCCACGCCTTCAACGTCAAGCGGCTGCGCCCTGTCGGGCTGGGCCCGTTCGACTTCGAGCACCCGGCGAGCACGGTGAGCCTGTGGATCTCGGAGGGGCTCACGTCGTACTACGGCGAACTGATGGTCGCCCGCGCCGGCCTGTCGTCGCCGGCCGACTTTCTCGCCACGCTCTCGTCGCACATTCGCAACGTGCAGCACTCGCCGGGCCGGCTCGTGCAGACGCTCGAGCAGGCATCGCTGAATGTGTGGACGGCCGGGACGTCGGGAATCGGGCAGGACCCGGAGACCACCGTCAGCTACTACGAGAAGGGGCCCATCGTCGGCTTTCTGCTGGATGCGCGCATCCGGCGCCTCACCAATGGCGCGAAGAGCCTCGACGACGTCATGCGGCTGGCGTACACGCGCTACTCGGGCGCCAGGGGCTTCACCCACGACCAGTTCATCGAGGCGGCGGAGTCAGTGGCCGGCACGCCGCTCAAGGAGTTCTTCCGCTCCGCCGTCTTCTCCACCGACGAACTCGACTACGCCGAGGCGCTCGGACGGTTCGGCCTGCAATTCGTGGAGACCACCGAGCCCGCCCGCGATTGGGTGCTCGCACCGCGCCCCGACGCCACTGTCGCGCAAAAGGCGCGCCTCGCCGCGTTCGTCGCGGTGACCATCGGCGCGCGCTAACAGCTGCAGCCGGCGACGAACCAGCAGCTCGCCTGCGGCGACGTCTTCATGAAGTCGAGCAGCATGGCGCCGACCTTCTGGCGCGCGCCGGTGTTCGGATGCGTGTTGTCGGCGGCGTAGTCGGACTGCACCCAGGTGAGACCGTCGCTGCGCGGCGTGGTGCCGTTGGCCCACAGGTAAGGCCCCCACGCCAGCCACGGCGCCGCACCGCCCGGCCGCAGGTCGCCGGCGAGCGCGTCGGGGGCGCCGTTCGCCCCCTGCCGGATCTGCGCCTCGATGAGCCACTTCACCGCGAAGCCGGTTTCGTAGGCAAACGGCTCCGGGTTCAGCGTGCCGGGCTGCGCATAGCCCGCATAGATGCGGCTCGAGAGAAAGACGATCTGCAGGTTGGGGTATCGCACCTTGAGCGTGCGAACGAGCTTGCCGAGCCCGCTCGCGATGGTGTATGCATCGGCATTGCTCGCCGGAAGCGAGATGCTGGGCCCCGGCGTCGCCTGCTTGAGCCAGACCGCTTGCACCTGCGCCTCAGTGACGCCGAGCGCGGCGAGGCGCTGGTCGTGGACCGTCGTGTAGGTGGCGTCGGTGGTTTCATCCCAGTTCGGAATGACCGTGCCCCCCTGCGCGCCATCCACAAGGACGACGCGCGCCCGGTTGAACGACGCGTCGGCCAGCGCCTGCCCGACAAAGGAAAACGACTGGCACGCGTCCGGTCCACCGCCGCAGAACTCCTGCGTCGTGTTGGACATGCCGACGGAGAGCATGACGATCTTGCCGTTGCCGTCGGGCTGTCCCACGCTGTTGAGCGGCCGGATATCGCGTGCAAACGCGGCCCCCAGCGCGGCGTGGGCACTGGGCATTGTGTTCGCGCCGTTCGGATAGAGGCCCTGGAAGCCTCGATACGTGCCGGCGCCGAGGTCGGTGAGTGGAATCTTTGCCGTATCCGGCTTGACGGCGCCCGAGGGACCCGGCGGCGTGTCCGCCCTCGAACACACCGTCGCAACAATTCCCGCGGCCAGGAGGACTGCGCCGCGAACGCTCATGCTACTCGCAGCGCGGCCGCCCGAACCCCGGCGGTCCGCCCGCGGCCGGCGCCGCCTGCACCGTCTGCTTCGGCCACGAGTTGTCGCTCACGTCGCGGTTGGGGAAGCGGCAGTACGGATCGAAGGTGATCTTCTCGATGGGGCGCGCGCCGAAGTCGAGCACCGCATTGAAGGTGCGGCTGCCGGTGAACCAGACGTCCACCGGCCAGGTCACCACGGCCGTGGCGCTGTCGGTCATCACCGCGTTCTTCATCGGACGGATCGCGGCGCCTTTCGGCGCGAACTTCACGCGCAGCACCACCGGCGACGGCATCTGCCCGTCCTGCCGCACGGTCACCGTCGTCTTGCCGGCGGCGCTCTTCACCGCGGCAATCGAGCCGTCCACCGACTCGGTGGTGAACAGCCAGTAGTACCAGAACCAGCCGAGGTCCTGCTTGAGCGCGTGGCTCATGAAGAAGGCGGAGTCCCACGGCGACGGATGCTTGAAGAGCCACGCCTTGGCGTACTCCCTGTGGGCGCGCCAGACGGCGGTGTCGCCCACGAGGCCACCGAGCATCGAGAGCATCAGCGGCGCCTTCTGGTACGCCTGGAAGCGGTACATCGGGCCGCCGTAGTTGGCGTCCCACATCAACGGAGCCTCGGTTTCGTCGCCGCTCGTGCGCCCGTACGACTGGCCGAGTCCGTCGAGGTTCGGCGCCTGCTTGTTGCGGTCGGCCGCCGAAAGGATGTTCATGTACTGGTTGAAGCCCTCGTCCATGAATCCGTACCACGTCTCGTTGGTGCCGACCATCATCGGCCACCACTGGTGCCCCGTTTCGTGGTCGGCGGCGCCCGAGGCCGACCCGATGAACATCGGGAACTCCATCCCGGTGTCGGGGCCGTCGGTGAGCGTGAGCTGCGGGAAGACGTACGGCATCCAGAGCCTGGAGTAGAACTCCAGCGCGTGGCGCGCCAGCGGGCCGGCCTGCACGTACTGCGCCTTGTGCCCCGGCTCGTAGAAGAGGTTCAGCGGAATCGGCCCCTTCCCCGGAATCGTCGCGCGCGTCACGTCCCACACGAAGCGGTCCGAACTCGACCAGGCGAAGTCGCCCACCCCGTTGGCCACCCAGTGCCAGGAGAGCCGCGTGCCGTCGGCCGTGGACTTGCCCGGCCCTCGCTCGTCCGCGGTCACCACGGGGCGAATGCTGTCCGACTCGAGGGCGTGCGACAGGCGCTCGCGCGCCGTCGGCGTGAGCACGTCGGCCGGGTTCTGCAACAGCCCCGTCGCGGCCACCAGCCACCCAGCGGGCGCGTCAATGGTCACATCGAAGTTGCCAAAGTTGTTGTAGAACTCCGACGGTCCGAGGTACGGCTCGGTGTCCCACCCGCGCAGGTCATCGAACACGGCCACGCGCGGATACCACTCGGCCACCTGCACGAGGCTGTCGCCCCACGACCCCATGCGCAGGCCGCGCCCGTTCTCCGCGTTCGGCACCTTGAAATTCCACTCGGCCTCGAGCGTCGCCGAGCTGTGCGGCGCAATCGGCGTGGTGAGCGTGATGCGCGCGGTGGTCGTCTGCATCCCCAGGGCCGCAAGCCGCGCCGGGGGCGGCGCCCCCGCGGCTCCGGGACCACCCGGGCGCCGCGTCGGCGCCGGCGGGTTGAGGTCCACCATCTCGCCATTGAACAGGATCTTCGTGACCCGCATGCCGTCGGTGATCTCGGGGACGGTCTGCGCGCGCGCCACGTTGGCGGCGTAGATGTTCTGGTCGAGGCGCAGCTGGATGGTGCGCATCGCCGTGTCGCTGTTGTTGTGGATCACCACCTGCTCCGTGCCCGAGACGCGCATGGCCGGCACGTCGAGGCGCGCCATGATGGTGTAGTCCACCTTCGTCTGCCAGTAGTGCTTCCCCGGCCGCCCGGTGGAGTCGCGCGTCCCCGCCGCATACGCGCGCCGGATCATGTTGGTCAGCGGGATGTCGCGGCGGATGGCACGCGTGGGCGCCTGCGCCGCCGCGGCCAGGGGAAGCACGAGCGCGGCGACGGCGAGCCGCCGGGTTGCACGCATCGGGGAGTCCTGTCTTGAGGAGCGCCGCACGTGGCGGCAGATGGGCGACTGGCCGCGGCCTCGCGGCTCGAGTATTACGCGCCGCGATGTCCGGACGTTTTGGGGAGGTGGGCCTTGGGCACCGGCGCCGGCGCCGGATGCGCCGCCAGCGGCGGGGCGGGCTGGTCCTTGTCCACCTTGGGCGTGCGGCTCTGCGTCTTGTGCGAACTGAAGTCGGGAACCTTGGTGCTGTGTTTCTTCGACATACAGGGATCCTCCGTGCCCGGTTGGCGGGGTGCCGCACTCTGAGGGTGGGCAACGCCCCTTATCAAAACTCCCGCTCCGCACGCCGCGACGCAATCCACGGCGGCCGAACGGATGGCACCAGTTATAGATTGCACGATTGGGCGCCCACTCAACCTCTGCCTCCTGGAGCCGGCATGCGCACGCTCTTCCTCACCCTCGCCGTGGCCCTTCTTGCGACGGTCTCACCGGCCGCCGCGCAGACCTCCGTGAACGTGGCAGGCGAATGGAACGCCACGATGGACACGCCGGGCGGGCCGCGCGAGTTCAAGATCGTCTTCACCCAGCCAGGCGACTCGCTGGGCGGCACCGTGAAGCGGGCCACCGGCGATGTGGCGCTCAAGGGAAGCGTAAAAGGCGCCGAAGTGACCTTCGAGTATGCGGTAGAGTACAACGGCAACCCCATCACGCTGGTCGTCGCCGTGACCGTCACCGGCAACGCGATGAAGGGGACCATTGATCTCAGCGGCGGCATGAAGGAGGACTTCTCCGCCGTGCGGGCCAACGCCCCCTAATCGAGCGTAAACTGGTCCGCGTCGAGGTGTGACGGGAAGCGGCGCCGGTGTTCGAGCAGTGCGTCCAGCGAGAGCACGGCGCGCGCCACCTGGGGCGCGTCGTCGCACGCGACGATGGACCCCCCCACCGGATCGGTCGCGAGGGAGCCGCCCTTGTACGCGTGGCCGTTGTCGTCCGTCCCCGTGCGGTTCACGCCCACCACGTAGCAGGAGTTCTCCATGGCGCGCGCGCGCAGCAGCGTGCGCCACGCCTCGTGGCGCGCCGCCGGCCAGTCGGCCACGTAGAGCAGGAGGTCGTACTCGAGCGCCCCGCCCCGCGTCGGATCCACGCGGTTGCGCGAGAAGACGGGGAAGCGCAGGTCATAGCAGATCAGCGGGCAGATGCGCCAGCCGCGGTACTCGACGACGAGCCGCGCATCGCCCGCCGCATACCATTCCTGCTCGCGCGCCATCCGGAAGAGGTGGCGCTTGTCGTAGGTGCGCAGCGCGCCGTCAGGCGCGGCGAAGACCAGCCGGTTGAACACACCGTCGCCATCGCGAATCTGGATGCTCCCCGTCACGGCCGCGTCCTGCGCCTTGGCCAGCGCGCGCATCCACGCCACGCTCTCCCCGTCCATCGTCTCCGCGCTCGCCACGGCGTCGTTGGAGAAACCGGTGGTGAAGGTCTCGGGCAGCACGATCAAGTGCGCCGACGCATCGCCACCGTCGTTGGCGGCGCCCGCGCCGGTCCTCGTCGGTCCCGCGCGCAGCATCTCGGCAATGCGCGCGCGGTTCCCCGCCGGATCGTGCCAGAGCGTAGCCGGCTGGACGAGCGTGACGCGCAGGTCGCCCATGGTCATGCACGCTCCAGCCGCTCGATGGCGGCATCGAGCGTGGCCTCGTGCTTGGCGAAGCAGAGGCGCACGATGCGCTGGCCCGCGGGCGGCGCGGCGTAGAACGGCGCCAGTGGAATGGACGCCACGCCGTGCGTCGTGCACAGCCACCGGGCGAACGCGTCGTCGCCGAGGTCCGAAATGGCGGAGTAGTCCACGAGTTGAAAATAGCTCCCGCTGGCCGAAAGCGGGCGCAGGCGCGTGCGCGCGAGCTGCGCGCGGAACCGGTCGCGCTTGGCTTCGTAAAACGCCCCCAGCGCCGCGTGGTGCTCTGGGTGTTCACGCAGCATGCCGGCGAAGGCCCACTGCGCGGGCGTGCTCGTGGCAAAGGTGTTGTACTGATGCACCTTCCTGAACTCGGCGCTGAGCGCCGGCGGCGCTACGCAGTACCCCACCTTCCACCCGGTACAGTGGTACGTCTTGCCGAAGCTGGAGACCACGAAGGCGCGCGCCGCGAGCGCCGGCGACCGCAGCACGCTCTCGTGGCGAAGGCCGTCGAAAACGATGTGCTCGTACACCTCGTCGGAGATCACGAACAGGTCGTGCACGTCGGCGAGCGCCGCCAGCTGCGACACGTCGTCCGCCGACCAGACGGATCCCGACGGGTTGTGCGGCGTGTTGACGATGATCAGCCGCGTGCGCGGCGTGACCGCCGCGCGCACGGCGTCCCAGTCCACCGAGAAGTCCGTCGGCCGCAGCGACACGCGCACGCAGCGGCCGCCGGCGAGCAGGATGCCCGGCTCGTAGCTGTCGTAGCTCGGGTCGAGCACGATGGCCTCGTCCCCGGGGTGAAGCATGGTGAGGATGGCGTTGAAGATCGCCTCGGTGGCGCCGCTCGTGACGGTGATCTCCGTCCCCGGCTCCACGCGCCGGCCGTACAGCTGCTCCGTCTTTTCGGCGATGGCCTCGCGCAGGGGGAGCAGCCCCGGCATCGGCGCGTACTGGTTCTTTCCGTCGCGCACCGCGCGCGCCAGCACCTCGGCCAGCGCCTCGGGGATGTCGAAATCGGGAAAG
>JAJZRK010000358.1 GCA_021802745.1 bacterium
TCCATTCACGCCCCCTGCACCCCTTGCCACACCCTGTTCCCCGCCCCCTGCACCTTCTGTCGAGTCATTCCATGTTCTGGTCGTCCTCGGTCGGCGCGCCCGCCACCGGTGGCCGCTTGAACCAGTGCCCGGCCGGCAGGTTGTTGGCCGCGAGCGCCTCGATGCGCTGCATCTCGGCTTTCGGCAACGGCGTGAAGTTGGTCGCGATCGCCACGTTCTCCTCGAGCTGCTCCACAGTCTTGCACCCGATGATCACCGTGCTGACGGGCAGCGTCAGCACGTACGTCATCGCCTCTTTCATTGTGTTGACGGCTCCTGCCTTGAACAGGCGGTCGCGCGCCGGAATCTTCATTCCGATCACGCCCATGTTCTTGCGGTTCGCCAGCGGGAGCAGTTCCTGCGTGAACGGCAGGTGGTGCACGTCGGCGGCGTTCAGCGCCATGAGGATCGTGTCGAACGGGAACCGGTCGAGCGCCGTGGCCAGCACTGCGGGGTCGAAATGCCCCGTGATGCCGAGGTGGCGCACCATCTTCTGGTCGCGCGCGCTCACCATCGCCTCGATGACGCCGTCCTTGCCGAAGATCTGCTCCAGCTGGGCGTCGCTCTGCACGTTGTGGATCTGCCACAGATCCAGGTGGTCCGTGTGCAGCAGGCGCAGGCTCTGGTCGAGCTGGCGCAGGCCGCCGTCGCGCGTGCGATCATCCACCTTGGATGCAAGGAAGACTTCCTTGCGGCGCGTCGCCATGACCTCGCCAATGAACGTCTGGCTGATTCCGTCCAGTTCCCAGCGCGGCTTCGATGCGTCGCGCGGGCGTCCGTAGGCGGCGGCCGTGTCTATGTAATTGACGCCAAGGTCAATGGCGCGGTTGATGATGGCAATCGAGACGTCGTGCTTGTCGGCCTGCTCGATGGACGCCTGTCCGCCGAGACTGAAAATGAACGGACGGTGCCCGGTGCGTCCGAGCGGCCGCGTGGGAAGCGCCGTCGGGGCGCGTGCGGCCGCACCCGCGATCGCCGGCGTGGCCGCCAAACCGGCGGCGCCGGCGAGGCCGAGTCTCACGAAGTCGCGCCTGGTCAGTTCATCGGTCATGGTCCCGCTCCCCGTTGCAGGCGCGCTGCGCCCGGCATGCGAAGGCCGCCCGGATCGTCTCTGCCGGCGCGGCCGTGAACTAGCGAATCACCACCTACGTCGCGGCGATGGTTGTCGAGCCCGCCGCGACGGCCAGCGCGGAGGCCGCAATCACCGCAAAGACGCGCTTCAACATCGGGAGTTCTCCTTCGCGCCACCTCATCGTGGCGCGCCACGTCGGCGTGGCAGCCGCGTTGCTGCGCGCCATCCTGATCGTACTGCCGCCAATGCGGGAAATCAAACCCGCCCTGCCCGGCCCTACGGTTTGAGAATCACACCCTCGCTGCGCCGGCCATTCATGCGCACCGTCAGCGGCTTCGCGAACTCGATCAGTCGCACGTGCCCTTCTTCCTGCGATGCCGGCTGTGCGGCCAGCCACTCCCAGTCCACGAAGCCGTCGCCGAACTCGGGATTCGTGGTGAAGTACCCCACCTGGAACGACACGAGGTTCTGAAAGAAGTGGCTTCCCTGCGACGGCGCCACGCGGAAGTCGCGGAAGCCGGCTTCCACGATCACGCGCGCGCCGGCAATCTCGTCCCACCGCACCGGGATGCCGAGCCACGGATCGGCCGACCCCCACCGCCCCACGCCGATCAGGAGGTACGGCAGGCCGCGCTCCAGCAGGCTGGCGTTGAAGCCGGCGATGATGCGCGCTGCGTCGCGCGTAGCCGACCGGTCGAACTTGTGGAAATCCACCACGACGGCGTGCCGCAGGTTGTCAACGACGCCGTCGCCGAGCACGCGCGGGCTGCGGCACACGACGGTTGCCGGATCCACGCTCGTGAGGTCGAGGTCGTGCATCTCCCGCGACAGCACCAGCGGACGCAGCTGCAGGAACCCGAACTCGTGCGACTCGCCGGGCTGCTGCGCCAGGCGCACGGCGAACTCGATCTCGCACGGGCGGTTCATCCCGCTAGCCCCAATCTCCACGAGGTCCGAGAGGAGCGGCCCGAGCGGGAACAGGTCGTGCTTCAGGATGGGCGCGAAGCTCACGAGCCGCACGCCGGGGCGCGACAGGCCGTCGTAGATCGCGTCGTTCTCCACGGAGTACGTGGAGCCGAGCGCACGCAGCGTGCCGTCGGCTACGGCGGTGTCGAGGTCGTAGCTCCGCTCGCGCATTCCCTGCTCAATGCCTTCTGTGCCCCGGTCGCCTCCCTCGTCGAAATCCACCGCCCAGAACGTGCGCTGCGAGTTCGCGAGGATATCGCTCACCGACGAGAACTGGATGATGTTGCGCGGCGCACGCGGGCAGAACGTGAGCACACGCCCGCCTTCCACCACGGCGCGGCCCAGGCCGAGCGCGACTGCCGCCACGCCGTCCTCGGCGCTCAGCGGCGCCGCCGGATAGAAGTTATACGACCGCGCGACGCCCGAAAAATCGGGATAGAAGCGCGGCCCATGCTCGGCGCCGACGATCTTCTGGATGATGACCGCCATCTTCTCCTCCTCGAGACGGTACGGCGTCGCCCGGAGGTAGGACTTGGCGTTGTGCGTGAAGGTAGAGGCGTACACGCGCTTCACCGCCTCGACCAGCCGCGCCAGGCGCTCGTCGTGGTCGGGGTGCCGGTTCGGGAGCATGAACGTCTCGTACACGCCCGTGAACGGCTG
>JAJZRK010000359.1 GCA_021802745.1 bacterium
AAGACGCTCGTGCAGTTCCTCCCGGTGGACGGGCTCCTCTTCTTCGACGCGGGCGTCGCCTGGAGCCGCGGGCAGCAGCTCAGCGTGTCTCGGCCGGCGAACTACGACTGGACGACGCAGCGCTACCCGCTGCGCAGCTACGGCTACGGATTCCGGGTCAACCTGTTCAACTTCGCAATCCTGCGGATCGACCGGTCGTACCCGCTCGATGCGGCGTCGAAGAAGGGATACTGGTTCTGGACGCTGGGACCGAGTTTCTAACGACGATTCAGGATTTGGAATCCGGAAGGCGATCCAGGATCACGATTCCGGAATGTGATTGACGAAGGGGCGCTCCAGGTTCTGCCGGGGCGCCCCGCGTCACTTTCACCAAGTCTCTCCTCCCCGCAAATTACGAGAATGCGACGCCTCGCCCTCCTCCTCCCCGCCCTCTTCGCGGTCTCCTGTGCGAAGGTGCCGGACGCGGGGATGGCTGGCGGCTCGGCCACCGTTGGCGGCTCAGGCCCCGACGCGGTACTCCTGCGCCTGCCACACGGGGGCGGGACGGCGCGCGCCTACCGCTGGGGCAGTGACAGCGCCGTCTGGTCTTCGACGCAGCGCGTTCCCGCGACGACGGAATCGCTGGCGTTCGATGCCCAGCAGGGCGTGCTCGTGGTGCTGGACGCCGCGCGGATTCCGGTACGCGTGGACCTCCGCGTCGGTCGGGTCACGCCGGCCACCACGGAGCGACTGCGCGCCCTGACGTCGGCCGACGGATACGCGACCTTCGGCATTGCGCCTACAGGTGAGGTCACGCGGCTGACGAGCAGTGGGACGTGGCGTCTGCGACCACCGGCCCCCGTGCGGTCGCTTGTGCCGCTCCCCGACGGCGCGCTCCTCATCCTGAGCGACGCGAGCGACGGCCGGGTGACCGTTCGCAAGGTGCATCCGCCGGAAGCGAAGGTGGTGGACAGCGCGACGGTCGGCGGCGCCGACGTCGTGATTCCGACGGTTGTGGGCGACCGCGTCTACCTCGTGAACGGCGACCATCTCGAGGGACTGCGCACTCGCGACCTCGAGCGTTCGCTCACCATCACCTTCGCCGAGGCCGTGCGCGCCGTTGCGCCCACGCCGAGCGGTGACCGGCTCTTTGTCGCCGTCCACAACAGCGCAACGCTGTTCGTCGTGGACCGCTACGAGTCAGCGGTGCGCGAGCGCATCGCGCTGCCGGGGCCGGCGTCGTCGCTCCGGATGGATCCGGACGGACAATACCTGCTCGCGGAAAATGCGTCGGGCGATTCGGCCTACGTGGTAGCCATCGGCACACAGCGCCTCGTCCGCACGATCGCCACCGCGTGGCGCCCCGATTTGCCGTTCGTCGCGCCCGATGGCGCGATCGGCATCGTCGACGGCGACGCCTTCGTCACGGTGGATGCCGAATCGGGGCGTGAACGCGCACGCGTGCCAAACGGTGCCGCCGACCTGTGGGCGCTGGTGCGCTGGAACGGATTCCGCCCGCGCGCCTCCTCGCTCGATGAGCCCGTGACGTTCGAAGATGCGCTGGGCGACACGCTCGGCGAGGACTCGCTCCCACCGGAGCCGGAACCGATGCCGACGCCAAGCGTTGCGCTTCCAAACCCGGTGCCACCTCCCGCGGTTCGCGCCGAATCGCACGCGCGGGGCTGGATGCTCAGCTTCGCGGCGGTGCTCTCCGAAAGCCGCGCGCGCGCCATGGCCGCCGCCGTGCGCGTGGACGGGGCGACCGCCCGCGTGCTGTCGAGTGAGCGCGAAGGATCGATGGTGTATCGCGTCGTGGCCGGGCCGTACGCCACGCGCGAGGCCGCCGACGAAGCGGGGCGGCGCAGTGGCCTCCCCTACTGGGTGTTCGAGGCGTCGCCGTGATCGGTCGCCGGCGTCCGCGTGCGCCGGAACCGGATCTGTGGGAGGCCGAGGGCCGGCGATTGGCGGCGCAGTGTGGCGGTGTATCAGCGGCGGTGGTGCTCGGAACGGATCTTGACGCAACGGCACGCGTGGCGCTCGGGGCCGGTCGAAGCATCGCCGCGGAACGCCACGTCGCCATTGCCGACCTGGCTGGCGTTCCCCGGGTGCTCGGCGCGACCGAGGGCGGGTCGAACGCACCCGGGATCACCGAGAGCTTCACGCACGGCATCTCGCTCAACGACGTGGCGCGGCCAGCGGCCGGCGGCCCCGCTACGCTGTTCATCCTGCCGCGCGGCTCGGAACCCCTGACGTCGGCACTGCTTGAGAGCGACCGTTGGTCGCGGCTCGTGGCCGGATTCGCCGAGGCAGGTGCGTTGCTGTTGATCGTGGCGCCAAGCGGGACGCCCGGCCTCGAGGCGCTCGTGCCGCGCACCGACGGCGTAATCGCCGTCGGCAACGTGGACGTCCCGATCGCGTGGCGTGTGATTGCGCAGGGCGGCGAGACGCCCGCGGCCGCCCGCACCGCGGCCGACCGTCGCCCTCCGCACGTCGGGCGCCGGGTCGTCGCCGCGCTAACCTTCGTCGTCCTCGCCGCGGTCGGTGCCGCATTCTATGCACGGTCGTCGTGGCGCGTGCCCGCTGGCGCGCCGGTGTCACCGGGCACGGGGCAGCCAGTGCGATCCCGCGCAACGGAGGGTTCAGCCACAGCGGTCACGTCCATCAACACGGCCAGCGCGCCCACTGGGGCGGCCGACACCGTGCGCGTTCCCGATCCTGTCAATCCCCCGGACAGCACTCAGGCGGCCGGATTCTCC
>JAJZRK010000360.1 GCA_021802745.1 bacterium
TCGCTCTTCGTGGTTGCAGTTACGCCATCAATCGCCGCACCAAAGTAAGAATGGTGTACACCGCGACCAGGTCCTCGTCCTGGTTGCGCACCTCGACGTCCCAGGCCACGACGCCCTGCGGAATGCCGTCGGCGGGCGTCTCCTTGGCGGTCTTCTGCTTGCACGTGAGTCGCGCGTGGATGGCGTCGCCGGGGTAGACCGGCTTCACGAAGCGCAGCCCCTCGAGCCCGTAGTTGGCGAGCACCGGTCCCGGCGCGGGGTCCACGAACAGCCCCGCCGACGCCGAGAGCACAAAGTACCCATGCGCCACCTTGCGCTCGAAGACTCCCTGCCGCGCCATCTCGTCGCTCTGGTGGGCATAGAAATGGTCGCCCGACAGCTCCGAAAAACGGTCCACGTCCGCGTCGGTGATGGTGCGCGACGGCGTGTGATACGTCTCGCCGATCGCCAGCTCCTCGAAGTGCTTGCGGAAGGGATGCACCGCGTCGCCCGAGGTGGCGGCGCCGGGCATGTACTCGTGCGTCACGTGCGAGAGCGTGGTGGGCGACCCCTGCAGCGCCGTGCGCTGCATGAAGTGCAGCACGCCGCGTGCGCCGCCCATCTCCTCGCCGCCTCCCGCGCGGCCGGGGCCGCCGTGCACGAGGTTGGGGAGCGGCGAGCCATGCCCCGTGCTCTCCTTGGCCGTATGCCGGTTGGCCAGCATCAGCCGTCCGTGGTGCGCCGCGACGCCGAGCGCCACCGTGCGCGCCGTGGCGTCGTTGGCGGTGAAGACCGAGCCGACGAGCGAGCCGCGTCCACGCTTGGCTAGCGCAATCGCCTCATCCACGCTCGAGTACGGCATGAGCGTGTTCACCGGGCCGAACGCCTCGACGTCGTGCGGCGCCGTGCGCCCCAGCGGATCGCGCGACGCAAAGAGGAGAATGGGATAGAAGGCGCCGCGCGCCGCGTCGGCGCCGGTCACCTCGGGAAGCCCGATCTCGCCGTAGACGAGCTCGGCGTCCGCGGCGATGGCGTCCACCGCGCGCTGCACCTCGCCCACCTGCGCGCGCGCCGCGAGCGGCCCCATGCGCACGCCGTCGGCCGCCGGGTCGCCGATCACGACGCCGCCCAGCCGCGCCGCGAGCGCCGCGCCGACTTCCTCCACGAGCGACGCCGGCACGAGCGTGCGCCGGATCGCCGTGCACTTCTGCCCCGCCTTCGACGTCATCTCGTTGGCGACCTCGCGGATGAACAGCGCAAACTCCTCGGTCTCCGGCGTCGCGTCGGGCCCGAGCATCGAAAAGTTCAGCGAATCAGCCTCGGCGTTGAACCGCACATTCTGCCGCACGATGGACGGCCGCTGGCGCAGCATCAGCGCGGTGCTCGCGCTCCCCGTGAATGCCACCGCGCACTGTTCGTCGAGGTGGTCCAGCAGGTTGCCGGCGCTCCCGCAGATGAGCTGCACGCTCCCCGCGGGGAGAATGCCGCTCTCGATGATCCCGGCGAACACAGCCTCCGTGAGGAAGCTCGTCACGGTCGCCGGCTTCACGATGGCGGGCACGCCGGCGAGCAGCGTCGGCGCGAGCTTCTCGAGCATCCCCCAGACGGGGAAGTTGAAGGCGTTGATGTGCACCGCGACGCCTTCGAGCGGCACGCAGATATGGCGGCCCACGAAGGTGCCATTCCTCGACAAGCGCTCCGTCGGCCCTTCCACATGGAATGGCTCGTCGGGAAACTCGCGCCGACCGCGCGACGCGTAGGCGAACAGCGTGCCAATGCCGCCCTCGATGTCCACCCAGCCGTCGCGGCGCGTCGCGCCGGTGGCGGCGGAGATGGCGTAGTACGCCTCGACGCGCGCGGTGAGGTATTGCGCGAGCGCCTTGAGCATGCGGGCGCGCTGGTGAAAGGTCATCGCGCGCAGCGCCGGACCGCCGACATCGCGCGCATGCCGCACCATCGCGGCGAAGTCGAGGCCGCCGCTCCCGGCCTCGGCGATGACCTCGCCCGTCACGGCGTGGTGCAGCGCGGTGCGCGCGCCGGCGCCCTGCACCCACGCTCCCTGGGCGTAGTTGAAGAGCGCGCGCGGCGCGCGGCCCGTGGGATCAAGCGGGGAGGGAACGGCCTGCCTGTGGCTCATCGGGAGGGGATCTCCAGGGCGGTGCGCGCCGGTCAGCCGCGCCGCGTTGCCTTAAGTGTCTTGTACGTCGCCGCCTGCACGGCGCGGTCGGCGGGCACCTCGCGCAGCGGCTCGCACGGCTGCAACGACTCGCGCAGCCGCGCGGGGAGCGTCTGGTACAGCTCGGTGCCGGCCGTCTTCCATTCCAGCATCGCGTCGCTCACCTGCTTCACGATCTTCGCCGGGTTGCCGACCACCACTGAGCGCGGCGGCACCTTCATCTCGCCGGGGACGAAGCAGAGCGCGCCGACAATGCTCTCGTCGCCGATGTCGGCCTGGTCCATCACCACCGCATTCATGCCGATGAGCACGTTGCGGCCGATGTGGGCACCATGCACCACCGCGCCGTGCCCGATGTGCGCGTTCTCCTCGAGGCGCACGACGAGGCCGGGGAACATGTGCACGATGCATCCCTCCTGCACGTTGCACCCGCCGGCAATCTCGATGCCGCCCCAGTCGCCGCGAATCACCGCACCCGGCCCCACGTACACGTCGCGGCCGATGACCACGTTGCCGACGACCGTCGCATTGGGATGCACGAAGGCGCTCTCGTGCACCACCGGCACGAACCCCTCGAACG
>JAJZRK010000064.1 GCA_021802745.1 bacterium
TGGATATAATGGCCATGATGCCGTCGAAAACGTTCGGTCCCTCCACCTGCAGCGTGTCCACCCTTACGGCGCCGGGCGGAATTTCAAAATGCTTGTCATGACCGACACAGCCCCAGACGTACTCATACCCGCTCTGTACAGCCGGATCCGTATGGACGACCGTGAACATCGGCTGCGGCGAGGTCGGAAAGCAGCGGCCGAGCATAAGTGAGGCGGCGCCGCGATTCGTATAGCGTGTGATCACCGTGAAGCGATATCGCTTGATGGCGCCGCTGACCAGAATGCGATGCGCGACGTAGCTCGTCGCGTCGGTCATGAAGACACCGTCGGGGACCGGGCCCAGGTTACGCAGAGGATCCGTGGCGCCGCCGCAGGATCCAAGCAGCACGAAGCAGCCGAGTGTCCCAAGACCCATGATGCGAGGCATCGCGCGGGAACTCATTTTGACTTTGGTGTTGCAGGTGTACCGACGGATGACAGACCGTGGCGTGGTCCTGCAAGCAATATGTGGGCGGCGGGCACGCCCGCAAATGCCGAACGCCGCCTCAGGTCCTCCACCCACCCCACATACCGACAACGACCCACTCGCCAGATTCCATTCGACGGAGGAGGAACGTCCCGCCCATCGCGTATCCGCATCCTGGCATCGGCCCACGACCGCGACCGACGGCGGCCACCACCACGGCGCGGGAGTTCGTCGAGTCCGTGCCAATGTGGCCCAAGGTGAACGTGGTGGGTGCGCCACACGGGTCGGCACGGTCTTCCACCCTGGACGAGGCGAGTCGAAGACCAAGCGATACGAGCGTGGTCGAATCCAGCGAGGCACCCTGCGCCTGCTGTTTCAGGAAGTCCTCGATGGCAGCGCCGAATTCCGCACGGTACTCTGCGCACCCGCACGTGCACTCAGCGCGATGACCAGCAGAACGGCGGTTCTGATCTGAGCCCATGGCGCCATGACGACTCCGCCTTCGCCTTCGTCAGCAGCAACAGCAAGTTGCAAATCGCATCGTAGAGCCGACGCCTACTGCAGTCGCACGCCGACGCCCACAGAGACGATGCGCAGGGTTTGACCTTGCTCGCGAGGGAACAGTCCTCCGCGTAATGTGAGCACGGTCGCCCCACGGGCCCAGCGGCGCGTCGCGGTGACCTGGCCGTGCGCCCCCAACGCCGTTCGACGCCGGCCGTTGAACACCGCCGGGCCGGCGAGGAGACGCAGGCCTCCGGTCGCGCGCACCTGTTCGAGGCCGCCCAGGAGCCCGACGTACGTCACGGTAGGAAAGCGTGGCTCGCATCCCGTTCCCGAAGCCACGGCGTAATCCACAACAACGCAATCCTGGACGTACGGCAGCGAGTTCACGCCGCCAATCGTGAGCCCGAGCACCGGCGAGGCACGATGTTTCGGGACCAACGTCAGAGCGCCTTCCACGCCCACTCGCCCGGCGAACTGACCGCCGCTGGCATGGCTGACACCGACGGTCGCATCCAGCGCGGTCGGACGCGGCGTCTGGGCGGCGAGAGCGGTTGCCGCCGAGAAGGCTATGGCCATGCTGAGAAGTGGGTATCGGTGCGAACGCATCGGTCTCCGTGTACCTCTGGCGACCAGTTAGGTGGCAGGGTTGGATGCTGGACGTTCGGCAAGCACTCGGGTGGTGAACCGCTGGCCCTCCGCGAGTTGATCGAGCTGCTCGGTCAACGCGGACACGTGTTCTTCGAGTTGCAGGATCCGAGCTTCCAAGGTCGCCATCTCATCGCGAGCTACGCTTCGTCGCTCGAACGCGCGCACTAGTCGGAGGAGCAAGTAGAACGCTCCGCCGGGCAACCCCAACCAGAAGCCGGCGAACAAGAGAATTTCCAGAAGTCCGGGTCCTTGCACGATTGTGGGTCCTCACTCTGGTGAATCAAGTCAAAGTCCCCTGCTGCAACCTCACGAAGATTGCGTATGCGCACTTCAACTCACGGCATAACTCGGCGGCTTATCACCGATGACGCGGAGCACTCGCCCCGTCGCGTCGAATTGCACGACCCTCGAGTGCGAGAAGTGCAGGGCGCAGAGGCGCCCACAGTAGAAACTGAACGACATCTGCAGGTGCACCTCAACGATACCTGGACGTTCGAGCGGGCGCACTATACGAGCGGTGTACTCGAGAGAGCCACGATGCGCTGCCGGCGGATTCCGTGGGCCAAATCGATTCGGCTCGTCGGCCAATGCGCGTACGCGTTCGATATAGTGCTGTACGGCGGCGCCCGTTAAGGCGTACGGCAAGAGCGCGGTGTCCCATTCGAGCCACCACCACCGCGCCCCTGGTCGTTGCGCCGCCGACCTGAACGCTGCCACAAAACCCGCTGCAGTGACCTCGGCTGCCGCGCGCTCGATGGAGTCTCTTGGCGGCACGAGGCTCTCCGCGTACTCGATGAGGCGACGCTCAACTGTATCCGCGGCCACTCGCTGTATCGTGAGGGTGAATCGGCCAGCATTGCGCACTTCCCGCAGAGAATCCGGAAGCGGAGACGGTGCGGTACGAGTGTACCCCGCCGGCTCCTGAGCCTGGACGAGACTTGCGGCCAAGAGAGCGAGGTTCGCGATTAGCATTCGTGCCCGAATTCTCAAGCTGACGCTCCCAAGTCGACCTCGGTTAAACCTAATGAATGGCCCTCGTCAACAGCGACGACTTGCTCGTCGTGACCGGCGTCTACCAACTCGCCTCCGCGAACAGCGCGGCTACATCCTTCCGACCAAGCTGACGGAACTGCCACCAGCCAGTTGCAGCGAGAAAACTCATCATCGTCACGCCGACGACGCGAGGCAGCGGGTGCGCTGGATCAAGCACGAAGAAGTTCGCAGTAGGGCTCACCAGGGCCGTCAGCAACAGAGCAGACGTCACCAGCACCTGCAGGCCGGCGTATCCTCGAGCGAGCACCAATGCGAGTCTTCGACCGGCCCACAGCCCAAGCGCAAGCACGAACGCGAGCAGCCCGAAGGCCCGTACCATTCCCTCGGGCCCAGGCACGACAGCGTGAGCCGCCAACGCTGGCGCGACTGCGTCGAGCGCGAAAAGTGCAACTACAGCACGGATTGTGGCTTGAGAACTCATGGATTGAAGTGCAGCAGGTGGTCCGGCAAGCGAATGGTGTTGTGCTGCGAACGCTCCAATCAATGCGGCCACGGAGCGGCCGCTACTATCGACCTTCGGGTACGTCGGCGGCAATGGTTAGTTAGTCGCCGATATCTGGTGCAACGGCTCGAAGCGCAACGTCAATCCTCGGGTCCACGCGCTGCAGCTTCACGATCTGACTGAATCCGAGATAGCGACTTACCTCCTTCTTGGACTGTCGCAGCGCTTCAACTAGTGCCCTCTGGCCTTTCTCGATCTGACCGCGATTGAACTCCACGAGCCCGCGATTGAACGCGACGAGAGCCTTCTGATGCGCTGTACGCGCATAGAACGCCGCGGCCACAAGCATCTGATCCGCGTGCAGGGAGTCGCCCGTGAGTTCCAGCGCCAGCGACAGGTTGGCGAACGGATGCGAGTCGTTAGCACCATGACTGTTGATCGCGCCCTTGAAGTGACTCGCAGCTTCGTCAGGCTGACCGCTGTGAAGTAGGAGAAAGCCAGCATTATTGCGCGCGCCGGCCGCGTCGTACGTGGTATTCTCTCGAAGGTTCCGCATCAGCAAGTAGAGTAACACCTGCAGTAATCCGAGACAGCCGAGGTAGAATGGAATGTTGTTGATGATGCCAGCGAGCATGCCACCAGCCACCGGCCGCTCACCCGCATCGAGTGCCCCGATTGAAGCGTCGCTCTTGATAGAAACCGTCGGAACATCGCCTGGGCGATCGAGCAGGAGGCCGATCTTCACTTGCTCCGACGCTGCGAACACTGGAATGGCAAGTGCGAGGCGACCGCTTGATGTGTCGGAGATTGAATACGTACCTGCGGCTCCCGATGAGAGAGTAATGCGGCGATCACGAATGCGAGTGTCAGGGCCAGCGTCGATGACGAGGCGCACGCTATGCGCGGCCACACTGCCCACGTTGCGCGCGATAATTGTGGTAAAGCCAATCGACGCGTTTTCAGTGCTAAACGCCGTAATCGGCTGAACCGAGAACACTAGTTGCTCGTGTGCAGGCACGGGCTGTGGTGAACGTGTCAGGTAGTAGACCAGCACGCCACCCACGACGGTCACCCCAAGCGCGGCAACTGCGCCGATAGCGACGTCGCGCACGCTCTGCCGTCTTGCTTCATTGTCGATGGCCAAAGTAATCCTCCAGAGGATCCAGTCCCCGCCTCGTCGGTCTAACCACGGGCATTGTGCTGCGGCGCCTCGACGAATTGGTGCGGCCGCGGGCGCGCACGCCAGTCGTCGCTTAGCGTCATGATCCACCGCCGTCTGCCATGCCGCGCCGTTGAAAAAAGCGCCGGTCTAAGCCAGAGCCACCATGCGCGCGGACCAATGGCCCCTCTGGAGAGACTGTACGTACCCTGCGCCAATCGTTATCCCCGTGCCAAGAAACCGCACGCCGACTCCGCCACGATCCTCAATCCCGGACGGCTGAAGTTCGCCGCCGACCGTAACGAGCGATATTGCAGCGCGAACTCCGAAGAACTGCCAGTCGTGGAATCCAAGGTAGACACCCCGGGTCAAATCTGTCGAGTACTGTCCAACCTCCAGGCCCGAGGGACTTAGCAGCACGTGAAACGGAGGCCACCACATGTTGAGCTTTCGAATCGTCAGGCTATTTGCTACCGCGTCCTTCTCGGCATCAAGAAGTATCTGACCCGGACCTTCGCGTATGACAAGGCGAGCGCCTGTTTGTTCGACGTCCCATTTGTCCGTCGGACCAATCCACTCGTTATGGTCAATTGTGAAGAGCGCCGCCCCGCTTGCATCGCGAATTCTGGCGTCTATGAGAAACGGTGGTTCTCCGTCGACTGGCTGATAACGAAGCACGGGCGAACCGTCAACTTCGATCAACGTAGACAAGTACGAAAAACTGCATGAGCCGAGTACGAAGCGCGCGTTTGCTCGATAGAGACTGAAGAATTCGTCGTCACGCGGAGGTGGCGGATCTAGCGAAGTTTGGATCGCCGCATACGCTCGCATCACTTCCGACTTAGGCAGGCGCCCGGAGGTGACCATTTGGTGATGCGTCGGGCACAGTAAGCAGATGCTCCCTGGATCATGCACACGGGCTTCATGCCACTCGGGCACGATGTGCTCGTACTGGGTGACCGCAGCACGACAGAGCACGCAGCCGAACCGACTCCGCTGGCGAACCTCACGCTTTACATCTGCGGGGAGACTCCGAGGGAGCCCGTGTCTGTTACTCATTCGAACCGGTGAAGGCCTGGTGAAGTGTAGGCAGCACCTTAGCGTGGCCACTGCGCATGACAAGCCGCGAGTGTCCGTCCACCTATTACATGGCGTCACCCGCAAATCTACGTGCCCGAAGTCCCAGCGCCAGACCACGCTGAACACCGCCGAGGTATCCGTGCGCCGGCCCGTGAAGCCGCGAAGCTCGCAGCCTACGATGGCTGAAGCGCCGAGCGCGTCGCGCCAAGCCCCCACACCCCGCGCCCAGCTCACGCACCACCACCCCATCCCTAAATCGCCTTAAACGCCTCAAACGGCTGCGTGCACTCGGCGCACACCCAGAGCGCCTTGCACGACGTGCTGCCGAACGCGCTGCGCAGCGAGGTGCGCGGCGACTTGCAGAATGGGCAGCGCGGCCCCGCGATCGCGCGGCGCAGGGGAACGAGGTCGTCGTCGGCCACCGCCGGCCCGGGCGGCGCAATGCCATACGCCTCGAGCTTCACTCTTGCCGACTCGGGAATCCAATCGGTCGTCCACGCGGGCGTGAACACGGTGCGCACGCTCACACTCGGCGCGCCGCGCATGAGCAGCGCCTCGCGAATGGACTCCTCCATCACGCGCATCGCGGGGCAACCGCTGTAGGTGGGCGTGATGGTCACGGTCACCGCACCGTCGGTGGCCACCGCGGCGTCGCGCACCACGCCGAGCTCGACCACCGAGAGCACCGGCACCTCGGGGTCCTTCACGTCCTCGAGCCAGCCGAGCACCTGCTCGCGGGTGGGCGTGACTACCACTGCGCGCCCGGATGCGACCGCGCCACAATCTGCATCTCCGCCAGCAAATGCCCCAGGTGCTCCGTGTGCCGCCCCTCGCGCCCGCCACGCTGCATCCACACGCCCTCGGGCGCGGTCAGCGTCGCGCGGCGCAGCACGTCGTCCACCTGCGCGCGCCACGGCGCGTCGAGGTGCGACACGTCGGCCGTGAGCTTCGCCGCCACCAGGTCGGCCTCGTCTGCCGGCTGCATGAACAGCTCGCCGGTGTACGGCCAGAGCAGGTTCACCGCCTCCTGCGCGCGACGATGGCTCTCCTCCGTGCCGTCGCCAATGCGAATCACCCATTCGCCCGCGTGCCGCACGTGGTACTTGCTCTCCTTCAGTGCCTTGGCCGCCACGCCCGCGAGCGTGGCATCGGCCGAACGCGACAGCGCCTCCCACTGCAGCACGCTGTACAGCCCGTGCAGATAGTGCCGCACGATGGTCACGGCAAAGTCGCCCTTCGGAAGCTCGCAGAGCAGCGCGTTGCGGAACTCGGTGGCGTCGCGAAAGAAGGCGAGCGCATCCTGGTCTCGCCCCGCCCCCTCGACCGTCCCCGCGTACTGCAACACGAGATTCGCCTGACCGATGAGGTCAAGCGCGATGTTGGCGAGCGCGATGTCCTCTTCGAGAATGGGGGCGTGGCCGCACCACTCGGACGTGCGATGGCCGAGGATCAGGCGGTCGTCGGCGATGCGCAGCAGGGCGGGGAAGAGTGCGGGGTGCGGGGAACTCATTAGAAGACCTTCACCCCCTTGGGCACCTTATAGAACTGCGGATGCCGGTACGCCTTGTCGTTGGCCGGATCAAAGAACGGCCCCATGTCCTCGGGCGTCGAGGCGGTAATCGCCACGCTCGGCACCACCCACAGGTTCACCGCCTCATTGCGCCGCGCATACACATCGCGCGCGTTCTGCAGCGCATGCTCGGCGTCGGTGGCGTGCACCGAGCCCGCATGCTGATGCGGCTCGCCGTCCTTCCCCTGCGTAAACACCTCCCACAGCGGCCACGAACGCTCGTCGCCCCCCCCACTCATGACTCGTCCCCCAACTGTTGTCTCTCTGTTATCTCTCTGTTGTTTCTCTGTTGTTTCTCTGCGTGCGCGCTCGCCGCCTCGCGCACCCATCCCCCTTCCTCATGAGCCTTCCGCCGCGCTTCGATGCGTTCGCGATTGCACGGTCCGTTGCCTTTCACCACGCGCCAGAACTCGTCCCAGTCAATCGGACCGGTCACCCAATCGCCAGTCGCTTCGTCAAAGCGAAGCTCCGGGTCGGGGACGGTGAGATCAATCGCCTTCACCTGCGCCACCGTGAGGTTGATGAAGCGCTGGCGCAGCTCGTCGTTGCTCTTGCGCTTGACGCCCCAGCGCATCAACTCGTCGCTGTTGCTCGAGTCCTTGTCGTGCGGCCCGAACATCATCAGCGACGGCCACCACCAGCGCTTCAGCGACTCCTGCGCCATCGCCCTCTGCGCCGGCGTGCCCCGCGCGAGCGTCGTCATGATCTCGTAGCCCTGTCGCTTGTGGAAGTTCTCTTCCTTGCAGATGCGCACCATCGCCCGCGCGTACGGGCCGTACGACGCCTTGGCGAGCATCGTCTGGTTCACGATCGCCGCGCCGTCCACCAGCCAGCCGATGGCGCCCATGTCGGCCCACGACAGCGTGGGATAGTTGAAGATGCTCGAGTACTTGGCCTTGCCGTCGAGCAACTGCTGCACGAGCTCCTGCCGGTCCACGCCGAGCGTCTCGGTGCCGCAATAGATGTACAGGCCGTGTCCGCCCTCGTCCTGCACCTTGGCGAGCAAGATCATCTTGCGGCGCAGCGACGGGGCGCGCGTGATCCAGTTTCCTTCGGGGAGCATCCCCACCACCTCGGAATGCGCGTGCTGCGACATCATCCGGACGAGCTGCGAGCGGTAGCGCTCCGGCATCCAGTCCTTGGGCTCGATGGACTCGTCGGCCGCGATGCGCGCCTCGAACTGCGCCAGTCGCGCCGCGTCGTCGGCAATCGGGGGCATGGTCGTCATCGGGGGGGCTCCGTGCGATGCGGTCCTGAGCGCGCCGGGCGCCCGTCGCCGGGCACGCGGACAGCGTATCTTGGGGGGTAACATTTCAAGCTAGCGCCCGCGTTCTCCTTTCGGAATCATTGCCGCCCCGCCATGACCACCACCTCCATGTTCTCCGCCGACGGGTCGGTGGACCTCCGCGTCAACGCCGGCATCGCCACCGTGCGTTTCGGACACCCGAAGAGCAACAGCCTGCCGGGGACGCTGCTGCGCTCGCTCGCATCCACCATCGCCCACACCGGCGAGCGCGACGACGTGCGCGTGCTCGTGCTGCGCAGCGAGGGGAACGGGGCGTTCTGCGCGGGGGCGTCGTTCGACGAGCTGGCCGGCATCGCCACCGCGAGCGAAGGCAAGGAGTTCTTCCTCGGCTTCGCGCGCGTGATCCTCGCAATGATCGCGGCGCCGGTGCCGATTGTCACCGCGGTGCAGGGCAAGGTGGTGGGTGGCGGCGTGGGCGTAGTTGCCGCCTCGGACTACGCCATCGCCGTGGAGCAGGCGCCGCTGAAGCTCAGCGAACTCGCCGTCGGCATCGGGCCGTTCGTGGTCGGCCCGGTCATTGCGCACAAGATCGGCATGGCTGCGTACGGCGCGATGTCTCTCGACGCCGAGTGGCGCGGCGCCGACTGGGCCGAGCGGCATGGGTTGTATGCGCAGGTCGTCGTGGATGCCGCGGCATTGGATGCCGCCGTCGCCGCGCGCGCCGCGCAGCTGGCGGCGGCCAACCCCGACGCCGTGCGCGGCATCAAGCGCGTGCTCTGGGAAGGGACCGGCGAGTGGGAGAGCCTGCTCGAGAAGCGCGCCAAGACCTCGGGCGAACTCGTGCTGAGCGACTTCACCCGCGCCGCCATTCAGCGGTTCAAGGCGCGGTAGAAAGGACAACCGCCCTTAGCCCTTTGTGGTTGCAGTTATCTCTGAAGCTCAAGCCCCGCCCCGAACCTCGGATTTCGCTTGTGCGAAAAGATCAGCGACGTCTCCATGTGCGCCACCTCGGGGCGCGTCGCGAACGCCGAGAGCGCGAAATCGCGCAGGTGCTCCGAGTCGCGCACCGCCACGTGCACCAGATAATCATTGGCGCCCGCCACATGGAACGCGCCGCGCACCTCCGCCAGGGTGCCGAGGTGCCGTTCGAAGGCCGCGATCGCCGCGCGCGCGTGCTTTTCCAGGCGGATGGCAATGAGCGCCTCGAGTGTGACGCCGTGCACGCGCGGATCCACCTCGGCGTGGTAGCCCAACAGCGCGCCGCTCGTCTCGAGCCGCCGAACACGCGCCAGGCAGCTCGACGGCGCCAGGCCAACCTTGGCCGCGAGCTCCTTGTTCGTGATCCGCGCATCGTGCTGCAAATGGGCCAGAATCTCGCGGTCAATTCGGTCGAGGAGCGACGGATCGGGCCCTTTCCGAATACTATTCGGCATCTCTTTGTCCAGGTGAGCGATAGTGCTAATATAGCCGCATGAAACAGAATAAGGAGCTGACGATGGACAAGTCATTCGCCACGCGAGCCGTCCACGCCGGTCGGGAAGACTTCATTGCAAAGGGCGTCCATGCCCCGCCGCTCGACTTCAGCTCCACCTATCCGACGCCCGACCTCGAGGTTGCGGCGCGGTCGTTCGACAGCCTCGTCGCCGGCGACGGGCCTGAAGGGACCTTCGTCTATCAACGCCTCTTCAACCCGACCTCCGACCGCTTCGAGCGGGCGCTCGCTGAACTCGAAGGCGCCGAAGAAGCGGTCACCTTCAGCTCGGGGATGGCGGCCTTTTCCGCGGTGCTGCTCGCGGCCAAGAAGCGCGGCACCAACGTGGTGGCCGTGCGGCCGCTCTACGGCACCGCCGACCATCTATTGTCATCCGGAATGCTTGGCATGACGGTGACGTGGGCCACGCAGGACGGCATCGCGGCCGCCATCCGCCCCGACACCGCGCTCGTCGTCATCGAGACGCCGGCCAACCCGACGCTCGAACTCATGGACATCGCCAGCATCGTGCGCCAGGCGGGATCGGTGCCGGTGATGGTGGACTCGACCTTCGCCACACCGGTGCTGCAGCTGCCGCTCGCGCTCGGGGCGTCGCTCGTGATGCACAGCGCCACGAAGTTCCTCGGCGGGCACGGCGACGTTCTGGCCGGCGTCGTTGCGGGGCCGCACGCGCTCATCCGCGACATCAAGCACGTGCGCGCCGCCACCGGCGGCCTGCTGCATCCACTGGCGTCGTACCTGCTGCACCGCGGCCTGCCGACGCTGGCGCTGCGCGTGGAACGCGCGCAGGAGTCGGCCATCGAACTCGCCGCGCGGCTCGCCGACGACCGGCGCGTCGCGAGCGTGCGTTTCCCCGGCCTTCCCGGACAGGATCCGCGGGGATTGCTCGGCCGGCAGATGCGGGGCCCCGGCAGCATCCTCGCGTTCGAACTCGGCAACGATGACCCGGCGGTGATGCGCGACTTCCTCGGCGCGCTCGAGGTCATCACCCCGGCGGTGAGCCTGGGCTCCACCGACTCGCTCATCCAGCCGCCCGCCGCGCTGACGCACCGCGTGGTTGACGAACAGGCGCGCGAGGAGGTGGGAATCAGTCGCGGCGTGCTGCGCCTGAGCGTCGGCGTGGAAGATGTGCGCGACCTCTGGCGCGACCTGGACCATGCGCTCGCCGAGGTGGCATCTCGCCTCGAAATGCGCGATCATGCCCCCGCACTGTCGCGATAGCGAACAGCGCGCCGCACCAGCCGGTACAACTTTCGGCGCCGAGTGCATAGACATACGGCTCGGCGCCGACCAGCTTTCAGTAGGATCCTTTCCGCCCGCGCCTTACCGCGCGGGGGGACTGTGCACGTTTCTGGTGCTGCCAAGGCGCCGGCGCGGCGCGTGGTCCAGCACCTCTGACTGGGAGCGACATGACGGCGGCAGTACTTCCAATGGTGATTCAGGGCGGCATGGGCATTGCCGTCTCGAACTGGAAGTTGGCGCGCGCGGTGGCCGCGATGGGCCAGCTCGGCGTCATCTCGGGCACCGCGCTCGATTCCGTCTTCGTGCGGCGGCTCCAGGACGGCGATCCCTCGGGCGCCATTCGGCGCGCGCTGGCCAGCTTCCCCAAGCCGGAGGTGGCCGCTGAGATCCTGCGGCGCTACTTCAAGCCCGAGGGGCGGAAGCCCGACGAGCCCTACACGTCGCTCCCCATGTACAAGCAGGCGGTGAGCAAGTTCCGCGAGCAGGTGACGATTGCGGCCAATTACGTGGAAGTCTGGCTGGCGAAGGAAGGGCACAACGGCAAGGTCGGCATCAACCTGCTGACCAAGGTGCAGATGCCGACGCTGCCGTCGCTGTACGGCGCGATGCTCGCCGGCGTGGATGTCGTGCTGATGGGCGCCGGCATCCCGCGGGAGATTCCGGGAGCGCTCGACGCGATGGCCGTGCATTCCCCGGCCGTGCTCAAGCTCGACGTGGATCAGGCGGCGGGCCAGCAGTTCACGCTGCAGTTCGACCCCGCGGAACACGGCATGACCGACGTGCCGCTCACGCGGCCGAAGTTCTACGCCATCGTCTCGTCGCACTCGCTGGCCACCAACCTGTCGCGCAAGGCGACGGGAAAGGTGGACGGCTTTGTGGTTGAGGGCGCGACGGCCGGCGGCCACAACGCGCCGCCGCGCGGCGCGCTGCAGTTGAATGAGATTGGCGAGCCCATTTACGGCGAGCGCGACGAGGCCGACCTCGGCGCGATGCGCGAACTTGGCGTTCCGTTCTGGCTGGCCGGGAGCTACGGCACGCCGGAGGGGCTGGTGAAGGCCATCAGCCTGGGCGCGGCGGGGATCCAGGTTGGCACGGCGTTCGCGTACTCGGACGAGTCGGGCTTCGCGCCGGAGATCAAGCGGCAGGTCCTCAGCGATGTGGCGGAGGGGCGCGCGTCGGTCTTTACCGATCCGCGCGCCTCGCCCACCGGCTTTCCGTTCAAGGTGATCCGCACGCCGTCCATCGCGCAGCAGGATGATTCGCGCACGCGCTGCTGCGACCTGGGCTACCTGCGCACGGCGGCGCTCCGCGAGGATGGCCGCCTGGTGTACCGCTGCTCGGCGGCGCCGGTGCAGGACTATGTGAACTCCGGCGGCACCGAAGAGGACACGGTGGGGCGGCGCTGCCTTTGCAACGGGCTGATGTCGGTCATCGGCCTCGGCCAGCGGCGCAAGGATGGCTCGGTGGAGCCGCCGATGATCACGAGCGGCGATTACGTCACCGAGCTGGCCCGGGTGGCGAAGGGGCGCACGTCGTATACGGCGCGCGACGTCCTCAGCTACCTGCTGAGCGGCCTGCCCTCCGAGGCCGAGCGGGTCGAGGTCCACACTCCCGTCGCCCTGACCGCGGTCTGAGGCGGCGCGAGCGATCGCCGGAGGGGCGACCGATGCACTACGAGTGGACCGAGGCGATGGCGACCGGTGTGGAGGAGACTGACAACGAGCACCGGACGCTCATCGCCTGGATCAACGAGCTCACCGAGGCGAATGCCAGGGGGACGGGCGAACACGAGGTGATGCGCATCCTGACCTTCCTCGGGTTCTACGCGTCGAAGCACTTCGCGCACGAGGAAGGCTGCTTTGCCCGGCATCGGTGCCCGCATGCGGCGGGCAACCGCCGGGCCCATGAGCAATTCACGGCGACCGTCAATCAGATGAAGCTCGACTGTGAGGCGCACGGGGTGACCGCGATGAAGGCCGTGGAACTCCAGCGGGCGCTCGGCGACTGGCTGCAGAGTCACCTTCTGCGGGTGGACACCGCGCTCAAGCCCTGCGTGAAGTAGCGAGCCCGGGCCAACGCCGGGCCGCGCCTGCCTGTAACCAAGAACAGAAACGATCGCGCGCGCTCGCGCGTACTGTAACGAGCGGCGTGCGCCGGTGCGTAAACCGTTGGCGGGCCTCGCGGGTTTAACCTGTGAATTGCCGGACGACGCGCCGCAGCCACCGCTTCAACCCGTGCCCCAAGACAATGAGCGTTTCGAACGTTTTCCGCCTTGCGCTGATTGCTGTCGCGGGTGCTTTCTGCGCCCCGGTTCGTGCCTCCGCGCAGTCGGTGGATGTCATTCGCGGCCGCATCGTGGGCGAGGATTCCGTGCCGATCGCCGGCGCGCGCGTCCAGGCCGTGTCGCTGAGCGGCAACGTGACGCGCCCTCACCGACAACAGCGGCCGGTTCACCATCACCTTTCCCAACGGTGACGGCGACTACATGGTCACCGTGCAGGCCATTGGCTTCTCGATGAAGCGCTTTGAGGTGAAGCGGACCGCCGACCAGGAGATCCTCATTGCCGACGCGCGGCTGTCGCGGGCGATGACGGAACTGGAAGCGGTGAAGGTGACCCCCGGCGAGCGGACGCGGGCGAACCGCGACGACCGCCAGCCGGACATTTCGGGGAGCGAGCGCAACGTGGCGGCGGCCAACGTCGCGGCGGGCAACGCCGGCAACATTGCGGCGATGGCCGCGTCGCTGCCGGGCGTGACGCTGGTGCCGGGGACGAGCGGCGATGCGTCGGGCTTTTCGGTGCTTGGGCTCACGCCCGACCAGAACGCGACGACGCTCAACGGCGGCTCGTTCGGCGGCGCCGACGTGCCGCGCGACGGCGGCGTTTCGAGCTCGCTGTCCACCAGCCCGTACGACGTGTCGCGCGGCGGATTCAGCGGGGCGCAGTTCAGCATCCGGTGGCCGTCGGGGAACAACTTTCCCACGCGCACCAACTCGCTGAACCTCGACGCGCCGTTCCTGCAGTGGACCGACAAGGCGGCGAGCGCGCTGGGCCAGAAGTACACCAACGTGTCGCTGGGCGGCCTGCTCTCCGGCCCGGTGAAGATTGACGAGGCCTTCTACAACTTCTCGATTGAAGACTTCGACAAAGGACAGCGACTCGCGATTGTTCTCATCGCAGGTCGCTGTCCTCATTCGTGATCCCGGAATCCGAATCCGGATTCCATGTCCTCAATCAGGTTGACCCGGCGTTGTCCGCTCCACCGGAAGCTCAGCCCGCGCCGACCAATCCTGGTATGACCCATCATACAGCAGCACGGGATGCCCGAGTACGCGCGCGGCGGTCAGCATGGCGGTCGCCCCTGCTGGCCGGTGTGGCAGTAGCCGATCACGACGTCGCCGGGCCCGACGCCGGCCGCGGTGAAGATGCGCGCGAGCTCTTCGCGCGGCTTGAGCCGCCGCTGCTCGTCGTAGAGCCCCTGCCACGGCACACTGCGCGCCCCCGGCACATGCCCGGCGCGATGCGGCGCCTGCGGGCTGCCGCCCTGCCGCTCGCCGCGGTAGAACACGCTGTCGCGCGCATCCACCACCGACACCCCGGGCCTGCCGAGCATGGACTGCACGTAGGCGGCGTCCACCACGAAGTTGCGGAGGGCAAGGGGTGACAACGTTGCGGCACCCGCGCGCCCCACCGCGTCTGGCGCCGCAACCGCGCTGCTGGTGACGACGGGGTGTCCGGCCGCCACCCACGCGGGGAGGCCGCCGTCGAGCAGGGCCGCGCGCCCGTCGAAGCCGGCGAACAGGAGCGTGAAGAGAATGCGCGTCGCGGGGTAGACCATGTCCTTGGCGAAGTAGACGACCACGCGCGTGTTGTCCGCGACGCCGAGCGCGGCGAGGCGCGCGCGCAGCGTATCGGCCCCCGGCATCTCGACGCTGAGCTTGCGCGCGGTGTCGCTCACCGAGACGTCCACGACGCGCGCAAGCCGGGCCCCCTCGAGATGCGCCGCGGCATAGTCGTCGGCCGTTCCCACGTGCAGCAGCACAAGGGGTGCGTCCTGCCGCTGCTTCGCGAGCCACTCCGGGCTGACGATCTGGGGCATGCGGGCCGTCGCCGGAGCCGGCGCGAGCGGGGTCGGCGCAGGAGACG
>JAJZRK010000065.1 GCA_021802745.1 bacterium
CCATAGGGCTCTGGTGGTCCATTGACACCGCGGCGTCCGGCTGGCAGGCCGCGGTGGATCTGCCGTGGATCCCGCAGTGGGGCGTGCGCTTCTCCGTCGGCCTCGACGGGATCGCCATGGTCCTCGTCCTGCTGACCACGCTGATGATGCCGCTGGCGGTGCTGGGGAGCTGGACGAGCATCCGCACGAAAGTGCACGCCTACTACGCCAACCTGCTGATCCTTACCGTCGGCATGCTCGGCGTGTTCCTGTCACTCGACCTCGTACTCTTCTACGTGATGTGGGAGATCATGCTCGTCCCGATGTACCTGATCATCGGCGTCTGGGGCGGGGAACGGCGGCTCTACGCGGCGATCAAGTTCTTCATCTATACCATGATCGGCTCGCTGTTGATGCTGGTCGCCATTCTGTACCTCGGCGCCGAGTCGTCGCGGGTGGCAGGTGCGCCCAACTTCAGCTACGACTTCATCCTGAACAACGTGCATCTCGATCCGACCACCACGTTGTGGCTGTTCGGGGCGTTCGCGCTCGCGTTCGCGGTGAAGGTGCCGATGTTCCCGTTCCACACGTGGCTGCCCGACGCGCACGTCGAGGCGCCGACGGCCGGCTCGGTGATCCTGGCCGCCATCATGCTGAAGATGGGCACCTTCGGGTTCATCCGGTTCGCGCTGCCGCTCTTCCCGTCGGCGGCCATGAACCCGGCGGTGCGCAGCTTCATCATCGTGCTGGCGGTCATCGGCATCGTCTACGGCGCACTGGTCGCCATGGTGCAGCCGGACTTCAAGAAGCTGGTGGCGTATAGCTCGGTGAGCCATCTCGGCTTCGTGATGCTCGGCGTCTTCGCGCTGACCACGGAGTCCATGCAGGGCGCCCTGCTGATCAACGTGAACCACGGCATTTCCACGGGCGCGTTGTTCCTCCTGGTGGGCATGATCTACGAGCGCCGCCACACGCGCATGATCGAGGACTACGGCGGCATCGCCAAGGTGGTCCCCATCTTCGCCACGATCCTCACCATCGTCTCGCTCAGCAGCATTGGCGTGCCGGGCACGAACGGCTTCATCGGCGAGTTCCTGGTGCTGGTCGGCTCGTTCAAGACGCAGCCGGTGGCCAGCGTCATCTCGGCAACCGCCGTCATCTTTGCGGCGGCGTACCTGCTGTGGGCGCTGCAGCGCATCATCTACAACAAGCTGTCCAAGCCGGAGAACGAGGCGATCAAGGACCTCAACTGGCGCGAGATCGGCCTGCTCGTTCCGCTGATCGCCGCCATCCTCTGGATCGGCGTCTATCCCAAGCCCCTGCTTGAAAAGACCGAACCGACCGCCCGCCGCCTCGTGACGTATGTCGAGTCGGCATCCGGCCGGGTTCCGGTGACCGCTTCCAACACGGCGCGATAAATGATCTTCGACCTCGCGAATCCGGCGCAGCTCATGCAGGCCCTCGGGCCCGACCTGCTGCTCATGGCCGGTGCCATGGTCCTGATGCTCTGGGCGGCCTGGCGGCCCGACTCCAATGAACATCAGCGGACCATCGGCATGGCCGCGCTCGCCCTGATCGTGGCGACCATCGCCCTGACCATCTGGTACGCCGGCCGCGGACTGTCGTCGGGTGTTGGCATCATCGCGGTGGACAACTTCCGGTGGGCCGCCGACCTCGTCTGCCTCCTCGGCGCGTTCGGCGCCGTGGCACTCGGCATGGAATACAACCCGCGCGAGCGCATCCTCCCCGCCGAGACGCACGTGCTCGTGCTCTTCGCGACCGCCGGCATGATGATGCTGGCAGCCGCGCGCGACCTGATGATCGTCTTCCTCGGCGTCGAGCTGATGTCGGTGGCGGTGTATGTGCTCGCCGGGCTCAACCGCCGCAGCAACAAGTCGGCTGAGGGCGCGCTGAAGTACTTCCTGCTCGGCGCGTTCGCGTCGGCGTTCCTGCTGTACGGCATCGCCCTGATCTACGGCGCCACGGGTTCGACCAACCTGAACGTGATCGGCCAGCGGATCGTCGCGGGCAATTACGTGGCGCACCCGATGGCGCTCGTCGGCACGGCGCTGCTGCTGGTGGGCTTCGGCTTCAAGGTGGCCGCCGCGCCGTTCCACATGTGGGCGCCTGACGTCTACGAAGGGGCGCCGACACCGATTACCGCGTTCATGGCGACCGCCGTCAAGGCGGCGGCGTTCACGACCTTCGTGCGCGTCTGGCTCGAGGCGCTCCCCGGCATGGGCGACGCCTGGTTCAAGCCCGTCTGGTGGCTCGCCGCCGTGGCCATGTTCGTCGGCAACACGGTGGCGCTGTCGCAGCGCAACCTGAAGCGCCTGCTCGCGTATTCGTCCATCGCGCACTCAGGCTACCTGATGGTGGCGGTGGCCACGGGAACGCTTGCCGGTTCGGCGGCCTTCCTGTTCTATATCGTCGCGTATACGCTGGCCTCGTTTGGCGCCTTTGCCGTGGTGATCACCGTCGGCAAGGAAGGCGACACCAACAACGAGCTGGTGGACTACGAAGGGCTCTGGCACGTGCGTCCGTGGCTCGCGGTGGCAATGAGCGTCTTCATGCTCTCGCTGACGGGCTTCCCGATCTTCGGCGGCATCGGCTTCTTCGGAAAGTGGTACCTGCTGATGGCCGCCATCGAGGCGCCGCGCCCGCTGACCACCCTCGCCGTCGTGCTGGTGCTGACGTCGGTGGTGTCGGCGGGCTACTACCTGAACGTCGTGCGCGTGATGTTCATGAAGCCGCGGCCCGAGGGCGCCGGCACGCCGGAGCGCGCCGGACCGCTCACCCGCGGCGTCGTCTTCGCCGCGGCGCTGGCGATACTCGCCCTTGGCGTCGTGCCCAGCCGCCTGATCGGCTGGAGCCGCAACAGCATACCACGAGCGCCATCGGTCGAGGCGGCATCGGCCGACCTCCCGAAGTAGAGGGTCCTCAACGCCTCGCCGCCCGCGAGGCGTTGACGTCTCTGGCGCGTTAAGTTCCGCCTGAACCCGTCAACCAACGAGCCATGATCAACGCTGGCATTTTCCGCCAATACGACATCCGAGGTGTGGTCGGCGACGACCTCACCCTCGAAGCCGCTGAAGGCATCGGCCGCGGCTACGCCACGCTGCTGGCCGAGCGCGGCATTGCCGGCGCCGTCGCCGTGGGGCGCGACAACCGGCACAGCGGCACGTCGCTCGTGGGCGCGCTCGTGAAGGGACTCACCGACTGCGGCCTCGAGGTCGTGGACATCGGAGTGGCGCCAACCCCGGTGCTGTACTGGAGCCTGCACCACGCTGGTGTCGTGGGCGGCATCCAGGTCACGGGGTCGCATAATCCGCCCGAGTTCAACGGATTCAAGCTCTCCGTCGGCACGACGTCGTTGCATGGCGAGGGCATCCAGCAGCTCTACCAGCGCATCGCCGTCAGCAGGAATGCGGTGACCAAAGGATCGGTGCGTTCGCTGGCCGTCATTGACGACTACGTCGCCGACATCGTGGGGCGCATCGGCAAGATCAAGCGCCCGCTCAAGGTGGTCGTGGACTGCGGCAACGGCGTGGGCGCCCTCACCGCGCCGCAGGTGTGCAGGGGACTCGGCGTGGACGCCACGCTCCTCTTCGCCGAAAGCGACGGCAGCTTTCCGAACCACCATCCCGACCCGACGGTCGTGGAGAACCTGCAGGACCTGATCGCCGCGGTGAAACGCACGGGCGCCGAACTCGGCATCGGATTCGACGGCGATGCGGACCGCATCGGCATCGTGGACCGCCACGGCACCATCATCTGGGGCGACTACCTGCTGCTGCTGTACGCCCGCGACGTGCTGGAGCGCACCGGGAAGGGGCAGTCCATCATCTTCGACGTCAAGTGCTCCCAGGCGCTCCCCGACGCCATTCGCAAGGCGGGCGGCGAACCGCTCATGTGGAAGACCGGGCACTCGCTCATCAAGGAGAAGATGAAGGAGCTGCACGCCCCCCTCGCCGGCGAGATGTCCGGGCACATGTTCTTCACCGAGGGCTTCTACGGGCACGACGACGCGGTCTACGCCGCGGCGCGGCTGCTGCGCATTCTCGGCGACAGTGGCAAGCGTGTAGACGAACTGCTGGCCGACGTCCCGCGCTTCGTGAGCACACCGGAGCTGCGCGTGGAGTGCCCCGACGACCGCAAGTTCGCGATTGTTGCCGCGGCGCAGGCGCACTTCGCGAAGCATCGGGAAGTGATCGCGGTGGATGGCGCGCGCATCCTCTTCGGCGACGGGTGGGGGCTGATCCGCGCCTCGAACACGCAGCCCATCCTCGTCATGCGCTTCGAGGCGCTCACGGAGGCGCGCCTCGCGGAGATCCGCGCCGAGGTCGAGGGATGGCTGCGCCTGCAGGGTGTCGGCGCATAGCATGACGCTGCGGCGCGCCCTCGTGCTGGCTGGCGCGGCGCTCGCCGCGGCGCTGGTGGCCGGCCGGCTTCTCGCCGGGGTGTATGCCGAGTGGGCGTGGTTCGACTCCCTTGGCGCGGCGGCGCTCTGGCGGGCGCGATTCGCGGCGCTCACCTCCCTGCGGCTCGGGTTGATGGCGGTTGCCTTCGCGTTCACGTTCGGCAACCTGCTGGTCATGCGGCGCTCCATCGTCTCGCTGGTGCTGCCGCGACAGGTCGCGAACCTGCGCATCGGCGAGGTGGTGCCCGGCCGGGCGCTCACGCTCACGGCGGCGGCACTCAGCGCGATCATCGCCGCCGCCGTCGCACTGCCCGAGAGCGACTGGCTCGCGCTGCTTCGCGCGCGCTGGGCCACGCCCCTCGGCGAGATTGATCCGTACCTCGGCCGCGACATCGCGTTCTGGACGGCGTGGCTGCCGATGGAGCGCGTCGTGCACGCGTGGGCGGTGCTGCTTGGCGCCGTCGTCGGCTTCGCCGTGATCCTCCTGTATTCACTCACGCCGTCGGTGCATCTCGATCGGGGCCGGCTGCACGTCAGCACCTGGGTGCGGCGGCATTTCGCCCTGTATTCCGCGGCGCTGCTCCTCCTCGTCGCGTGGGGTTACCGCCTCGACGCCTTTGATCTGCTGCTGCACGGCAGCGGCGCGCGCGAGGCATTTACCGCGTTCGACCACCGCGTCCTCTACCCGTACACCATCGCGCTGAGCATCGGCACCGCCGGTGTTGCGGTCATTGTCGCCTGGACCGGGTGGGTGGGCTACCAGCGCGCGATGCTCGGCGCCCTGCTCGTCGTGCTGATTGCCGGCCCGATGGGGCGCGTGGGACTCCCATTGCTTGACCGTCGCGTGGGCAGCGACCGCGAGCGGGCAACGCTGGAGCGGCCCTACGAACACGCGCGTCTGCTCTACACACGCCGGGCGTTCGGCGTGGATGAGATCATCCGCGGGGCGGGGGCCGACAGCCTGCGGGTTCCGGTGGCGGCGATTTCCCCGCGCGTCAGCGGCTGGGATCCCGCGGCGTTGGCCCTCGCCGCCGGCGAGGAACCCGGGGTGGCGCCCACCACCGCGGCCGGGGCCTGGCGCGTGGTGGGCGGCGACTCGCTCCGTGCGGTCATCCCGTTCGGCGGCACCGACGAGTCGGCGCCGCTCGCCCGGCTCACCGTGCAGGAACTCGACCCCGCCGATGCCGATGAACGCGGCGCGCCGTGGCCGTCCGGCGCAACGGCGTACGCCACGCTTGCCCCCCTGGCCATCGGGATTCGGGTGGAACCCGTGCGGCTCATCACCGACTCGCTCGCGCATGTGGCGGCCCCGGTCTTCGGCAGCGGATGGCATCGCCTCGCACTGGCGTGGGGCGTGCAGCGCCTGCGCCTCGCCTTCGGCGCGCCCGACCCCATTCGCACGCGGCTCCTCGTTCGCCGGGACGTACGCGCCCGCGTGCGGGCACTCTTTCCGTTCTTCGCCGTCGGCGCGACTCCGCAGGCGTTCGTGGCGCACGATTCGCTCTGGTGGGCGGTCGAACTGTTCAACGCCGGCGAGGACTACCCGCTCTCCGAGCCCGTGGTGCTGGGGGGGGCAACCCTCCGATTCGCCACGCCGGCCGCCGTCGCGCTCGTCAATGCGCACAGCGGCCGCGTGCACGCGCTCGTGCCGCGCCGGCCCGACAAGATGACCAAGTGGTGGCGCGACCGCTTGCCGGCACTCTTTGTGACCCGTGACGGCATGGACGGCGACATTCTCGCGGCGCTGCCGCCGCCGGTGGATCGCGCCACGCTGCAGGGCAGCGCGCTGGCCCGCACGGGATTCCGCAATGACACCCTGGCCGTGCGTCCGCTTTTCCAGGCAGACGACGCCGACGTGGAACTCCTTTCCGGAGCGCCCACCCCATTCGTGAGCCCGGCGACCGGCAATCCGTTGGCATGGGGGGTGCCCGCCGTGGACGCCATTGACCGAATGCGCGGCGTCTTCGTGGCCGTCGGCGGCGCGTACCCGCGCACGGCCCTCGTCGAGCAGCCCGACTCGGTGCGGTGGTCGTCGCTGCTCGACCGCCTGCAGCGCGTGGCCGACTCGGCGCGCATCAGCCGCAGCAAGCGTCATCCACGCCGCGGTCGCGTGCAGGTGGTTCCGACAGAGGGCGGCACGCTGGTCCTGCAGTCGTTCTATGACTGGGTGCCCGAACGCGCCCCCGCGCTGACCGGCGTCGTCGCCGTGCAGGGCAGTGAGCACCGTACCGCGGCCTCGCTCGCGGCCGCGTTCGGCGCGCCCGCGCACGTGGCCGACACCGACGCCCGACTGCGCCTGCGCATCGCGCGCATTCATGCCGCCATGCAGGAGGCGCTGCGCGCGGGCGACTGGGTCGCGTTCGGGCGCGCCATGGCGGAGTTGCGTGCGCTGAGCGGCGGCCGCTAGGCGCATCGGGGCACGGGCATCTCGCCGACAGCGGCATCGGGTGATCCCTGAGCGCAACGCGGCACTCTCCGGCTCCCATCTCACGGTACGGCGGGGTAAATTCCGCCCGCACTCTCTGAATGGCGCCGACAGGCGCCGCGAACACCTCCCTCGGAGTTCCCGTGAATATCCACGAATACCAGGCGAAGGAGATCCTGCACGGATTCGGCGTGCCGATTCCGGCTGGCAAGGTCGCCACCACGCCTGCTGAAGCGGAAGCCATCGCGAAAGAGTTCGGCGTCGCGGTGATGGTAAAGGCGCAGGTGCATGCCGGTGGCCGCGGCAAGGCGGGGGGCGTGAAGTTCTGCAAGACGCCCGCCGAGGCCAGGGAGAAGGCCGCCGCCATTCTCGGCATGCAGATCAAGGGGCTGACGGTCGAGAAGGTGCTCGTCACCGTCGCCGCCGACATCGGCAGCGAGGCGTACGTCGGCATCATCGTGGACCGCCAGCGCAAGAAGCCGGTCTTCATGGTCTCGGCCGCCGGTGGCATTGACATCGAGCAGGTCGCGGCCACGACTCCGGAGAAGATCCTCTACCTCCCCGTGGACACGCGCTACGGTCTGCGCGGCTACGAGGCCATGCGCATGGGGTTCTTCCTGTACAACGACGTGAAGCTCGCCAAGCAGGCCGCCAAGATCATGCAGCAGCTCTACCAGGCGTTCATGGCAAGCGGCTGTTCGCTGGCCGAGATCAACCCGCTGGTCGCCACGCCCGCCGGCGAGTGCATCGCCGTGGACGGCAAGATGGTGATTGACGACAACGAGCTCGACCGCCACGCCGACATCGAGGCGCTGCGCGACACGTCGTCGGAGGCCGCGTCGGAGGTGGACGCGCGCAACTGCAACCTCACGTTCATCAAGCTCGACGGCAACGTGGGCTGCGTCGTCAACGGCGCGGGCCTCGCGATGGCCACGATGGACCTCGTCAAGTATTACGGCGGCGAGCCGGCCAACTTCCTCGACATCGGCGGGTCGTCGAACCCCGAGAAGGTGGTGAACGCCCTGCGCATCATTACCGCCGACCCGAACGTGAAGTGCATCCTGTTCAACATTTTCGGTGGCATCACGCGCACCGATGACGTGGCCAACGGCATCGTCACCGCCACCAGGGCGAATCCGCTGAAGGTGCCGATCGTGATCCGTCTCACCGGCACCAACGAAGAGATCGCCATGAAGATCCTCACCGAGAACGGCTTCTCGGCGTCGGCCGACATGGACGAAGCCGTCATCCAGGCCGTCAAGCTGGCGAAAGGAGGAAAGGCCGCGTGAGCATCTTCATCAACAACGACACCAGGCTGGTGGTGCAGGGGATCACGGGCCGCGACGGCTCGTTCCACACCCGGCAGATGATCGAGTACGGCACGAAGGTCGTGGCCGGCGTCACCCCCGGAAAGGGCGGCCAGAAGTTCGACGACGCGGTGCCGATCTTCAACACGGTGCACGACGCGGTTGCCGCCACCGGCGCGAACACGTCGGTCATCTACGTCCCGCCCATGGGCGCGGCCGACGCGATCATGGAAGCGGTGGACGCCGGCTGCGCCACCGTCATCTGCATCACGGAAGGCGTGCCGGTGCTCGACATGACGAAGGTCTATCCCTTCGTGAAGGAGCGCGGCGCCCGCCTCGTCGGCCCCAACTGCCCGGGCGTCATCTCCCCAGGGCAGGCGAAGGTCGGCATCATTCCGGGGCGCATCTGCATTCCGGGCAATGTCGGCGTCGTCAGCCGTTCGGGCACGCTCACGTATGAAGTCGTCTATCAGCTCACGCGCGCCGGGCTCGGCCAGACGACGTGCGTCGGCATCGGCGGCGACCCGATCAACGGCACCAACTTCATTGACTGTCTCGAGGCATTCGAGAAGGACCCCGCCACCAAGGCCGTCGCGATGATGGGCGAGATCGGCGGCACGGACGAGCAGGAAGCGGCGAAGTTCGTGAAGGAGCACATGACCAAGCCGGTCGTGGGCTTCATCGCCGGCCAGACGGCGCCGCCCGGACGCCGCATGGGCCATGCGGGCGCGATCATCTCGGGATCGGCGGGCACCGCCGCCGAGAAGATCGAGGCCTTCAAGGCCGCCGGCATCGGCGTGGCGGCTCGCCCGATGGACTTCGTGGAGTTGATCAAGGCTGGACTGAAGTAGCTTCGAACGGCCCACCACGAGGGCACAAAGGGCACGAAGGGAAGCGCGCGAGGCAGGCAACAGGCCTGCCTCCTACGAAACCCTTGGTGTCCTTCGTGCCTTCGTGGTGAGTTGTTGACCCCTCTCAAGACAAAAGGAATCGCCATGGCTGGCAATCGCACCCTCGCAATCATCAAGCCCGACGCCTTTGGCGCGGGCAAGGCTGGCACGATCATCGCGCATCTCGAGGCGCAGGGCTTCAAGCTCATCTGCGCCCGCGTCCTGCACATGACGAAGGCCGAGGCCGGCGCCTTCTACGAGGTGCACAGGGGCCGGCCGTTCTATGACGAACTCGTGCAGTTCATGAGTTCCGGGCCGTGCATGCCGCTGGTGCTCGAGAAGGCGGACGCCGTCGCCGCGTATCGCACCGCCATCGGCGCCACCGACCCGGCCGAGGCCGCCGAGGGCACGGTGCGCAAGCTGTACGCCGAGTCAAAGGGTCGGAATGCCGTCCACGGCTCGGATTCCGACGAGAACGCCCGGCACGAGGGGATGTTCTTCTTCGGCGCCGCCGCGCTCATCTGAACTTCGACGAATCAGCGCGCAGGGTAGGATCGGTCGAGGAACGCACCGCCCTTCATTAGAGGAACCCTCTTCGCGGCCCTTCGTGCCCTTCGCATTTCGCGGTGGCAGTCTGCGTTGAGGAAAAACAACCTAAGTATCAGCCAATCCAGAACTTGACCCCACGCCATCCACGGGGTAGTTTACATGGCTATGCTGTCGTTTGACATCCGTTCGCTCGAACGCGGGGCCGCCACGGTTGATGCCGTGCTGCCCCCGGATGATGGCGTCTGGATGGAAAGTGACATTCTGCGCCCGTTGGGGGACGGCATCCAGATCACCGGGCGCCTCTCCGCAGCGGGCTCAGGGCGGTACTACTTCAGCGGCCACCTGAATGGTGCGACGCGGCAGGAGTGCCGGCGGTGCCTGACACCGGTGGAGTCGGCCGTGACCGCTGAGGTTCACGTGCTGTATGCCGAACCCGGCGGTGAAGATGACGACGATCCGGACGTCTACCCGCTGGGTGGCGCCCAGGGCGACGTGATTGACCTGCGCCCCGCCGTGCGGGAGCAGTGGCTGCTGGAGGCTCCACCGTTTGCCGTGTGCCGTCCCGACTGCAAGGGACTGTGCCCGACCTGCGGCGCCAACTTGAACGCCGGGGCATGCGGCTGTGCCCCGGACATTGATCCCCGATGGGCGGCGTTGCGGAAGACCCGCGGCGCGCCCGATTGACCTGACCCTGGCACGAGACGACCATGGCCGTCCCGAAGAGAAAGACTTCCAAGCGGAAGAAGCGGGCCCGTAACACGCACAAGAAGGCCCCGGCAATCAACATCCAGGCCTGCCCGAAGTGCGGCGCGCAGAAGCAGCCGCATCGCGTCTGCCCGGAGTGCGGCTTCTACGCGGGCGAACAGCGGGTTACCAAGAAGGGCAGCTGATCTTGGCGCGCATCGCGTTGGACGCCATGGGCGGCGATCACGCCCCCAAGGCGACGATTGCGGGCGCGCTTCTCGCCCTCCAGGAACTCGCCCCGGAACACGGTATCCAGCTCGTGGGACGCTCCGAGGTCATCCGCGCGGAACTTGACGCGCAGCTGGCCGCGGCGGCGCCTGCCGTGCGCGCCCTCGCGCACCGCCTCAGCATCGTCGACGCGGCCGAGGTGATCGAAATGACCGACAAGCCGTCGGTCGCCATCCGCGGGAAGCCCAACAGCTCGATGGCCGTCGGCCTGCGCCTGCAGGGCGAGGGACAATCCGACGCATTCGTCAGCGCCGGCAACACGGGGGCGCAGATGGCGGCGTCCGCGTTCATCCTGCGCCTCCACGCGGGGCTCAACCGCCCGGCCATCGCCACGCTCTTTCCGAGTGCGCGCGAACCTGTCGTCGTGCTCGACAGCGGCGCCAACGTGGACTGCTCGGCCGATGAACTCGTGCAGTTCGCGCGCCTCGGCGCCGTCTACGCGGAGGACATTCTCGGCCGCACCAATCCCACCGTCGCGCTGCTCTCGGTGGGGGAAGAGTCGGAGAAGGGCAACGCCGCGGTGAAGGAGGCGCACAAGACACTGGCCCTCGCCGCCGGCATCAACTTCATCGGCAACGTCGAGGGACGCGACGTCCCCATGGGCGCGTGCGATCGCGGCCCGGTGGATGTCGTCGTCTGCGACGGCTTCGTGGGCAACGTGCTGCTCAAGTTCTACGAGAGCGTGCCCAAGCTGATCGTCGGCCTCCTCGCGCGGAGCGGCGTGTCGAAGGACCAGCTCGCCAGCGCGCTCAAGGGGCTCGACTACGCCGTGCATGGCGGGGCGCCGCTGCTCGGCGTGAAGGGCGTGTCCATCATCTGCCACGGCAAGTCGTCGCCCGAGGCGATCAAGAACGGCATCCTCGTGGGGCTTCGCGCATCGGCGTCGCGCATGAGCGACCATATCGGCCAGCGCCTGGCCTCCACCGCCGGAGAACCCGCATGAAGCGTCCCCTTGCGATGATCAGCGGCACGGGTCACGCCGTGCCCAGGAAGATCCTCACCAACCACGACTTCGCGGCGCTCGGCATTGACACGAACGACGCGTGGATCACCGAGCGCACCGGCATCAAGCAGCGCCACATCGCCGGCGAGGGCGAGTCGCTGACGTCGCTGTCGTCGGAGGCCGCGCGCGCGGCGATGAAGGCCGCGGGGGTGACCGCCCCCGAACTCGATGTCATCATCCTCGCCACCGCGTCGCCCGACCGGCTGCTCCCCTCGACGGCGGTGGAAGTGCAGGCCGCGATCGGCGCCACGCGGGCGGCCGCGTTCGACATAGACGCCGCCTGCACCGGCTGGGTGTATGGCGTCAAGATTGCCGAGGGGCTGATGGCCATGGGCGACGCCGAGACGGTGCTGGTGATCGGCGCCGAGACGCTCTCGCGCATCGTCAACTGGAAGGACCGCAACACCTGCGTCCTGTTTGGCGACGGCGCGGGGGCCACCGTGCTCAAGCGCTCCACCAAGGGGCGCGGCATTCTCTCCGCGTACCTCCGCAGCGACGGATCGCTCGCCGACCTGCTGCAGCGCCCGGCCGGCGGTTCGCTCCGCCCCGTGACGCCCGAGATCATCGCCGAGGGGAGCAACTGCATCACCATGGCGGGGCGAGAAGTGTTCAAGAACGCCGTGCGCTCCATGGCTGAGGCGTGCGACCGCGCCCTCGACGGCGCCAAGTTGGCGTCGAGCGACATTGACCTGATGATCCCGCACCAGGCGAACATCCGCATCATCGAGGCCACCGCCAAGCACGCGAACATGCCGATGGACAAGGTCTACGTGAACGTGGATCGCTACGGCAACACCTCGGCGGCCTCCATCCCGATTGCACTCGATGAGGCGCTCCGCGGCGGGCGCATCAAGGACGGCATGACGGTGATGTTCGTCGGGTTCGGGGCCGGCTTCACCTGGGGCAGCCTGGTGGTCCGGTTCTAGCGACGCATGCAACTTCTCCTCCTGTTCCCCGGTCAGGGCTCGCAGAAACCCGGCATGGCGAAAGACCTTGCCGAGCGGTTTCCGGCGGCCCGCGAGGTGTTCGCCGCCGCGGACGCCGCGCTTGGCGCGCCGCTCTCGACGCTTTGCTTCGAGGGCCCCGCCGAGGAATTGACGCGCACGCACAACGCGCAGCCGGCGCTGCTGGCGCACGGCGCGGCGGTCTGGGCGGTGGTGCGCGAACGCGCGGCCGCCCACGTGGCGGCGGCGGCCGGCCATTCGCTCGGGGAGTTCTCGGCGTACCACGCTGCGGGCGCGCTGTCGCTGGCCGATGCCGTGCGCCTGGTGCGGCGCCGCGGCGAGTTGATGTACGAGACAGGTGTGCAGCGCCCGGGGGCGATGGCGGCAATTCTGGGAGAGCTGCAGCGCCCGATTGACGAGGTGTGCGCCGAGGCCAGCGCCGCCGGCGTGGTGGTGCCGGCCAACTACAACGCGGTCGAGCAGGTCGTCATCTCGGGCGAGGTGTCCGGCGTCGAGCGCGGCATGGAACTGGCCAAGGCCGCCGGTGCCAAGCGCGCCGTGCGCCTGCAGGTGAGCGGCGCGTTCCACTCTCCGCTCATGGAGCCGGCGCAGGCCGGCCTGCGCGAGGCCCTCGATCGGGCGGCGTGGACCAACCCTGCCTGGGCCATCTTCTCGAACGTCACGGCGGCCCCAGTAACCGAGGCGGCCGCGGCCCGGGATCTGCTGCTTCGCCAATTGACCTCGCCCGTGCGCTGGGTGGCGGTGATTCAGGGGATGGCGGCCGCCTATCCTGATGCGACCTTTGTGGAGCTGGGGCCCGGCAATGTCCTGACCGGCCTGCTCAAGCGCCTCGTACCCAACCATGCCGCCAGAACCTGCGGCACGGTGGCCGAAGTCGAAGCCCTGCTCAGCGACCTCTAGCAATACGCCGGCTGCAGGTCTGCCGTCCACTGTCCACCCTCTACCGTCTCCCCCCATGATCTCACTCACCGGAAAGACCGCTCTCGTGACAGGCGCCGCCCGCGGCATCGGCCGTTCGATTGCCGAGACGCTGGTGGCGTGCGGCGCGCGCGTCGCGATCGCGGACCTCGATCTCGCGTCGGCGGAGAAGACGGCCGGCGAGATCGGCGAGGCGCGCGGCTTTGCCTGCGACGTCTCGGATCCCGCGCAGGTAACGATGCTGATCCAGACGGTCGAGGACGCGTTTGGGTCGCTCGACATCCTGGTGAACAACGCCGGCATCACGCGCGACAACCTGATGGCCCGCATGAAGGACGAGGACTGGGATGCCGTGATGGCGGTGAACCTGCGCTCCGCCTTCGTGGCCACGCGGGCGGTCCAGCGCGGCATGATGAAGCGGCGGTTCGGGCGCATCATCAACATCGCCAGCGTGGTTGGCATCATGGGCAACAAGGGCCAGGCCAACTACTCGGCGTCCAAGGCGGGGCTCATCGGCCTGACCAAGTCGGCGGCCAAGGAGTTGGCCTCGCGCAACATCCTGGTGAACGCAATTGCCCCCGGCTTCATCCAGACGGCGATGACCGAAAAGCTCCCCGAGGAGGCCAAGGCGGCCTTGGCGGCGCAGATTCCGCTGGCGCGGCTGGGCGACCCCAAGGACATCGCCAACGCGGTGGCCTTCCTGGCCTCCGACCTGGCCTCCTACATCACCGGGCAGGTCCTGGTGGTGGACGGCGGGATGGTGATGTAGCGGAACGTGACATCGACTATATTAAGTCTTCCCTCCACTCCAACGTACGAGAGGACCGCGGTATGGCCGACCATGGCGACAAGGTAAAGGACATCATCGAGAAGGAACTGGGCGTCGAGCGTGAGAAGCTGACGAATGAAGCCAGCTTTATCGAGGACCTCGGAGCCGACAGTCTCGACATCGTTGAACTCGTGATGGAGTTCGAGAAGGAGTTCAACATTGACATCCCCGATGAGGATGCCGAGAAGCTTCGCACGGTCGGTGACGCAATCGCGTACCTGAACCAGAAGATCGGCTGACGCGATGAGGCGCCGGGTAGTTGTTACGGGTCTCGGTTGCGTGACCCCCGTCGGCAACGACGTGGGGAGTTCCTGGCAGGCGCTGCTTGAGGGCCGGTCGGGAGGCGCGCCCATTACGCACTTCGACGCGTCGCACCACAAGGTGCGGTTTGCGTGCGAGGTCAAGGGATTCGACCCGGCGCTGTACATGGACCGCAAGGAGATCAAGCGGTCCGACCTCTACACCCAGTACGCCATGGCGGCCGCCACGCAGGCCATGGCGGACGCCGGCTTTGCCGATGGCACGGGGTACGACCCGCTCCGCACGGGCGTGGTCATCGCGAGCGGCATCGGCGGCATCAACACGTTCGAGGAGCAGCACGAGGTGCTGCTGAAGTCGGGACCTGGGCGCATCTCGGCGTTCGTCATCCC
>JAJZRK010000361.1 GCA_021802745.1 bacterium
AAGTAGAACTGGCCGTCGGCGGCGAGGAGAAACTCGCAGGTGCCGGCGTTCTGGTAGCCGGCAGCCTTGGCCACGCGCACGGCCGCGGCGCCCATGGCCTTCCGCAGCTCGGCGTTCACCGCCGGGCTGGGCGCTTCCTCGATCATGTTCTGGTGCCGCCGCTGCACCGAACACTCGCGCTCGCCCAGCGAGACGCAGCGCCCGTGCGAATCGGCTAGCACCTGGATTTCCACGTGCCGCGGCCCGTCAATGTATTTCTCCACGTACACCGCGTCGTCGCCGAACGCGTTCATCGCCTCGCGCTGGGCGGCCTCGAGCGCCGACGCCATGGCCGACGGCTCGCGCACGACGCGCATCCCCTTGCCGCCCCCGCCGGCCGCCGCCTTGAGCAGCACGGGATACCCGAACCGTTCGGCGATGATCGTCGCCTCGGCGGCGTCGCGCAGCGGCTCGGTGGTGCCGGGCACCACTGGCACGTCGTGGGCGACCGCGAGCGTGCGCGCGGCGGTCTTGGAGCCCATGGCCGCAATCGCCTCGGCGGGCGGTCCCACCCAGAGGAGCCCCGCGTCGCGCACCGCGCGCGCGAACCACTCGCGCTCCGAGAGAAAGCCGTACCCGGGGTGAATCGCATCGGCGCCGGCCGCCTGGGCGGCCGCGATGATCAGGTCGCCGCGCAGGTAGCTCTCGCTCGACGGGGGCGGGCCCAGCCGCACCGCCTCGTCGGCCTCGCGCACGTGCGGCGCACGGGCATCGGCGTCCGAATGGATGGCCACGGAGGTTAGGCCCAGCTCACGGCAGGCGCGGATCACCCGCAGCGCGATCTCGCCGCGGTTTGCAACCAGGACCTTCTTCACAGCGGAATGTTCCCGTGCTTCTTGGGCGGGTTCTTGTCGCGCTTGCCCTGCAGCGACTCGAGCGCGTCAATGAGCTTCAGGCGCGTGTCGCGCGGGTCAATGATGTCGTCCAGATAGCCGCGGCTCGCCGCCACGTATGGATTCGCGAATTTCTCGCTGTACTCAGCCACGCGCTGCGCCATCGCTGCGGCGGGGTCGGCGCTCTCGGCGATCTCCTTCTTGAAGAGGATCTCGACGGCGCCCTTCGGCCCCATCACCGCAATTTCCGCCGTGGGCCACGCCACGTTGTAGTCGCCGCGGATGTGCTTGGAACTCATCACATCGTACGCCCCGCCGTACGCCTTGCGCGTGATCACCGTCAGCTTGGGCACCGTCGCTTCGCAGTAGGCGAAGAGCAGCTTGGCGCCGTGCTTGATGATGCCGCCGTGCTCCTGCGCGACGCCCGGCAGGAAGCCCGGCACGTCCTCGAAGGTGACGAGGGGAATGTTGAACGCATCGCAGAAGCGGATGAACCGCGCCGCCTTGGCGCTCGCGCTGATGTCGAGCACGCCGGCCAGCACCGCCGGCTGGTTGGCGACGATGCCCACGGAAAACCCGCCGAGGTGCGCGAAGCCGACGAGGATGTTGCCGGCGTAGTCCTTCTGCACCTCGAGGAATTCGCCGTCGTCCACCACCCGCGCGATCACCTCGTGCATGTCGTACGGCTTGTTCGGCTCGTCGGGGACGATGTCGAGCAGCGATTCGTCCCGTCGGTCGCGCGGATCGGCCGACGCGCCGCGCGGCGGCGGCTCGACGTTGTTCGAGGGGAGAAAGCGCACGAGGTCGCGGATGCCCTGCAGCGTGGCGAGTTCGCTGTCGCAGGTGAAGTGCGACACACCCGAAGTGGCGCCGTGCGTGTCGGCGCCGCCCAGCACCTCCATGGTGACGTCCTCGTGCGTCACCGTCTTCACCACGTTCGGGCCGGTCACGAACATGTAGCTCGTGTGACGCGTCATGAACACGAAGTCGGTGATGGCCGGCGAGTACACCGCCCCGCCGGCGCACGGGCCGAGGATCGCCGAGATCTGCGGCACCACGCCGGAGGCGAGCGTGTTGCGGAGGAAGATCTCGGCGTACCCGCCGAGCGAGACCACCCCTTCCTGGATGCGCGCGCCCCCCGAGTCGTTGAGGCCGATCACCGGCGCGCCGTTGCGCATCGCGAGGTCCATCACCTTGCAGATCTTCTCCGCGAACGCCTCGCTCAGCGAGCCGCCGAAGACGGTGAAGTCCTGCGAGAAGACGTAGACCAGGCGGCCGTCAATGCGGCCGTGCCCCGTGACAACGCCATCGCCGAAGTAGTGCTGCTCTTCGAGGCCGAAGTCGTGCGACCGGTGCACGACAAACCGGTCGAGCTCGATGAACGACCCGTCATCGAGCAGCAGGTCGAGGCGCTCGCGCGCTGACAGCTTGCCCTTGTCGTGCTGGGCCTTGAGGCGCTGGGCGCCGCCGCCCAATTCGGCTTCGGCGCGCCGCCGCTCCAACTGGTCGAGTTTTTCGCGCATGCTCATGGGTCAAAACAAACGCGGCGGGGGGAGGACCGAAAGGCCATCTACTACGGTTCAGGGTGCAGGGTGCGCGGTGTGGTGCGGGGGGCAGTGCGGTGCAGGGTGTGGTGCAGGGTGCAGTGCGGTGCAGGGTGTGGTGCGAGGTGCAGGGTGCGCGGTGTGGTGCGGGGTGCTGGGGCGCGGCTGGCGCGCGACCACACCCCTCCCCTGCCCCACACCGCGCACCCCCCCCCCCGCACCCCCCCCCCCCCCCTCCCCCAACCCCCCCCCCCCCCCCCCCCCCCCCCCCCCCCCCCCCCCC
>JAJZRK010000066.1 GCA_021802745.1 bacterium
GGCGCGTAGATGCTGTTGTCGTTCTCGGGAATCTCGTTGTGCGTCGTCGCGTAGAGGACGTTGGCCTGCAGCTTCGTGGTCGTCGACGGCGAGATGCCGAGGTTCACGGTGCCCTGGTACTTGTTGTTGATGTCCTTCATGAAGACGCCGCGATCGTGCCAGTTGAAGTTGCTGGCCGTGAACGGGCCGTCCTCGGTGTACGAGCGCAGCGATGCGAAGTACGTCACGACCGGCGTGCCGCCCGACACCTGGCCCGCGACCGTGCGCGACAGGCCCGTCTCGAACAGCTTCGTGGCGAACGCCTTGTTGAACGGCACGAACGCCTGCACCGGCGTGCCGTAGTGGGCCGAGAGCCGGGTGGCCTGCGAATCCGAACGCGCCACGCCCCACTGCGGCTGGATGCGGTTGGTCGGATACGACGTGAACGCCTGTTCGGCGTCCACCGACCACTTGGGTGCACCGAGCGATCCCTTCCGGGTTGTGATCAGGATCACCCCGTTCGATGCCTCCGTGCCGTAGAGCGTCGCCGCGGCCGCGCCCTTGAGCACCTCGACCTTCTCGATCGACTTCGGGTCAATGTCATCGAGACGCGACGGGCGTCCGCCACCGCCGGTCCCGACGAAGCCGTTGCCGAACCCGCCGCCGTTGTCGAGGCGCACGCCGTCGATGTACACGATCGGCTCGTTGGACTGCGACAGCGAGGCGTTGCCGCGCACGCGGATGCGCGCGCCCTCGCCCGTGGCCCCGGAAGAGGGCATGGCCATCAGTCCGGGCTCGCGGCCCTGAAGCACGTCGGAGAAGGAGGCGATGGGCGCGGCCACCGGTGCCTCGACCGCGGCCACGGTGTTGCCGAGCTTGCGCGCCTCGACCTGCGAACCGCCCGTTCCAGTCGTGACCACCGCGTTCAGTTCGACGGCCGACTGCCGAATCTCGAACGTCACCGTTGCCGTCGCGCCGGGCCGCACGTTGACGACCTTCACGAGCGGGGCATACCCGATAAGGCGGGCGCGCACGTTGCGCTCGCCGGCGACGACATTGTTGATACGGAACTTGCCTGCCTGGTCCGTCATGCTGCCGATCGTCTGGCTGGTGCCAGGGATCGTGACCTGCACATTGGGCACGGGACGCCGAGTGCCGGCGTCGACGACACTGCCCGTGACCGTGCCTGTTGCCTGCTGGGCGGCGAGCGTCATGGGTACCAATGCTGCCATGACGACGCGTTGCACCAAGCTGGCGACGGTCGAACCGCGCTTGCTCATGACTTCCTCCAACGGGGGTGGGGGCTTCGCTCCAAGCGAGACGAAGTTATGTATGCAATCACGGCGCATGAGCGCGAGAGACGCACTCGAACGCAGCCGGAGACAGGGTGGGCTCCCATCAGCACCGTCGCGTGGGACAACGGTAATCTCTAAACGGATGATTCCCTGTCAAGGGGGCCCATCGCATCAACTAACTGTCGCGCATCAGGTTGGGCTCGGCGGTGCGCGCGTCGCCCTCCCGCCACTGCCGGCCTATCGCAACAGCGACAGTACCAGTTCCAGCGAGCGTGCCGCGGCGCCCAGGTTGCCACGCACCAACTCGCGCGCGCGCGCCCCGACCGCGGCGCCAGTGACTTGGCTCGACAGCCACTCCGCGACCGCCGAGCCCAGCGTCTCCGGACCGTCCACGCGTCGTCCGCCGTGCGCGGCAATGAGCAGGCCCGCGTCCCGGCTCTCGGTGCATCGCGGTCCGAAGAGCACCGGCGCGCCAAACGCCGCCGGTTCGATGACGGAGTGCAAGCCGGCCGAGTGGAAGCCGCCGCCTACGTACGCGACATCGGCCAGCGCGTACAGTTCGCCGAGCACGCCCACGCGGTCCACGATGACCACGTCCGCCGTCCCCGCGTCGTACGCCCCGAGCCGGGCCAGGCGCAGGGTGTCGCGCACCGCCCACGCCTCGAGGGCGCCGAGATGCTCGGCGGTTGGCTCGTGCGGCGCGACGATGAGCCGCGCCCGCGGCATCCGTGCCCGCACCATGCGCCAGGCATCTTCGAGCACCTGCTCGTCGGCGGGCCACGTGGAGCCCGCAACCAGTGTCGGCCGGTCGGAGGCGAGCGGCGCGAGCAGCGCCGAGCTGCGGTCCACGCCCTGCGCGCGCGCCCACACCTGGTCGTAGCGCGTGTCGCCAGTCACGCGCACGTGCGCCCGGTTCACGCCGAGCGCGACGAGTCGCTCGGCGTCCGCTTCATCAATGGCGCCGACCGCAGCGAGCGCGGCATACGCGTCGCGCAGCAGCGCGCGGGCGAAGAGGCCGCGCCGCGCGGAGCCCTCGGCGAGCGTGGCGGCAATCAGCGCCACCCCAACGCCGCGGCGCGCCGCCGCCTCCACGAGCAGCGGCCAGACGTCGAGCTTGCTGAAGACCAGCGCCGTGGGGCGCAGTGCCTGGAGCATGTCGCGCGCCGCGCGCGCGGTGTCGAAGGGCAGGTAGTCGGCGTAGTCGGCGCCGACGCGCGACGCGAAACTGGCGGCACTGCTCGAGAAGTGCGTGTAGACCACTTGCACGTCGGGGCGATGCGCGCGCAGCAGCTCGATGACGGGCTGCGCCTGCAACCCTTCTCCCACCGACGGCGCGTGCAGCCAGACGAGCGGACGCGCCTGGTCGCGATGGACCGCGCTCCACCGCGCGAACCGCTCGAGCACGCCATGGCGCCCGGCCAGCGAGGCCATCGTCTTGCCGTCGCCCTCAGTCACCGCCGACGCGGCCCACTCCGCGAGCGTGCCCGCGGAAGCGTAGGCGGCGCGAAGCGCGGGGTTCACCTTCCGGTCTGCCTACTTGTCCGCTGGCTTCGACGCGAGCGCGGCTTCGATGGCGCCGCGGAAGGTCGCGAGCGGCTGGGCGCCGATGACAGGCTGGCTGCCCACGAAGAACGTCGGCGTGGACTGCGCGCCGGCGCGCGTGGCCCGCTCCTCGTCACCCTGAATGAGCGGTCGCGTGGCGTTCGACTTGACGCACGCGCGCAGGGCGTCCACATCGGCGCCGGCGTCGCGTGCCAGGCCCTCGAAGAAGGGGCGTGGATCTGTCGCGCGCGCCCACTGCTGCTGCGTGCGGAAGAGCGCGTCCTGCACGGGCCAGAACTTGCCCTGCACGCTCGCGCACATCGCGGCCTCCGCGGCCGGCAGCGCGTTGGGATGAATCGAGAGCGGCAGGTTCACGTAGGCGACACGGATCTTCCCCGTCTCCACGTACTCCTTCCGGATCGCTGCCCACGATTCGTCGTGCCACTGCCGGCAGAACGGGCACTGGAAATCGCTGATGATGATCACCCAGACCTTCGCGCTGGGGCTACCGAGGATGCGCCCGGCGTCGGCCTTGGCGAGCACGGCCGTGGCGCAAATCACGGGCGCGGCGGCCGCCGCCCTGGGCTGCACGGTGGCCGCGTCGGCGTTGCGCGCCACTGCGGCGCTCTCCTCCCGGCCGGCGCAGCCGAGCAGGGCGAGAAAGAACAGGGGCGAGGTCAGGCGAAGTAGTATCAACGGAGGGAGAAGTCGGAGCGAATGCGATGCACGGCGGGCGTCGTGCGGTCCAGTACATAAGTGTAGTCGCCCTGTTCCCCCAGCGCGACGGCGAATCCCACCTGGCGCGCGAGGCCGAGCACGGTGCCCCGGGCAGCGCGCGCGTCGAGCACAAAAAGCCCTTCGCCGCCGCCGGCGACATACAGCCGCTCGTGGGTGATGAGGGCGTCGTAGGCGAATCGCGCGCCCGTCCAGACGAACCGTTCGCGCGCCGTCGTCGCGCCGTCCGTGTCGAACAGCGAAAGCCCGCGCTCGCCGGCCGCCACGACCACGCGCGTGCCGTCGGTGCGCACCGACCGCACGCCCCCGTGAAGTCGTGCCGACGTGCGCAGCGCCAGGGTGTCGCCCGCGATGTTGAATGCGAGGAGCGCGCTGTCGGTCGCCACCCACAGCACGCCGCCCCGGTCGTCCGCGGTCATCGCGCGCACCGGTGCGCCGGCTGCGCACGGCCGCCACGTCGTGTCGGACGCACCCGGGGCCGGCGCCATCTCGACGCGGTCGCCGATGCCCACGATGCGCCGTCCGCGCAGTGTGGCGAATGCCGTGACGTCGCCGTCGCGCACGCGCGCGCCCACGGCGGAATCGGCCTCGAACACGTAGAGCCCGGTGGCGGCCGCGACGGCCACGCTCGCCGCGCCGATCTCCACGCCGTGAATGCCGCGAATGCCGGCGGCGCGCCGTGCCAGCGCTTTGGGTGCGCCGTCGGTGCTGAACAGCTGGACGCCGCCGCTCCCGCCCGTCGCGCCGCGTTTCGCTCCCACGGAGAGCCACTGCGGCTCGCCATCGAGCGCGAGGGCCTGCCCTGTCGGCGCCACCGGGACGCCGCGCCTGTACCGCAGCGCGTGTGCCTGGTCCATTTCACGGCCCATCAGGTAGCCCACCACCGCGCCGACGCCGATGCTCATGGGGAGCACGCAACTCGGGCCGGTGCACGACCCCACCGGGTCGTCCCCCGGTCCCATGAAGTAGGCCGACGCGGCGAGGGCCGCCGCCGCGCCCATGACGAACGGCATCACCACGCGGCGCGGGATGCGCCGGTCGCCTTGCCGCGTGGCCTCCCCGCCCGCGTTCCGCTGGGCCGCGGCGACTGCCGGGATCGCCTGCTGCATCAGCAGCGCGGCGGCGACGCACAGCGCCCGTCGGCGCACAGGCTGGATCCATGTCACGACGGAGGGCGCTCCAGGGTGAGGGTGCGTTCGGCGCGGGCCGAGTGTCCCGACGAGAGGTCGGTCACCTCGACGGTCAGCGCATAGCGTCCGGGCGGCGCATCGCCGAGTCCGAGCGCCAGCTGGTGCGGCACCGTGGCGTCGGCGCGCGCGCCGCGCTCGTACGTCAACGACACCTGCTCATCGCCGACGGCGCTCAATCCCACGGCATCGGCGATGCCGCCGAGCACGCGGGCACTGAACGAACGGCCGCGGTCCAGCGAGAGGATGCGCACGGTCACCCGCACGCGCAAGCGCGCCTCGCGCCCCGCGCCGGCCGTGGCGTTGTACGTCTCCCAGTAGAGCGCGACCGTGTCGTGCGGGAGGAACTGCATGGCGGGGTTGGCGTCAATGCGAAACGCCTCGCGCGCCGCGGCGCCGGGCGCTGCCGCGATATGGTCGGCGACCACGAGATCGGAGATGTCGAACGCGCCGGTGGCGCCCATCGGCATCACGCCGACGACGCCGTCGCCGCGGGCGCCGCGCCCGGTGTCCGGCTGGCGCGCCTCTATGCGATACGCGTACTCGCGGCCCGGCGTCACGGTGCGCGCCCACGCGCGGCGCACCGGCACCGCGCGCGGCCCCGGCGCCAGGCGCAGCGAGTCGCGCACCATCTGCGGCGCGCGCTGCGCCGCGTCCGCGCCGAACGCAAAGCCGCCCTCCACCAGCGCCGGCGAGAGATCAATGTCGGCGAGCATGCGGTCGGTGGGGAGCTGCGCGAAGAGTTCCACCCGCGTGCCGGCGTCCCCGCGAAAGCGCGCCACCTGCACGGCGACGGTATCGAGCCGCAACGCGGCGTGCACGTCGTCGAGGCTCATGGGAATGATGCGCCGGGCGTTGTCGGCGTAGGCGCGGAAATTCCCCGCGAAGCCGGCGGCATTGATGGCGGGCGGCCCGCGGAAGACGAAGCGCAGCGCCTTGGCGCGATACCACCAGATGGTGATGATGCGCGCCGTGCTCTCGGCGCCATTCGTTTCCTGGGTTTCCGGTGCGAGGGTGGCGATCACGTCCGGCGCGCCATAGCGGATCCAGATCTGGCCGCGGTCGGTGCGCCAGCCGGGAATCCCGGCCTCCTCGGACGTGAAGCGCAGGTCCGCATACGCCACGCGGGCCAGCAGCGCGACGCGCGCCTCGTTCACCGGCGTGAGCGCCAGGGGATCGGCCGATCGCCACCACGCCTGTGCGGTGGCTTCCCGTTCGGTGCGCGAGGCATGTTCGAGGAATGCCGCGTCGTCGGGGCGCAGCCACTGGGTGACGTCGAGCATGCTGGCCCGAACCGTGTCAGGGAGCAGGGCCAGTGCCGCGTCGAAGGCCGCGGCCGCGTCCTCGGGCCGGTCGCGGGCGTAGAGCGCGAGACCCAGCGCAAGCCAGGTGCGCGGCGCGCGCGGCTGCCGCCGGGCGAGGGTGGTGGCGAGGGGAAGCATCTCGGCGGTGCGCGACGATTCATACAGGAGGGCGAGCAGGTCGGCGGCCGCCCCTTCATGCGACGAATCGGCGGCGAGGGCGGCGCGGAAGTGTTCCTCCGCCTTCAGCCGGTCAATCTCGCCGGCGTCGCCCACCGGCGCGCTGCGCTGCTCGAGAAAGTTGGGGATGTAGTGCCAGTCGTCGGCGGCCGCCTCGAGGTCAAGCGCGGTGGTCGTGCCGGTGAGGATGCGCCGGTGGCGCATGGCATTGAACCGTCGAGCCGAGACGAGGCCCAGTTCGTACTCGACGATGGCGAGCAGGTGCGCGTCGCCGCGCGCGCGCGCCGCACGCTGGGCCTTGGCGAAGAGGCGCTCGGCCTCGATGCGCAAGAACGGCGTCTTCAGGCGGAGGCGGCCGAGCTCGAGGAGGTAGAGCGGGTTGTCGGGGTCGCGGTCGAGGGCCTTTTCCAGCAGGTCACTCGCGCGGCGCCGCCGAAAGATGTCATCCGGGGCCAGCCCCATCTCCGAGCGGCGCGAGAGAATCAGGCCCTGCTGGAAGAAGGCATCGGCGAAGCGTGGTGCACGCCGCTGCACCGCTTCGAGCGCGTCAATGGCGACCGCGGTGTCGCCTGCGGCGAGTGCGTGCTGGGCACGCTGATACATGGAGTCCACCGCGGCCGGGAGCGTGCGGGCGCGCTGCGCGCTGGCTGGCGACGCGCCGGCGGCAAAGGCGCACGCAACGGCGAACGCAACGGCGAACGCTGAGCGAAGAGGACGCGGGAGGCGCATCGTGCCCAACAATACGTCGGGAGCGACAGTGGCGTCACGGAAGCCACCGTTTAGGCCGGTTGAGGAGCAGTCTCTGAGGCGCCGAAAAAGGGCCGCGTCAGATGCTGTCCTACGATGCGACAGCCTGGGCCTAACTTCCATCGCCACACTGAGTTGGGAACAGACGTTTGCGGTAGGGAATTCCCTGATTCAGCGTATTGCACAAAGCCTGACCGACCCATAGGATTTGCGGCTGTGACAGAAGTCACGCGACTGAGGTAGCTGAGTGTGCAACCCGAGGGCCGCACAGCCCCCGGGGTTTGATGTTGTTTCGTTATGGCGCGGCATGACAATGCCGCAGCCCCCCAGCGAAAACACGGGTGTTCCCGCGGGTCCTCGGCTGTGTACGCCGCGGACCCCGCAGAAGTTCCGCCCCGCCGCCTGGGGCAGCAGTGCGAAGCTCCTGATGTCGGTAAGTCTCCTGTATTTCACCTTTTGTAGAGGGAGTCCGATGACCATGAGTACTCGGTTTCGCTGGATGACGACCGCAGTACTGGCTCTCCTGTTCGGCGTCTCGGCGACTGCGGTCGCGCAGAACGTCACCATCACCGGCAAGGTGTTGTCGGATGCTGGGCAGCCGTTGTACGGAGCCAACGTTGTGATAGAGGGGCTGCAGATCTCGGTCGGTACGAACGCCTCGGGCGTGTACACGATCGTGGTGCCCGGCGCCCGCGTTCGAGGCCAGGCCGTCGTGATGCGCGCTCGCGCCATCGGCTACGTGCCGCAGGTCAGGAACTTCGTCCTCACCGCGCAGACGCATAACTACGACTTCGAGATGAAGATAGACGTGAACCGCCTGAATCAGGTGGTGATCACGGGCGTGTCGGGGGCCACCGAGGTGAAGAAGCTCGCCTTCACCGTGGCGCAGGTGTCGCAGGCCGACGTGCCGGTCGCGGGCTCCAACGCGCTGTCGCAGCTGCAGGGCAAGGTGGCGGGCGCCAACATCGTGTCGGTCAGTGGCCGACCGGGTTCGGCTCCGTCCATCATTCTCCGTGGTCCGCAGTCGATCAACGGTTCCGGCCGTGGCCAGGAGCCGCTGTACATCATTGACGGCGTCGTCTCGCAGGGTGGCCTGCAGGACATCAACCCCCAGGACATCGAGAACGTCGAAGTGGTGAAGGGCGCCGCGGCGTCGTCGATGTACGGATCGCGCGCCGGCAACGGCGTCATCCAGATCACGACCCGCTCCGGCAAGAACTCGCAGGACGGCATCAAGTTCCGCGTGAATGCGGAATACGGCTCATCGGACATCGAGAACATCCTCGAGATCCCGAAGTCGCACGTGATGCTGATGGACCAGGACTACAAGCGCTTCTGCGTCATCACGAGCGGCGCGCCGGACTGCACGCGCACGGTGGATATCTACGCCGAGGCGTACCGCATCAATGACCAGGGGACCGACTTCTCGCTACCGCCGTTGAACTTCGTCAATGACGCCGGCATCTCGCGCAACCCCGGCCAGGTCAACATGCGCGCGCTGTACCTGTCGAATCCCTGGCCGAAGGCCGGGACGCCGATGCGCCAGATCCTGACCAAGGGCCAGCAGTACAACAACACCATGGACGCGACGGGTCGCGTGGGGCGCACGAACTTCTTCGCCTCGGCGAACATGTTCCGCCAGCAGGGCTCGCTCCGCTTCATGGACGGGTACCAGCGCAATTCGGTCCGGCTGAACCTCGACCAGCAGATGGCGGGCAACTGGAACTTCGGCGTGCGCACCGCCTTCACGGATGCCATCGACAACGACGGTGGCGTGCAGTGGCTGTATCTCTCACGCCAGCCGGCGAACGCGGAGCTGCTGCGCCGCGATTCGAAGGGGCGTCTCTTCGTCCGCTCGGTGCCGCAGGCGCAGGGGGCGCAGAACTTCAACCCGGCGTACTACGCCGAGGTTTATCGCCCGCGCAACCGCATCAGCCGCTTCGTTGGCGCCCTGAGCGCCAAGTGGCAGCCGCTGACGTGGCTGGATGCATCGGCCGAGTTCGGGTATGACGGCCGCAGCAACCATCGCCAGTCGCAGGCCGATCGCGGCTTCCGCACGACGGCCGCAAGGTCGGCCAACCTCGGCTACCTCGACTGGAGCTCCAGCAAGTCGTTCGCGCTCAACGGCGCCGCGATGGTGACGGCGCGCAAGTCGTGGCTCGACAACGCACTCGATTCGCGCCTCACCCTCCGCACCTCCTACGAGGCGTCGGACGCCCGTGGCGACAGCCTCGGCGGCGTGCAGCTCGCGGTGCCGGGCCTGGAAGATCCGAGCGCGGTCGTGAGCGGCCAGTACATCGGCGGTTATTCCGAGCAGGTGAAGGCACTTGGCATGTTTGCCAACCTGGACCTCGACTACAAGGGTCGGTACATCGTCGGCGGGCTCGTCCGCCGCGACGCCGCATCGCTGTTCGGCGCCTCCCAGCGCTGGCAGACCTACGGCCGCGGCTCGTTTGCGTGGCGTGTCAGCGAAGAGCCGTGGTTCAAGGTCTCCAAGGTTTCGGACCTCAAGCTGCGCCTCTCGGAAGGAACGGCGGGCAACCGCCCGCGGTACGACGCCCAGTACGAGACGTTCACCATCGGTGGCGGCGGCGCGCTCAACCCCAGCAGCCTGGGCAACAAGGACCTGCGCCCCGAAGTGTCGCGTGAGATCGAGGCCGGCGTCGACCTCGAGATCATGAACAAGTACGGCATCACGATCACGCACGCGAACAACGTGATCAACGACCAGCTGCTCCCGGTCACGCCGCCTGCCTCGGCGGGCTTCGGCACCCAGTGGCAGAACGCGGGCGAGTTGACCAACAAGACTTGGGAAGTGTCGCTGAACATCCCGATCATCCAGCAGCGCGACCTCGGCTACTCGGTGCGCTTCAACTGGGATGCGACGACGTCGGTCATCACGCGTCTCGACATGCCGGAGACGTTTTACACGCCCGGAAACCAGGGCGCCGAGACGATGTTCAAGATCCAGCAGGGCCAGGTCTTCGGTTCCATCTGGGGCCGCAAGTTCGTGAAGCACTGCAGCGAACTGCCCACGAGCTTCCAGACCAACTGCGGCAGCGGCAAGGACTACCAGAGGAACCAGGACGGCTTCATCGTCTACGTCGGTGCCGGCAATACGATCAAGGACGGCATCACCAAGAACCTGTGGTTCACTCGGCTCCCGGCCGCTTCGGCGCCGTGGGGAGCCGCGTCGGGCGAGAATTTGGCTTGGGGCGGCCCAATCCTGCAGCGCGACTCAACCGGTGCGGTGCCGCTGTTCGACATCGGCCATGCCCTGCCGGATTTCCACTGGTCGTTCAGCCAGAACTTCAACTACAAGAAGTTCACGGTGTACGCCCTGCTCGACGCCACGGTGGGCAAGTCGGTCTGGAACGAGCAGCGTCAGTGGTCGCTGGGTGATTTCCAGATGAAGGAAGTCGACCAGAACAGCAAGAGCATCGGCGACGCCAAGCCGCTCGGCTACTACTTCCGCGCCGTTCAGACGGGTGGCATCGGCGGTCTGTACGACCTGCTGGCGCCGAACAACAACACGGTGGAAGACGCCAGCTTCGTGAAGCTCCGCGAGCTGTCGATCGGCTACCGCATCGGCCGGCTCCCCGGCATCGGCGGCGACTGGAACGTGTCGATGATCGGGCGCAACCTGAAGACGTGGACCGATTACACTGGCTACGACCCCGAAGTGGGACTGGGCGGCGGCAACTTTGGGTCAGGCGCGCTCAACGCAGTCGACGCGTTCACGTTCCCGAACCTGCGGCAGGTCACGTTCTCCATCGGCACCAGCTTCTAATGACCCGGGTCGCCGGCAACGGCGCCGAATGGCGTCGCGGCCGGGAGACCGAACTGAGGACTTTCAATGCGCAAGCATTTTCTCTGGATCGGGGCATCGCTGGTGGCGCTGACCGCCTGCGGCAACAGCCTCGAAGTACAGAATCTCAATAATCCGGACGTCGCCCGCGCGTACGCCACGCCATCGGGCGTGGAAGGCGTGGTCGCCGGTCTGGGCGTGCAGCTGAACAACACCCAGCGCGCGTCCGAATCCATCAACACTCAAGCCAAGATTTTCGCCGGCGAGCAGTTTGCCACGGTCGCAAACTTCGGCATGGCGGCGCGCACGATCATCCCGCGCAATCCCATCTCGAACGACCTTGGCAACGACAATGCGACGGGCAACGTGGCGAACTGGAACATCTTCTCGCGTACGGGCCGCTCGGCTGCCACGGCCATCGCCGCGATCAAGGCGTACCAGGCGAAGGGACTCACGATGGGCAGTGCGGCGCAGGACGCCCGCGCCGAGGCGTTTGCCTATATGATTCTTGGCAACGCGCTGGGCTATCTGTCGCTGGGGTATGACTCGGCCGCCATCGTGCTGCCGACCACGGAGAGCTCGGAAGTTCCGCCGCTCTCACCTTACTCCGCCGTCAACAAGGCGGCGCTGGCCATGTACGACTCGGCGATCGCGGTCGCCAACAGGGGGCTCACCGGCTCCAACGGTTTCCCGCTTCCCAGTACGTGGATGAGCGGGCAGGCCAACCTGACGAGCGCCAACTTCGTCCGGCTCGTGCGCTCGTACAAGGCGCGCGTCCGGGCCGGCGTTGCCCGTACCCCGACGGAACGGGCCGCGGTGGATTGGGCCGCGGTCATCAGCGATGCGACGAACGGAATCACCGAAGACTTCACGGTGAGCATCGGCGGCAGCACTGGGTGGAGCGCCGCATTCGACGTGACGCAGTCGTATGTCACGGGAGGCTGGCACTCGCTGCCCATGTTCTATTTTGGCATGGCCGACGTTTCGGGCGCGTATGACGCGTGGCTCAAGGACGGCCTGAACACGCGCAAGGCGTTCCTCGTGCAGACGCCGGACCAGCGCTGGCCGCAGGGCGCGACGCGCGCGGCGCAGGGCGCCGAGGCGCCGACGGTGGCGCTGCCGGTTGGGCGCTACATCCGCAACCGTCCGGCCGGCGAAGATGTGCCGGTGAACGGCTGGGGCGATTCGTTCTACGATCACCGCCGCTACGGGGTCATCAACCGTGCGAACAGCACGGGTCCCTATGTCGAGATGTCGGCAACCGAAATCAACATGCTGGCAGCCGAGGGCTACATCCGAACGGGCAACCTGGCGGCGGCTGCGGCGTTGATTGACAAGACGCGCATCAAGAACGGCTTGGGGTCGGTCGGCGTGCCGGCCAGCGCCTCGGCGCCGTACTCGACGGCGGCGGACTGTGTACCGCATGTTCCGCAGCCCCCGAGCTTCACGTCGACGGCGTGCGGCAGCATCCTCGAGGCGATGAAGTACGAGAAGCGCATGGAAACAGCGTTCACGGGTTACCTGGTCTGGTACGCGGACGCCCGCGGCTGGGGCGACCTCGTCACCGGCACGATCGTGGAATGGCCGGTGCCGTATCAGGAAATGCAGGCCCGCTACTCCCCGTACTACAACGGGACGCGGGCGGCAGCGAAGGGTACGTACGGGTTCTGAGGCTCATTGAATGACGACTCTCCCGATGAACCGGCGTTGGCGCTGGTGGCGCCGGCTTGTCGGCGGTCTCTGCGCCGCCGCGCTGTCGCTGCAGATGGGCTGCTACACGTATCAGCCCCTGCAGACCGGCGTGCCGGCAACGGGCTCGCGCATCGCGGTGGTCCTGAATGACCGCGGACGCGCGACGCTTGGGGACCGGCTGGGGTCTGCGATTGACAAGGTCGACGGGTTGTTGGTGGAGGGCGACGGCAGCGAGGTCACCCTCGAGGTGTACCGGACGATCGATCTGCGGGGCAGCGCTGCCACGTGGACCGGCGAACGGGTCGAGTTGCCCAGGGACGGCATCACGGGCTACCAGGGGCGCCAGTTCTCCAGGCGCCGCACCTTCTTGCTTGTCGGAACGGTGGTCGGCGTAATCGTCGCCACTGCCTTGGCGGTGAATTTTGATCTGTTCAGCGGTTTTACCCGTGATCCCGGGTCGGGCGGCTCGACAGACGACAGCAGGTAGATCACCGGACCTGCTCTCTTTCCACGACGTTCTCTCACGGAGTCTCAGACTCATGCGGATTTCCAAGGTTCCAATGCTGGTTGCCGTGCTCGCCATCGCTGCCGTCGGTTGCTCGACGGACGATGGCCTGCCCACGGCCACCAACGCACCCCCGCCGCTCGCGTATGTCCGGTACATCAACGCGCTGCCGGATACGCAGAACACGACGGTGCGGTTCATCGATTACATCGAGTTCACGCCGCAGACTTTCGTCAATGTGGCGTATCGCGGTGTGGGCCAGGGACTGTACCAGGGCCTCAAGGCGGGCTCGCGGCAGCTGCGCATCTTCAACGCCGACGTCTCGAACTTCAGCACGGCGGGCAACACCGCGGTGCTGGGCGACCTGACGCAGACGTTCGAGGCCGGCAAGTACTACACCATTCTCTTCACGGGCTATGCGCGCACCGCCTCCAAGAAGATCGTGGTGCTCGAGGACGCAATTCCGGCCCCGGGAAGCAACATCGCCATCCGCATCCTGAACGCGAATACGGGCCTTGGCTCGATTGACGCGTACAAGACGGCCGGCGCGAGCGATGCCATTACCGGCACGCCAGCGATTGCGGCGGTCGCGGAGCAGAAGTATTCGGCGTACATCACCGCGGCGCCAGGTGCCTTCGCGATTCGAGCGACGGCGGCGGGCGACGCGGGCACCATCCTGGCGAGCGGTGCGGCGCCGGCGGGCACGGCCGGCACGACCTCGGCCGACCCGATTGGTGGCGCGACGGTGGCCGGCACCGTGATGACCGCGATGGTCTTCCCGGCGTCGGTGGCGGGTTCGATGGCCGCTGCGTCCACGACGCCCAGCGTCGTGTACGTGGTGGACAAGCAGCCGCCGCGCACGACGTCGCCGTAAGGCAGTAGATTTCGGATAGGCAGGACGACACGGCCGCTGGCGTTCCGCGCCGGCGGTCGTGTCCCGTTCGCGGAGTGCATCGTGACAAGGTCCCCCCGGCTGATCACCCTCGCAGGTGCCGCCGCAGCGCTGCTGCTGGCGACGCCGGCGCATGGGCAGGTCATCCGGGGGGTCTTGCGTTCACAGGCCGCGGCGCGGCCGGTGGAACGGGCGCGAGTGACGGCGCATGACCGTGCCGGGCGCGTGATTGGCGAGACGGTCGCGGACGACTCGGGAAGTTTCCTCCTGCGCGTCGATGCGCGAAGCGCTCCGTTCACGCTGACGGTGCGCCGCATCGGTATCGAGCCTTCCACCACGCCGGAGTTCACGCTCACGCCGCGCGACACGGTGGACTACGAACTGACAATGCCGGAGACGCCCGCGCTCGGCGACACGGTCCGCGTCACCGGGATGCCGGCGCTGAATGAGGTCTACTATCAGGAAGCGAAGCGCCGCGGCTGGCAGGTGTTCTCGCCCGCCGAGGTGGCCAAGCATCGAGAACGGGCCAACAACGTGTACGACCTGCTCCGCTGGGCGGGGGCGAACAGCCTGGTGATTCCGAGCCGCCACACCGAGTGCGTGCGGTCGGCGCGGTACCTGCCCGGCGCGCGTCGCGATGACCGCTGCATGGTGTGGGTGGTGGATGGGCAGGTGCTTGGCCCTCTCCCCTACCTAAATCCGAGGGACACGTACTTCCTGGCCGTTCTCACCGCCTCGCAGTCGCTGCTGCAGTTTGGCGACAAGGCGCCGTGGGGGGCGATCGTGATCTATACCCGGATGAATGGGGACAGGCTTCATCCGTGAGGGTGCGGGGGGCAGGGTGCGGGGTGTGGTGGGGGGTGCGGGGGGGGGGGGCTCGACCTCGGGTGTGACCCGCCGCCTCGCGCCACCGCCTCGCGCCGCCGCCTCGCGCCGCCGCCTCGCGCCGCCGCCCCGCCCCTGCGGTCCGGAACGTAACTTTCGCGGTGCG
>JAJZRK010000362.1 GCA_021802745.1 bacterium
GAGCCGGCGAGCGCAGTCAGCGGCACGCCGTGCTCTGCCGCCATTCGGCGGACGAGCGGCGAGGAACGGGTGCGCACGCGCTCCTCAAATGAGTGCGGAAGCGCCGGCCGCCCCGCGCCGGGTGCGGCAGGCGGTCCCCAGCGAGACGGTGGCGCGCTGGCCGCCACTGCCGCAGCAGGGGCTGCGGTGGCGACAGGGACCGAGACCGGAGGTGCGGCGGTCGGGGCGGCGATTGAGGCGCCCTTCTCGGTCTCAATGCGCGCCACAACCGTCTGGACGGCAACGGTGGTCCCCTCGCCGACGAGGATCTCGGCGAGCACGCCGCTCGACGGAGACGGAATCTCCGCGTCCACCTTATCGGTGGAGATCTCGAAGATCGGCTCGTCGCGCTTCACCTCGTCGCCGACCTTCTTGAGCCACCGCGACAGCGTGCCCTCGGCGATCGACTCGCCCATCTGGGGCATCACCACATCCATTCGAGCCAAAGGGGGCCTCCTCTACTGTTCCGGACGCTTCGGGGAGCGCAGCGTCCGCACCACGAGGGCCGGGAGCGACAACGCGCCGATCGCCGCGCCCACCAGCATGTATTCAAGCCAATTGCACGTGGGCACACCGTCGCACGACGGCGCCCGCGTGGCGTACGCGATGACCTTCGAGACGAACACCGCAATCATGCCGCCCGAGAAGAACCCGAGCGGCACCATGAAACAGCCGATGGCCAGGGTGCGCGACCATGGGGCGCCCTGCCCCACCGGCGCGTCAGGCGACCCCTGCATTCTAACAGCTCTCCCGGCTCGCCGGCGAACCGCGCCGCATCGGCATCCGCTAGAACGCCGCCGTCATCTCGTGCCGCGCATCGACCCGACGGTGCAGCTGCACGAAGAACTTCTTGACGTTCCGGTCGATGCGGCTCTCGCCCATCTGGTTCGTGGTTCCCTCGACGAACGTGTAATGCCCGCCCTCCATCTTCACGGAGAGGTCGAGCTTCGCCGGCGTATCGGGCGTGCCCACGACGCCCTGATAAGTGCGGGACCGATTGGTCGTGTGGGTGAGCTTCAGGCCGATGGTCGGGAAGAAGGCGTCCGCCTCGGCGAGAACGGTATCGGGATGGACCGTGGTGCGATGAAAGTGCTTCATGGTGGGATCAGGGCTTGACGGGCGGGGCGGGCGTCTTGGTCGGCCCGAATTCCTCGCCCACGTATACGGTTTGCCGCCAGTCTTCGACGGTCTTCTGCAGCAGCTGGGTGGAGTCGCGACGGAACTGCATGCCCATCGCCCATTCCCCCGCCGCGGGGAACATCAGCGTGGCGTGGTACGTCCCCGGCTCGGGGCCGTAGCGGAAACCGTCCCACTTGGTGATGCCGTCGGCATTGGTCGCGTAGATGCGCCCCTGCCCGTCCGCAATGGGCTCCCGCGTCTTCTTGTCGCGGACGACGATGGTGTACTGAATGGGCTCGAGCGAGACCGGCGGCGTGACGTCGCTCCACGCGCGGATCTCAAAATCCTGCGTCCACAGACGAATGTCGGTGTTCGGCCGGTCGGGCGGCGAACAGGCCACCCCAACCGCGCACGCGAGGAGGACCAGGCGCCGCATCGGGATCATGGATAGTACTCCAGCCCCAGGTGAGTGATCTGCTCCTCCCCCATCAGGTGGCGGAGCGTGTTCTTCAGCTTGGTCTGCTGAATGAAAAGATCATGCTCCGGCTGCAGTCCCGCAGCGGCCATCGGCGACTTGTAATAGAAGCTTAACCATTCCTGAATGCCCTTCATTCCGGCGCGGCTGGCGAGGTCGCTGAAGAGGGCGAGGTCCAGCACGATCGGGGCCGCGAGGATCGAGTCGCGGCACAGAAAGTTGACCTTGATCTGCATCGGGTAGCCCATCCACCCGACGATGTCGATGTTGTCCCACCCTTCCTTGTTGTCGCCGCGGGGCGGGTAGTAGTTGATGCGCACCACATGCGAGAAGCCGTCGTAGAGCTCCGGGTAGGTCTCGGGCTGCAGGATGGTGTGCAGCACGGAGAGCTTGGACGCCTCCTTGGTCTTGAACGACGCCGGGTCGTCCAGCACTTCGCCGTCGCGGTTGCCGAGGATGTTGGTCGAGTACCACCCGGCGAGTCCGAGCATGCGCGCCTTCAGCGCCGGGGCGATGACCGTCTTCATCCACGTCTGGCCGGTCTTGAAATCCTTGCCCGAGATCGGCACGCCCTTGCGCTGGGCGAGTTCCTGCAGGGCCGGCGTGTCCACCGCCAGGTTGGGCGCGCCATTGTTGTACGGCACGCCCTCCATGATCGCCGCCCACGCGTAGAGCATCGAGGGCGCGATTTCGGGATGGTTCTCGTCCATCGCCTTCTCGAATGCGGCCAAGGTGGCGTGCACTTCGGACGGGGCGATGAAGATCTCGGTGGAGCCGCACCAGACCACCACGAGCCGGTCGCAGCCGTGCTTCGCCTTGAAGTCGCGGATGTCCTGCCGCAGCTGCTCGGCCAGGTCGCGCTTGGTCTTTCCCTGCTTCACGTTCGTGCCGTGGATGCGCGTCACATAGTGCTGGTCGAACACCGCCGGCATCGGCTTGATCGCGGACAGGAAGTCCTTGAGCGGCTCGACATCGCGCTCCTCGAGCACCCCGGCCTTCTTGGCCGAGGTATACGCGTCGTCGGGAATGGGATCCCACGCGCCGAAGACGATGTCCGCGAGAC
>JAJZRK010000363.1 GCA_021802745.1 bacterium
CCACGCGCGGCAGCGTGACCGCCGACACCCGCGGCGCGGCGTGTTCGCCGGTGGCGCGGAGCGCATCGGCAAAGGCGACGCGGCCGGCGCGCACCGACGCCCAGAGCGCCGGCGTCATGGCGACGCGTCCATCGGGGTCGTCGAGATCGCCAACGGTGATTGATCCGTTGTCCACGAGCCGCGGCAGCGCGACACTGGCCAGGTGCGTCCGCACCTCGTCGAGGCTCAGGCGACCCGCTTCGCGCTCGACGTCGCGCCCCTCCGCCTGCAAGGCGGCGAGGTGATCGTCGCGGTAGTGGACGGCGAGGTCGTTGAACGACGCGCCGCCCGCATCGTCCGCCGTCCCGATCAGCGCAATCAGGGCGAGCGCCACGGAGCGATCGCCGCCGGCGAGCCGCTCGGCGATGGCACGCGCCGCCGCATCGGCGTCGCGCGCCTCGGGAGCGGCGCCAGACGGAGCCTCGGCGTCGCGGGCCGGCGGCGCGTCGTTGGGATCAACGGGGAACGTGGTCACGGCTTCTTGACGGGTGTGGAAGGTGACGCGGCCGCGCCCTTGGGCGTGGCCGGGCGTGCCGGGGTCCTGCCGGGCGGTGGGGCGGGCTTCGCGCTCGCATTCGCCTTGGCGGCGGCGCCGGCCCTGGTCGAATCGGACTTCGCGGTGTCCGTCGGGATGCGTTCGAGATAGACGCCCGACGCCTTCTCGCGCACGGTGACCGTGCTGACGGCGCGGTCGGCGCCGAACTGCACGGTGATCGCCTTGCCCTTCACGTAGTTCAGGTTCGGCGCTGCCTTCGCCCCCTCGGATGAGGCGACCTGATAGAACGACGATGCATCGCCCGACGCGAGGATCGAGCGGATCACGGGCTTGGTCGTCGAATCTCCGGCCGCCCGTGCGCTGTCGAACGCGGCGACGATGGTGTCGCCGCGCAGCCAGTCGTCCTCGGTGGCCAGGAACTTCGTGCTGTCGGTGCGGCTCTTGGCATACGCGGCGCGCAGCGCGCGCAATTCACGGAGCACTTGCCCCGGCATGTCCACATCAATCGAATCGGCGAGGATGTCGCGGTCGGTGGCGTGCGCCCGGGCGCGCGACTTCCCCCACGCGAATGCCCGCGAGAGCTTCTGGTCCGTGAGGCGGAGGTCAATGGTGTCGGACGCGAGGGTCACGTCGTCGCTGGTCGCCTGCGCGCTGTCGGCGGAGAGAACGCGTTCGAGCCGGCGATTGCGTGACCACAGGTCCACCTGCCGGCCGACGAGCGTGAACTTCGACTCGCCCCGGCCTTCAATGCGCGGACGGCCGTTCAGCCGCGCCCACTCGCGCCCGCTGTCCATCGTCGCGCTGTCCGAGGTGGAGACGAGATCAGGCCGCGTGATCACCACCGAGCCGCCGGCATACATGAGCGAGTCGGCCACATTGAGCACCTGGTTGGCGATCACTTCCACCGTGTCGCTGTCGCCGCCGCCGGCGTCTTGCGGGGAAAGCTTCGTCACGGGACGCCCGGTGGCGTACAGGCGCGACTCGGCGCGAATGCCGGGCATCGCGCGAAAGTACTCCGCCCGCGGCCCGCGCATCGTCGTCCCCTTCTCGGTGACGGCCACGACGTTGCCTTCGGCGAGCACCCGCTCCTCGGCCTGCACATAGGTGATGCGGTCGGCGTCGAGTCGCACGCGCTGTTCGTCATAATGCGCGCGGCCGATGAGGGTGTGCGTCTTCACGTCACCCATGGACTCGAGGGAGTCGCCGGAGAGACGCTGGTCGGTGTTGGTGCACTTGCCGCGCACGCCGCGGCCGTAATAGCTGTTGTACTGGCCGCTGGGCAGCTTGACGGCCAGCGTGGTGGTGGAATCGTAGTTGTAGAGTTCCAGGTTGCACGAGCGCTCGCGCGCCGGCTGCTGCGCCGCCAGCGCCACGGGGGCAATGAGCCCGCAAGCCACCCCGCGCAGGCGCATCAGGCGCCCGGCACCTTCACGCCCCGCGCCTTGGCGCGCGACGCCTTGAGAATGCGCAGGTTGTTCATGTCAGGGTCCGAGACGAAGCCGATGCCGCTCACCTCGCGCCCCTCTTCGGTGAGCACGAAGGCGGTGTCCGACGAGATCTGGTTGACCCGCTGATCGTACATGACGTGCTCGGTTTCCAGCCGGCGGCCGTCCACCGTGTTGATGACGACGCTGCCGCGCGCCTCGAGCACGTTGTCGCGCGTGAGATACCGCCCCGTGCGCGACGTCATCACGGCATCCTTGGCGCCGCTGGAGCTGTAGAAGACGGCGTGCACGATGCGCATGTCCATGCGCGTATTGTCGTCGTAGAACAGCGCCGTATCGCTGAGCACCTCGGCGCGACGCAGCCCCTGGTCGGTGATGAGCGTGCGCGACCCGAACACCACCTGGTCGGCCGCCGGATCAATGCCCGCCGCCGCCGAGCCCGTCTTGGGCGCCTGCACCTTCTGGCACGCGGCGGTGAGGAAGGCGCAGGAAGCCAGCAGCCCGAGCGGCAGCGCGCGAGCGACGAACGCGATGGCTTGCCCGCGCGCATCTCCCGTCTTCCGTCCTCCGTCTCCCATCTGCCGTTCCCTCACGCCGCCCCCGCCCGCATCAAGTCGTGGAGATGCACGACGCCGACAATCGCGCCGTCATCCGAAAGCACCGGCATCGCCATGATGCCGTGGTGCTCCATCCGGTACACCACCGCGCTCCCCAG
>JAJZRK010000364.1 GCA_021802745.1 bacterium
CGGATCCCCTGCCCACTGAGTGAATTGCTCGCGCCGCACCAATTGCCGTTGTCCTGAAGGCCGCCGCAGACGCGGTACGGCACCTGCATGTCGTAGTTGATGTGATAGAACTGCGTGAAGGGGAAGGTGTTCACGACGTCCCAGTTCTTGCCGCCGTCGCGGCTCACCTGCCAACCGCCGTCGCTCCCGCTCAGGATATAGCGCGGGTCCACCGGATCGATCCACATCGCCTGGTGGTCGCCGTGCACCTCGCGCGCGATGGTGCGGAAGTTCGCGCCGCCGTCTTCCGAGAAGTACAGACCGCCGGAGAGCGCGAAGACGCGATTCGGGTTCTGTGGGTCCACGCGAATGTCCGCATAATAGAACGGACGGAAGTTGATGTTCGGGTCGCGGTTCACCGTGCGCCACGTCTTGCCGCCGTCATCCGTGCGCCACAGCTCGCCCTCGTCCTTGGTCTCGCTGATGACGTACACGATGTTGGGGTCGCTTGGCGCCACCGCGACGCCGATGCGGTCCATCGCCTTGCGCGGCAGGCCGTTGAGCTGGTCGGGGCCGGACAGCCTCTCCCATGTGGCGCCGCCGTTCACCGACTTGTAGACCGCGGTGCTGCCGGCCCCGGACTCGAGGTGCCACGCCCGGCGCCGGTAGGTGTACATGCCGGCGTAGACGATGTTGCTGTTGTTGGGGTCGGCCGAAATGTCGGAGCAGGACGTCTGCGGGTCCACGTAGAGCACCTTCTTCCAGTTTGCGCCGCCATCGGTCGTCTTGTAGACGCCGCGCTCCTCGCTGGCTCCCCACTCGCGGCCGAGCACGCAGGCGTAGACGATGTCCGGGTTCTTCGCATCCACGATGAGGCGGGCGATCTTGTCGGACTTCTCCAGGCCGATGTGCGTCCAGTGGTCGCCGCCGTCAATGGACTTGTACATCCCGTCGCCCACCGACGCGTTGTTGCGCGGGTTGCCCTCGCCGGTGCCGACGTAGATGACGTTGCGGTCGCTGCGGGCAATGGCGATGGCGCCAATGGATCCCGCCCCGGCCTGGTCGAAAATCGGCGTGAAGGTGGTGCCGCCATTGGTGGTCTTGATGATGCCGCCGTTCGCGCCGGCCACGTAGTACGTCAGTGGGTCGCCGGGGACGCCGACGACCACGGAGATGCGCCCCGCGTTGTTCGTCGGGCCGACGGAGCGCCACGCCAGGCGCTCGAGCAGTGTCGAGTAGTTGGGGGCCGGCACGGCAGCGGGGGCGGCGGCACCCTTGCCTCCCTTGGCCGGCTGCTGCGTATGCAAGGTGAGTGCTGTCGCCGGGAGGACTGCGGAAACCGCGGCAATGCGGAGCAGCGAGCGGAGCGTCGAACGCGCCATGGAGAGTCTCTCGGGTGGGGGTCGAGGGCCGCCGTCGGGCGACGGCGCAATTAGACCTACACATCGTCGGGAAAACCGCTAGGGCGGCGAGGGGGACGAGATTCGGGGAACTGCCTTGCCGCGGATGGCGCGGATACGGCAACCGATCACCACGGATGGCACGGATGTTCACGGATCGTCACGGATACTGAAAATGCTCGGGGGAACTGCGTTCGTCCAGTTGGCTCCGAGTGGCCGGCACCAGTGGGCCCACATTCGATCCGCGTCCATCCGCGTCCATGTGTGCAATCCGTGGCAAGTCGTCTATTCCCGCTCCGCCCCGTCACCGTCAATCGCCCATCGCAATCCCGAATCGCAATCCTCTCTCGAAATCCGAATTCCAGATCCGCAATCGCCGTTGTTCACGGCACCACCACTGGCTTGACCATCGTCACCGTCAGCGCCGACGGGTACTTCTCCGAGTGGTGCACCACGTTGTGGGCGGTCACGGGCGTCGTCTCGTCCCAGTTGCTGCCGCCGGTGTTCAGGTTCCGGTCGAAGCGCGGGAAGTTCGAACTCGACACCTCGAGGCGCAGGCGATGCCCGGGCTTGAAGTAGTTGCTGGTGTTCAGCGGCTGCAGCGTCACCTTGTACACCTTGTCCTTCTCCATCCACACCGGCGGCTTGTCGTAGCCGTCGCGATAGCGCATGCGCTGGATGCTCTCGTCGAGGTTGTACGCCTTCCCGTCGGGATAGACGTCGAGAACCTTGACCGTGAAGTCGGTGTCCTTGGCATCGGATGAGACGTAGAGCGTCGGCACGATCGGCCCGCTCAACTCCATGCCCTCCTTGAACGGCTCGGTCGTGTACACCAACACGTCGGGGCGCGCCTCGGTCGAGACCTGATCCAGCGCCCCGGCCTGCACCGCGTTCCCCTGGCAGCAGACGTTGCCGCCGTGCGACATCACCGGATTGAGCGGATCGTACGAAAACAGGTCGGGAACGTCCTTCCTGGCCGCCTTCAGGCTCAGCACGCCGTCGCCCGCCGCCGTGTTCGCGTGGCCGTTGCTCCCCAGGTGGAACGTCATCAGCTGCGCGTCCTTCGGCGGCCAGACATCCGACGTGCGCCACTCGTTCAGCCCCATCACGTAGTACCGGACCTTCGGCACCGTGTCCATCGGGTGCAGGCGGTCATCCTTCAGGAACTGGTCGAAGAAATCGAAGACGAGGTTCTGGTAGCCGTACCGCGCGTCGCCCATGTCGCGTTCGCCCACCACGGTGTGCTCCGACGCGCGCAGGTACGAGCAGTGCGCCACCGGCGCGATGACGAGCCACTGATGGTCCTTCCCCGTCCC
>JAJZRK010000365.1 GCA_021802745.1 bacterium
AGGTGGCAGCGGCGGAACAACGCCCCCGGCCGGCATGAAAGTTCCGTTGACTATCGACCATAGACGAGCACGCGCGCGTCATCCTTGGTCCAGCCGCCCAGGCCGTACGGCGGACGCGTGTCGGGCATGTCGAATTCTTCGTTGTCGAAGCGCACCCCCGAGATCGCCGCGGTGATCTCCACCGGCTTGTTGCTCGCCGTGCCGTAGGCCACCCACTTGCCATCACGGAAGAACGTGACGTACTTGCCGCCTGGCGAGAGCTGGGCGCCATCAAGCTTTTTCGCAATCAGCGTGCGCGCCGCGGTCGTCGGATCGAGCAGGTACGCGTCGCTTCCACCTTCGCCCCACGTCTGCTCGATGGCGTACTGCACCGGATTGAGCGCCAGCACCACCTTGCCGTTGTCGGCGACGCTCACCTGCCGCAGGGAGTCGTTGCCGAGTTTCGCCCACTTCTTGAGCGCCGGTGTGTAGAGGGCGGTCCAGGTGCGGTTGCGCTCGCGCGCCGCCTGCACCTTCTGCACCGGCATGACTTGCGTGTCCTTGTAGTGCCAGAGGTCGTAGATGGCCTTGTCGGCGAGCGAGTCGGCCGGAATCGAATCCAGCGGAAGCGGCGCGAGCGCGAAGACGAGTGCGGCGCCGTCGCGCACGAAGTCGACGCGGCCACGATCGGCGATGAGTTGGTCGGCGCCGACCATCGCCTGGTCGACTACCTTCGCCGCCGTCACTGGCCCTTTCTGTCCCTTCGCGAGCACCAGCGAGGCGTAGTACAGCGCATACCGCGGCTTGGCCGCCGCAACATCGTCGCGGTCGCTCACGAAGGCGACCTGCGCTCCCCGGCGGTCCACCGCGAGCAGCTTGTAGTTCCCCTTCCCCGCAGCCAGCGTCGTCACCGTCCCCGAGGCGAGATCGCGCACATGCACGCCGGTCTTGGTGCTATCGGCATTCGTCGTGGCGTAGACGAGCACCTTCTCACTCTCGTCGAAGAGGTACGACGTCACATCCTCGATGCGGGCTTCCTGGCCGGTGGTCAGGTCGCGCAGCACGAGCGGCGCGGCCGGTTCGCTGCGGGCACCGCCGGGCGCCGCACCGCGCGCACCCCCGCGGCCGCCGGCCGCCGCGCCGCCGGCCGGCGCGGCGCCGCCACCGCTCCCTGGCGCGGCGCTGTCGGCTTCGAGCAGGTAGGCGAGATACTTGCCGCCCTCACGCGCAAGCCGGAACGAGCGCACGCGCGGAATCACCTGCGCCTTGCCGTCGGCCAGCGAGACGACCGTCAGCGAGGTGCGCGGCGCCGGGAGCGGGCGCGGCTTCGCCTTGCGCGCCGCCTCAAATTCGGCACGACCCGCATACGTCAGGAACGCCGCCGTCGAGGAGCCGGCGGAGAACTGCGCCGGTGGGGCCGTGAAGATGGCTGCCGAGTCGGCCGCCGGCATCAGTTGCGGACGCCCCGTGTATCCGCGCGCGAACCGATATTCCGTGGCCGTGCCGGTGCCCCTGATCACGACCTCGCCATCACCCACGACGGGGGAGAGCGTGTACATCGCGAACTTCCCGTCCGGTGACAGCGTCGCCCCCTGGATGGTGCGCCACTGGTCGTACGTGTCCTGCGTGATCGGCTTCTTCGACTGCGCGGCGAGCGGCGCCGCCAGGGCGCAGAACAGCGCGGCGCGCGCGGCGGCGTGGACGATGCGGTGAATGTTCATCGCGGTTTCCGGGTGTGGAGTTATCTTCCCGGCAGGTGGAGGCCCCTTCCCCCGGGTCTCCAAGAATACGAATTCCCGGCATCCACCGTTGCCCGCCATCCCATGAAACGGCTCCTCGGCTACTTCCTCCGCGGCCTGATGCTCACCGTGCCGCTCGTCGTCACGGTCTGGGTCTGCTATTCCATCTTCGTCAAGGTGGACGGCTGGCTCGGCATCGAGATTCCCGGCGTCGGGTTCGCCATCACGCTGCTGCTCATCACCGCCATCGGCACGCTCGGCTCGAGCATCCTCACGCGGCACGCCGTCGGTCTGCTTGAGGACCTGCTGGCGCGGCTCCCCTTTGTGCGCCTGCTCTACACCTCCACCAAGGACTTGATGAGCGCGTTCGTGGGGGAGAAGAAGGGCTTCAGCCAGCCGGTGCTGGTGTCGCTCGGACTGGGCGCCGAGGTGAAGATCCTCGGCTTCCTCACGCAGGCGTCGGCGGAGCGGCTGCAGTCGACCGACTCCGTGGTCGTGTATGCCCCGCACTCGTACGCCTGGTCCGGGCAGATGATCATCGTGCCGTCATCGCGGGTGACCCTGCTGAAGGCCGACAGCGCCGAGATCATGGCCTTCACGGTGTCGGGGGGCGTGATGGACTTCCCGAAGCTCGGGTGAGGTGACCTGACCATGCGTGCGTTGCTGCTTGTTGCCCTCATCGCCTCGCCGCTCGCCGCGCAGGGGCGCGATTCTCTCGTCCTGATCCGACCGGCGGCCGTGTGGGACGGGGCCACCGACGCACCAGCGCCCGGCTGGACGGTGCTGGTGCGCGGCGACCGCATCGCGGCCGTGGGGCCGGCGGCGCAAGTTGGCGCGCCGAAGGGCGCGGTCGTGCTCGATGTACCGGGCACCACGCTCATTCCCGGGCTCATCGAGGGGCATTCGCACCTCTTCCTGCACCCGTACAACGAGACGCCGTGGAACGACCAGGTCCTGCGCGAGCCGCTGGCACTC
>JAJZRK010000366.1 GCA_021802745.1 bacterium
CAGTCGGGCTGCGCGGCGAAACCGCGCACGTCGCTGGCGCCCATGCCGCCCACGCCGATGCACGCCACGCTCAGCTTGTCGCTCGGCGCGATGTGCCGGCCGCCGCGGCTGCCGAGGACGTGCGGCGGGACGATGGTGAAGGCCATGCCGGCCATCGAGGTCTTCTCGACGAACTCGCGGCGCGAGACGGTGGGGCTCTCGGCAGCGGCGTCGGGGGTGGACGCGGGGTCCTTGCTCGTCATCGTCAGTCTCCTCAGTTGGCGGCCGGCACAGCCGGGGTTTCCTTAGGGCGGAACAGCAGGGCAAACAGCACCATCACCACGGCGGCGGCGATGGCCGGGTGCATCCAGATCGCCGACCAGTTGTGCGTCACCGCCGCCCCCGCCTCCGCGGCGGGAATCGTGTAGCGGTCGGCCACCGCGCCGCTGACCGACGCGCCGAGGTAGTAGCCGACGCCGTTGGTGACGAAGTTGATGAGGCCTTGCGCGGCGCCGCGGATCTTCTCGCCGGCGCGCTCGTCGGTGTAGATCTGGCCGGCCACGAAGAAGAAGTCGTAGCAGACGCCGTGCAGCAGGATGCCGGCGTAGATCATCCACATGCCGCCGGCCGCGTCGCCGTGCGCGAAGGCGAAGTAGCGCAGCGCCCACGCCGCCATGCCGCCGACCATGATCCACTTGATCCCCAGCTTCCGCAGGAAGTACGGGAGCAGGAGCATGAAGAAGATCTCGCTCATCTGGCCGAACGTCTGGATGAACGCCGGCTCGGGCGCGCCGATCTCGTTGAGGAAGAGGTTGGCGAACGTGTAGTAGAACTGCAGCGGCACGCAGAGCAGGAACGAGCCGATGACGAAGAGGGCGAAGTCCCACTGCTTGAGGAGCTGCAGCGCGTCGAAGCCAATGGCGTCGTGCCAATTGAACGGCGTCCCGGCCGCCTTGGGCGGCGTATGCGGCAGCATCAGCGAGAAGCCCGCCATCAGCACCGAAGCGTACGCGGCGAGCTGCATCGGCAGCGCCTGCGCGTCGGCCTTGAGCACGCGTCCCACGATGATGCCCGCCACGATCCAGCCGATGGTGCCGAGCACGCGGATGGCCGGGAACTCGCGCCCCGGATCCTTCACGTGGTGGAACGAGATGCTGTTGGTGAGCGACAGCGTCGGCATGTAGCAGAGCGCGTAGCTGATGAGCACCGGGTAGAACGTCGCGAAGGTCGTCTGCGTGGACGCCATCCACATCAGCGCCGCGCCGGCGAGGTGCAGGATGGCGAGCAGCTTCTCCGAAGAGAAGAAGCGGTCGGCAATCATCCCCACGAAGAACGGCGAGATGAGCGCGGCAATGGCGGTGGCGCCGTAGGCGGCGCCAATCTGCGTCCCCGAGAACTTGAGCGTGGCGCCCAGGTACGTGCCCATCGTCACGAACCAGACTCCCCAGATGAAGTACTGGAGGAACATCATCGTCATCAGCTTGAGGCGCGTCGCGTTCATCAAGGCTCCGGTGGCGGGTGGGACGCCGGGGTCAGTCGAGCGGGCGGATGCGAAAGTTGCGGAGCGCGAGCATGCCGTTGTGATCGCCCTGGATGCCGATGGCGCCGCGCGCGGCGAGGCCATAGTTGGGATACCGGGCGAACTTGCTCGCCTTCACCTTGGCCTTCCAGTCGTCGGACCACAGCGTGTACTCGCAGACCTTCACGCCGTTGAGCCAGTGTTCGACGTGGTTCTTCTTCATGACGATGCGCGTCTTCTGCCATTCGCCGGCGGGCTTGAGCGCGCCCTCTGCGACGGGGTAGAGTCCGTACGCCGCACCAGCCGACGTCAGGCGCGTCCGGCCGTCGGGCGCGTTGGGGTCATCGAGCAGCTGATACTCCGGGCCGCTCCAGTAGATCCGGTCGTACTCCTCGTTGGCGCGGTAGAAGATGCCGGCGTTGCCGCCCTTCTCGAGCTTCCATTCGAGTTCCAGCTCGAAGTCGCCGAAGGTGTCGCGCGTCATGATATCAGCGGCGGTTCCCTTCTTCACCAGCGCGCCGTCCTCGATGGACCACCCCTTCGGCATCTCCTGGCTCTTGTAGCCGCGCCACGCCGCGGTCGAGGTGCCGTCGAAGAGGGGCTTCCAGCCGCTTCCCTGGAAGGGGAGGTGCATTGAGGCGCAGGAGGCGAGGACGAGCGCGCCCAGCGGCAGGGCGCGCCGGGCGAACGCGAGGAGGCGAGTCATGGGCCTGTTCGGTGGAATGGGTAACCGCGAAAACGTACCGCGAGGGCGTGCGTTTCGACAGGTTTTCAGGCTACGGCTCTATTGTTGGCCGCTTCGGTCGCTTTCGGGCGCCACAACCTCCCGGGCACAGGAGAGCCTGCATGCTCCGCAGGGCGGCGAACTGCCTTGCCACGGATGGCGCAGATCTTCGCGGATCTTCGCGAATCTCCACGGGTCTTCGCGGGTCCTCGCGACGACGTTACGAAGGCGTTCGCTTCGGCATTCACCGTACCATCGGCGCTCATCCGCGACCATCCGCGCGATCTGCGGCAAGGCAGTTACTCAAGTCGGATCCGACGCCGGTCTTCACCTCATTTCATTAACGGGTCTTCGGGGAAATGTGTGGGTGAATTTGAAGGATATTACTGAGGTGGAGCGGTCGCTGTCAGAGGGAGATGGAGGCTTGCGGGGTGGGTGACGACG
>JAJZRK010000067.1 GCA_021802745.1 bacterium
GAACATGAAGGTGGAGACCTGCAGCAGGTAGTCGGTCACGCCGACGATCCCGAGCGCGAGGATGAGCAGCGGCAGCGTCCCCACCCAGAACTTGGCCCACAGCAGGTCGCGCATCGCCAGCGGGCTCGACCGCAGCAGCCAGAGCGTGCGCCCTTCGAGCGACACCCCCGGGAAGATGAACCGCGCGGCGATGGAGGCGAGCACGAAGCCCGCCAGGACGAGGTTGAGGAACGGCACCACGTTGATGAGGAAGAACGTGATCCCCTCGCCCCGCAGCGGCAGGTACTTGATGTTGAAGACGTACACCACCACCAGCACCGCGAGCAGGATGAGCTGGCTCCACTGCGTGCTGTCGCGGAAGAAGAGGCGCACCTCCTTCATCACGAGTTCGCGCTTGAGCGTGCCGGCCGGCGCGAGCAATCGCATGGCGAGCCGCTGCAGCGCCCCGGCGTGCGCCCAGCGCTCGGCGCTTTCCTGCGCCTTGCTGAACCCCGCCGCGTAGAGCGCGCGGTGGAGCAGCGCGCCCAGCACCACGAGCGCGGCGGCGGTGGACCAGAGCATGTAGATCGAGAGCCAGTCCGGACGGCCGGCGAGAAATCCCATCACCGAGTTCTGGAGCCACTCGCTGGGGAGGAGCGGCGACGTCGGGCCGCGCAGCACCGCGATGAAGTCCACCAGCGAGCGGAACCCTTCGGGGCGCGCCAGCTTCTCGGGGCGCACGAGGCGGAAGAGCAGCACGATGCCGCCCGCCGTCATCACCGCGATGACGCTCAGGATGTCCCGCGTGCGGCGGGCCGGGAAGATGTTGACGAGCAGCAGCGTGGTGGCGCTGCCGAGGACCGACGGGATGACGAGGAAGGGCACGAGCACGAATGCCACGAACGGGCCGAACCCCCAGCCGCCGTCGTATGCCATGCCGTACGCCGCGAACATCGGGATCGCCATCAGCACGACCATCCAGCTGGAGAAGATGGTCGTCTCCATCAGCTTCGCCGCGTACACGCGCAGCCAGTCCACGGGCGCCGAGACGAGCAGGTCGAGGTCCTTGGCGAGGAAGAACGAGGAGAGCGCGGTGATGACGTTGGACAGGAGCAGAAGCGAGAAGAAGCTCACGAGCATCAGGCCGAGCAGCTTGCCGGCCAGCAGTTCGCCGATCTCGGGAACGCCCTTGAAGTAGTTGAGCAGGCGGTAGAGCAACCCGAAGATGAAGCCCCAGAAGAGCAGGCCCACGACGGCAAGGATGCTGAAGCGCGCGCCACGCCCACGCTCCCCGGCCATCGCGCGGGCGCGCGCCGTGAGCCACTTGGGCATGAGGATCCACAGCAGCGGCGCGTCCGGTTTCGCGACCGTCGCGTGCGCCCCGGTCGTGTGCAGTCCCGCGATCGTCGCGGTGTGTTCGGCCGTGTGCTCAGTCATCCCGTTGAAAGCTCTCCCGTCAGCCATCCGCTGCCTGCCATTGCGTCTCCCTTCTCACATCTCACATCTCCCATCTCCCATCTCCCATCTCCCATCCGCCCCTAAGCATCCAGCACATCCATAAGGTTCCGCGCTGCGTTCTCGCCGGTGAGCCTGAGGAAGACTTCCTCGAGCCCGCTGCCGCCGTAGGTCGCCGAGGTCCGGAGCTCCTCCATCGTGCCCAGCGCGTGCATGCGGCCGTTCACGATGATCCCGATGCGGTCGCACAGCGATTCGGCGGTCGCCAGCGTGTGGGTGCTCATCATGATGGTGTGCCCGCGCGCCGCGTATTCGCGAAACAGGTCGCGCAGGATCTTGATGGCCTTCGGGTCGAGCCCCACATGCGGCTCGTCCACGACGATCACCTCCGGCCGGTGCACGAACGCGCTGGCGATGATCAGCTTCTGCCGCATGCCGTGGCTGTAGCTCTCCACGAGTTCGTCGCGCCACTCCTCCAGGTCGAACAGCGCCAGCAACTCGCGGGCGCGATGCTCCACCAGCGGCCCGTGCTGGTCGTACAGGCCGGCCACGAAGCGCAGGAACTCGGCCCCCGTCAGCTTCTCGTAGATGAAGGGCCGGTCGGGGATGAAGCCCAGCTTCGCCTTGGCGGCGATGGGATCTACCGCCAGGTCCACGCCGCCGATTGCGACGCGCCCGGCGGTCGGCTTGAGGATGCCGGCGATCATGCGCAGCGTCGTCGTCTTCCCCGCGCCGTTGGGGCCGAGGAAGCCGAACAATTCGCCCTGCGGCACATGGAGGTCGAGGCCATCCACGGCGACAAACGAGCCGTAGTGCTTGGTGAGACCGGTAAGGCGGATCATGAAGAGACGGTAGACGGTAGACGGTAGACGGTGGACGGTGGACGGTGGACGGTGGACGGTGGACAGTAGGCGATCCAGGTGCGGCGGCAGGAGTTGGTATCAACCGTCTACCGTCTACCGTCCACCGTCTGTATCTGCAGGTTCCCAATCAATCGCAGCAACTCCGCCTGTTTCCCAAGCCCGCCCACCACGAAGCGCAGGTGCGCGGCGTCGGCGGGGAACTGCCCGAACGTCGGGTCCACCGGCACCCAGTCGTCGAGCCAGACTTCGGGCCAGGCATGGTAATAGAACTTGCCGCGCACGTACGCGAGGCCGGTGGCAATGCGCGCCGGGATGCCGACGGCGCGCGCGAGCGCCACGTACAGCTGGGTGTGTTCGTTGCAGTCGCCGCGCCGCGTGCGCAGCACCTGCAGCGCGTTGGGTACGCTGAACGTCACTTCCTTCTTCAGCGAATCATGCACCCACCGGTTCAGCTTCTCGGACACGCGGTGCGCGTCGCGCTCGAGCCCGGTGATGGCGATCGCCTTCTGCACGATCGCGATGTCGTTGGACTGCAGCAGCGGCTCCGCGGCCAGCTCCGGCTTGAAGCGCGCGAGGAACTCGGGAGCCCGCGTCGTCAGTGAGTACGACTTGGCCGCCACCGCGCGCCGCTCCACGAGCAGGGTGTCGCCGCGCAGCCGCTGCACGCCGCCGTCGAGGTCGTACCCGGCGAGCGACACCCCGGTGAGCCGCACCCGCAGGCGCGGCAGCGCGGACGTGCTGAGCGCCACGCCGGCCGAGATGGCGGTGCTCTCGAAGATGTCGCGCGCGGGACCGGCGCCGGCGGCGGCCGCCGCGTCTCGCGCAATCCGCCAATTCTCGAACGCCATCTCGTACGCCATGCGGCGAATGACGATGCCCGCCGCCTGGCGGGCGAGCACCACTCGCCCCTGCGCGTCCACCCATCCGTCAAAGCCGCCGCCCTCGCTCACCACGTGCCAGGCCCGCACGGTGTCGCGCAACGCGGACGTCCACACCTTTGCCGCCGCGTCGAACCGCGCCGAGTCGTCCACGACGAACAGGCTCTCGGCGGTCACCGTGAGCGCCACGTCGCGCGACTGCATCTTCTGCGGGTCGAAGGTCGGCAGGCGGTACGTCTTGCCGGTCTCCGGGGTCTCGCCAAGCGCCATGGCCAGCGGGGCGAGCGTCGGCACCAGCACGGGACCTCGCACCGCCACCCGCTGGGTGTCGGCCGGCTGGCCCGGCACGTCCATGGCGAAGATCACCACGCTGTCGCCCTCGGTGCGCCCGACCACGCGCATTGGCGTTTCCGCCGCCTCGGCTTGCACGTCGAACGTGCGTAGTGCGAGTGCGCGCGAAAGCAGCACCACCGAACGCGCCGAGGCGCGGTGCACGCGCCCGGCGAGCGGAAGGTCCGCCACGAAGTAGTCCGTGACCTCGATGCCGTTGGCCACGGTGTCAATGGTGGTGGACGCGAACCCGATGCGCGTGCTGTTCTGTTCCACCGTATAGAACGTCGCCCCCGGGCTCAACCGCATCGCCGCTTCGGCGAGCCGCTGCGTGCGTCCCTGGAAGAACTCGCGGCGCACGAGCAGCGCCAGCCCGCCGCTCCACGCGGCGAGCAGCGTCACGGCCACCACGAATCGCAGGCGCCCACGTCCGGGGCGGATCATGCGCTCACCTGCCGCGCATCCGAGGCGAGTTCGGCATACCAGCCAAGGTATGATTCCACCATGTCGCGCGCGTCAAACCGCCGCTCCGCATCGGCGCGTGCTGCAGCGCGCATCCGGCCGCGCGCTGACGCGTCGAACCCCAGCACCCGCTCCATCGCTGCCGCGAGCGCCGCGCTGTCTCCGCTTGGAACGAGAAGCCCGGTGGCATCGTCCCCCGTGCGCACCTGCTCGGGCGTGCCGCCGACGGCCGTCGCGACCACCGGGGTGCCGCAGGCGATCGCTTCCATGATGGCGTTGGGATAGTTGTCGGCGCGTGACGGATGCAGGAAGAGATCGGCGGCACGATAGCACTCGGCCATCGCGGGCATGTCGTGCACGGTGCCGATGAAGCGCACCGGGACTGGCGTAACGCGCGCGAGCCCCGCGGGGTTTCCGACGGCGAGAAACGTCGTGCGCTGGCCGAGCGGCGTGCCAGCGAACTGCTCCAGGGCCGACCGCACCCAGGCGCCGCCCTTCCAGCTGTGGTCGCGCAGGGCGTCGGCAAGCAGGAGCACCACGGGCGCGTCGAGGTCGGCCGGCGCGCCCACCGCCGTGCGCGCGCTGCTACGGTCGCCGGGTGCGAAGATGCCAAGGTCCACGCCCTGCCGCATGACGCGCACCGTGGCGAGCGATGCGGCGATGCGCGCGCGCGCCACCAGCCCGCGCAGCCAGTCCGACGGAACCGCCACGTGCAGCCGGCTCGCGCGCACCAGGCGGACCTTGCGTTCCCAGTTGAACCGGCTTCCGTCGCGCAGCAGCGGCGGATAGGTGCCGAGGTAGGGGCAGGGGCCGCAGCCCGTCTCCCAGCGCTCGCAATCGAGCGAGTACGCGCAGTGCCCCGTCATGATCCACTGATCGTGCAGCGTCAGCACCGTCGGCACGCGGTGCGACAGCCGCGGCAGTTCGCGCAGGTCGAAGTACTGCGGGTGCAGGTTGTGCAGGTGCAGCACGTCGGGCGGGCGCGGCGGCAGGCCGAGCAGCGTGCGCGTGCCGGGAAAGCGGAAATCCTCGTGCCCCATCTGCGTTGCAATCCACCGCGCGGGATCGCCCACTGGCCCGCGCGCGAGGCGCGCCGCCACCGACCCCATGCGACCACCCCGTTCGAGCCGCGCGGCGATGGCGCGCCATCCCCTGGTCCACGCCGAACGAGCTGGCTCGTTGGGAACGACGAATGTCCCGGCGACGCTCCCTTCCACCCGCCCGACCGCCATCCACGACTCACCGCCGCGCGCCAGGACCGCCTCGTGCAGGAGGCGCGCGATGCGCTCTGCGCCCCCCAGGACATCGGCCGTGCTGACGTGCAGGACCGACGGCAGGCGGGGCGTCACCGCCCCTGCGCCTCGCGCATGTGGCGGTACGCCACGGCAGCGTCGGCCGGACGTCCAAGGCGGTCCAGCACGATCCCCACGCCCTTGAACGCCCGCCAGTTCGCCGGGTCGAGGCGCGTGGCGTGCTCGTACGCCGCCAGCGCCGCCGGCAGCTGGTCCACATGGTTCAGCGCCTCGCCGAGGTAGAAGTGCGCGAGGGCGTCCTCGCTGCGCTGCGCCGCGGCCTTCGTGAGCGGCTCCACCGCGTCGCGCCAGCGCGCGCGGCGGCAGGCGAGAATGCCCACCTGCAGCTGCACCTCCGGATCGTCGGCACGCAGCTTCGCGGCCCGCTTCAGCTCGGCCTCCGCCAGGTCGTACTTGAGCCGGCTGCCCAGCAGGAAGGCGCGTGCGCAGATGAGGTGCAGCTCGTCGCCGCCCGCCGCCGCGCACACATCAAGCGCATCCAGCGCGGCGCTGGCGTCACCGTGTTTCTCCAGCGCGAAGGCATACGCAATGGCAGCCTCGGCGTCGCGCGGCGACATCTCGGTGGATCGTTTGAGCGAGTCGAGCGCGGCGGTAGGCATCGCGACCTGTGCCGAACGCTTCGGCACCCCGCCGGCGTCGGGCACCGAATGCGTCCCCGTCGTGCGCATCGGTGCGGCGGGGCGCACCGCCGGCGCCTGGACCGGATTCGTGGGCCGTTGCGGCACCGGGCGCGGCGGCGCGGTCCGCTGCCGTTGTGCAGCGGGCGCGGCCTCCGCCTCCTGCACAATGCGCACCGACCAGCTGGGCCCCGCGTCCTCGACATCGTCGTACGAGGACTCGCCGCACACGGGCGGCTCCCGAAACAGCATCGCCGAGTCCGTGGCTCCTCCCGTCCCCTCGGCCAGCCGGTCCACGCGCAACAGGGGCACGGCCTCGACATCACCAAAGGAGAGCTGGGCGGGGTCGAAGCTGGGCATCGCCGGCGTCGGACGCGGGTCACGACTCGGGAAGGGACTTGCGGGGGGACGAGGGTCCATCAGCACAATCTATCGCCCGAGTCATGCCGGCGGCTAACCGGACGCCGTTGGCCAGGCCGTCCCGGCGCCGGGAGCGCTCGGCCCCCGCCGCGTGCCGCCTCCGCACGCGCTCGCTCCCCCGGCCGCGAGCCGCTTCCGCACGCGCTCCGCTCAATCCCGCTCCCAGATTGGCCGCCCCTGAGCCATCTTACCTAGCTATGGCAGAAGAAGCCCTCATCGTCCGCGGTGCCCGCGAGCACAACCTCAAGGACATTGACGTCACGATCCCGAGGAACCGCCTGACGGTGGTCACGGGGTTGTCGGGGTCGGGCAAGTCGTCGCTGGCGTTCGACACGATCTTCGCCGAAGGCCAGCGACGGTATGTCGAGTCGCTCTCCGCCTATGCGCGCCAGTTCCTCGGGCTCATGGAGAAGCCCGATGTGGACGCCATCGAAGGACTCTCGCCCGCCATCTCCATCGAGCAGAAGACGGCCGGGCACAATCCGCGGTCCACCGTCGGCACCGTCACCGAGATCTATGACTACCTGCGCCTGCTCTATGCGCGCACGGGCACGCCGCATTGCCCCAACTGCCGCCGGCCGGTGGAGCGGCAGAGCGCGGGCCAGATTGCCGACGTGCTCCTCGGCTGGCCCGAGGGGACGCGCGTCGAGGTCCTCGCGCCGCTGGTGCGCGGCCGCAAGGGCGAGTTCCGCGACCTGTTTGAAAACGCGCGCAAGCAGGGCTTCGTGCGCGCCATCGTGGACGGCGAACTCATCGAGCTGGCGTCGCCCCCGACGCTGAACCGGCGCCAGAACCACGACATCGCCGTCGTGGTGGACCGGCTGACTGTGCGCGCAAGCGACCGCGGCCGTCTCGCCGATTCCGTCGAGACGGCGCTGCGCCTCGCGGAAGGGCTCGTCGAGATTCGCCGGCACGAGGGGAGCAAGCAGTCGCCGCACCTGTTCTCCGAGCGGTACGGCTGTCCCGACTGCGGACTCTCGCTCCCCGAACTCGAACCGCGCCACTTCTCCTTCAACTCGCCCTTCGGCGCCTGCCCCGCGTGCAGCGGGCTCGGGGTGCGACGCCTCGCCAGCGCGGAGCTCGTGCTCGGCGACCCGAGCATCTCGATGCTCGAGGGTGTCGTGCTCCCGTGGGGCGAGCCCGACGGGTACCTGCGGCGCGTCATCCTTCCCGGGCTCGCGAAGCAGCTCAAGTTCGAGCTCAACGCGCCGTGGGGGAGCCTGCCCAGGAAGGTGCAGGACGCACTCCTGTACGGCATTCCCGCCAAGGGCGCCGACGCGAAGAGCGGCGACGCCAAGTGGGAGGGCATCCTCGCCACGGTGCAGCGCCGCTGGTCGGAGACGACGAGCGACAACGTGCGCACTGAGCTCGAGGAGTACATGCTCGTTGCCGAATGCCCCGAGTGCGGCGGCTCGCGCCTCAAGGCCGAGGCACTGGCGGTGACCATCGAAGGGATGAATCTCGGCGACCTCGTGGACCACTCCGTGGCCGATGCGCTCGCCTTCATTGAGAAGGTCCCCCTGCGCGCCGCCGGACGGCGCGGCCTCGACCCGGAGATCGCCGGCCCGATCGTGAAGGAAGTCTCCGAACGGCTACGCTTCCTGGTGGACGTGGGCCTCGACTACCTCACGCTGAACCGCTCCGCCGAATCGCTCTCCGGCGGCGAGGCGCAGCGCATCCGGCTGGCCACGCAGATCGGCAGCAAGCTGGTGGGCGTGCTCTACATCCTCGACGAGCCGAGCATCGGCCTGCACCAGCGCGACAACGCGCGCCTGCTCGCCACGCTCAAGCGCCTGCGCGACCTCGGCAACACGGTGCTCGTCGTCGAGCACGACGAGGAGACCATCCGCGCCGCCGATTATCTCATTGATCTCGGCCCCGGGGCCGGCAAGCACGGCGGCGAGGTGGTGGCGCAGGGGAGCGTGGCCGACGTCATCGCCACGCCGGGGTCGCTCACCGGCGCCTACCTGCGCGGCGAGAAGTCCATTCCGCTGCCGGCGGCGCGGCGTGCGCGCGATGCACGGCGGCAGCTCGTGGTCGAAGGGGCGCGCGAGCACAACCTGCAGGACATCACGCTCGAGGTGCCGCTCGGCTGCTTCACCGCCGTCACCGGCGTGTCGGGGTCGGGGAAGAGCACGCTCATCAGCGACATCCTGCATCGCGCGCTGGCGCGGCATTTCTTCCGCGCGCGCGTGATTCCCGGCGCGCACCGCCGCATCGTCGGACTCGAGCACCTCGACAAGGTCATTGACATTGACCAGAGCCCCATCGGGCGCACGCCGCGCTCGAACCCGGCGACGTACACCGGGCTCTTCACGCCCATTCGCGACCTCTTCGCCGAGCTCCCCGAGGCGAAGATGCGCGGCTATGGCCCGGGGCGCTTCTCGTTCAACGTGAAGGGCGGCCGCTGCGAGGCGTGCCAGGGCGACGGCCTCATCAAGATCGAGATGCACTTCCTCCCCGACGTCTACGTGACGTGCGAGACGTGCAAGGGGAAGCGCTACAACCGCGAGACGCTCGACGTGCGCTTCCGCGGCCTGAGCATCAGCGAGGTGCTCGACCTCACCGTGGAAGACGCGCTCGCGTTGTTCGAGAACCAGCCGCGCATCGCGACCAAGCTGCAGACGCTGCACGACGTGGGGCTCGACTATATCCACCTCGGCCAGAGCGCGACCACGCTCTCCGGCGGCGAGGCGCAGCGCGTGAAGCTCGCCACCGAGCTCAGCAAGCGCGACACCGGGCGCACGCTCTACATCCTCGACGAGCCCACCACCGGCCTCCACTTCGAGGACGTGCGCATGCTCCTCGAGGTGCTGCACAAGCTGGTGGACCGCGGCAACACCGTGCTCGTCATCGAGCACAACCTCGATGTCATCAAGACCGCCGACTGGATCGTGGACCTTGGCCCCGACGGCGGCGCCGCTGGCGGGCGCATTGTCGCGGCCGGCACGCCGGAGGAAGTGGCGGCCGTGTCGGCGAGCTACACGGGGCAGTTCTTGCGGGGGATGCTTAAGGGCAGACGGTAGACGGTAGACGGTAGACGGTAGACGGTGGACGGTAGACGGTAGATGGTGGACGGTGGACGGTGGACGGTGGACTGTAGACAGTGGTCGGTAGACCATGGATGGCAGCTGGCCAATCGCCAATCGCAATCCGCCTTCGCAATCCTCAATCCCACTCCGAATTCCCAATCCTCAATCGTGGTCTCGATTCTAGATATCATCGGCCCCGTCATGGTGGGCCCCAGCAGCAGCCACACGGCCGGCGCGTGCCGGCTCGGCCTGCTGGCGCGCAACCTCATGGGCGGCACGCCGCAGAAGGCGCACGTCGAGCTGCACGGGTCCTTCGCACGCACCGGTGAGGGGCACGGCACCGACAAGGCCATCGTGGGCGGCCTGCTTGGCTTCCGTCCCGATGACGACCGCCTGCGCACCGCGCTCGAGATCGCCGCGGGCGAAGGGCTCGATTACACGTTCAGCAAGACCAAGCTCGGCGAGGAGAACGAGGTCCATCCCAACACGGTGCGCATCACCGTCGAGCGCGACGGCAACACCGCCGTGATGACGGGCTCGTCACTCGGCGCCGGACGCATCCTCGTGAACGAGATTGACGGCTTCCCGGTTGAGGTGCACGCCAACCACCACACCATCGTGCTGGTCGCAGAGGATATCCGCGGGTCCATCGCCCGCATCACGACGCTGCTGGCCGAGGATGGCGTCAACATCGCCACTATCCGCGTCTCCCGCCGCCACCGCGGCGGCGACGCCTTCATGGTGATTGAGCTGGATGAACCGCCCGGCGACGAGGTCCGCGACCATATCAAGGCGCTCGACTGGGTCCGCTGGGCCGTGAAGCTCGACCGCCTGACCAGTTAATCCTCCCCTCTCATCCTCCTCTCTCCACTCCTCCCCCCTTCCAAGCCCCTGCACCCCTCCCCCTCCTGATGTACAACGCTCTCGCCACCGCCATCCAAGACGCTGAGTCCCGCGCCCTCCGCCTCAGCGAAGTCGCGCTCGAAGCCGAGTCGCGCGACAACGGGCGCCCGGTGGCCGAGATCCGGCAGGTGCTCGCCCGCGCCCTCGTCGTGATGCGCGAGGCCGTGGGGCGGGGGGCGGCAGGCGACCTCCGCAGCGCGTCCGGGCTCGTCGGCGGCGATGCGGCCAAGCTGCGCTTTGGCCCGGCGGGGCCCCTCAGCGGCACGCCGTTCCGCGACGTGCTCATGCGCGCACTCGCGGTGCAGGAAGTCAATGCCGCCATGGGCGTAATTGTCGCGGCACCCACCGCCGGCGGCGCGGGGGTGCTGCCCGCCGTCCTTACCGGCCTCGCCGATGCCCAGGGCATCGGCGACGACAAGCTCATTGACGCGCTCGCCACCGCCGGGCTCATCGGCGCCGTCATCGCCGAACGGGCGTCGCTCAGCGGGGCCGAGGGCGGTTGTCAGGCCGAGACCGGCGCGGCGGCCGGCATGGCGGCCGGCGCCGCCGTCGAAATGCTCGGCGGTTCGCCCACCCAGTGCGGCCACGCCGTCGCGCTGGCCCAGCAGGGAACCCTTGGCCTCGTCTGCGATCCGCTCGGCGGGCTCGTGGAACTGCCGTGCGTCTTCCGCAACGCCACGGGGAGCGCCATCGCGCTCGCGGCCATCGAGATGGCGCTTGCCGGCGTTGAGTTTGCCATTCCCGCCGACGAGGTCATTGATACGATGGGGCAGATCGGCCGCGAAATGGACGTTCGTTATCGTGAGACGGCCGGCGGCGGACTCGCGGCGACCCCCACCGGGCGGCGGCTTGCGAAGGAGCGGCTAGTCAAGCTTCGCCGGGCCGACGCCTGAGGGACCGCGGATAGCGCGCGCACGAAGGAAATGCACTGAAAGGATGCAGGTTGTGGTGATGCGCTTGGCCTGTTCGTCCGTAACTTGGTAGTTTCTGAGTCTACCGATGTAATGCCGCCGCGATGGAGTCAGCGTGAGAGGATTCGTGCCAACGCCGGATGCCGTGGTCGACCTGATGGTCGACAAGCTTTTCCGCACCGGTGCGCCAGCTCCGAAGACCACTATTCTAGATCCTGGTTGCGGTCGCGGGGCGTTTATCGACGGGATTATTCGATGGTGCGAGCGCCACCACAAGCCGCTCCCACAGATAGTAGGCGTCGAACTCGACCCGGCTCACGTTCGCTATTGCAAGGCGCGGTTCGAGCGACATCGCTCCGTTTCGATAATGCATGCCGATTTCCTCGCGCCGACGGCTATTCACGCCGATGCCGTGATCGGGAACCCTCCGTATGTATCCATCGAGCAACTCAGCGCCGCCGAAAAGGAGGTCTATCGGCGCGACTTCGTGACGGCGCGCGGCCGATTCGACCTGTATACGCTCTTCTTCGAACGCGCCCTTGGCTGCCTGCGACCCGGTGGCCGCCTCGTCTTCATTACGCCAGAGAAGTTCATCTACGTGGAGAGCTCTCGGGCGCTGCGGCGGCATATCTCGACGTATTCGCTCGAGGAACTGCACCTAATCGACGAAGCGACCTTCGGCGATTTGGTCACATATCCCGTGATTTCGACCTTACAGAAAACTCGCGGCGAGCATGCCACGCGCGTCTTCAGCCGTGACGGGGAAACGCGTCTCGTCAACTTACACGAACGTGAGGACAGTTGGCTTCCGCTCCTGCGAGGCCATCAACAGATGCCCGGCGGTCGTACGCTTGGAGAGGTGTGCCGGAGAATTAGTTGTGGTGTCGCGACTGGAGCCGACAGCGTGTTCGTGCAGCGATGGGAAGGGCTTCCGTCTGAGCTTGCGCAGTTCGCGTACCCTACGATCTCCGGCCGTGATCTGCCGTTGGCCGGCGAGCCTGTCGTGAAGTATGCGATGCTCGTGCCCTATGACGCTCGAGGTGACCTCCTTCCTGAGGAGCGACTCGGCGCGCTCTTTGGGCACCTCACCTTGCCCTCGAACTTCGAGCGGCTGATCCGTCGTACCTGCGCAAAGAAGAAGCCCTGGCACGCTTTTCATGAGAATCCGCCCCTCGCGGAGATCTTGCGTCCGAAGATCTTGTGCAAGGACATCGGTCCACGCCCGGCCTTTGTGCTTGATCGACGGGGCGTCATAGTGCCACGCCACTCCGTGTATTACATCGTACCGGATGATCCGTCGCTGCTTCTTCCCCTCCTGAACTACCTGAACTCCCAGGTCGCAGCTCGTTGGCTCGATGCACACTGTCAGCGCGCCGCCAACGGATTCCTCCGCCTGCAGAGCACCGTTCTTAAGCGACTGCCAGTCCCGGCGGAGTTTTCAGTGCTGGCTCCTTCACACTTGCATCGAGTCCGAAGCGCATGACGACGCCCTTCGACGCGGCAATCGAAGCGATCAGAAAGGCTGGCTATCACAATCACCGCCTGGAGACGCATTCGGATGTCGTGAGTTCAGGCATGTATGAGGACCTGCTTCGGTGCTGCGATGCGTTGCGCACGGATGTCGACTCCGGTGCGGTTCGGATGTGGGAAAACGTCGCGTCTCCTGGCGACCGACAGCGAAAGGTTGATTTGTTCATCGGCGAGCCAGGAGCGAAGGGGGAACCGGTTATCGAGAAGGTGCGGGTCGCCGTGGAGAACAAGTCGGTAATTACTGCTCACAGGAATCGAACGAATCGCTTTGATGACTTAACGAAGGTCCTGTCGGCTATCCACAAGGCCCGGCCTGAGGCAATTCTTGTTGCAACTATCATGGTGGGCATGGCGCCGCGAGTGCTCAACGTGCCTGACGGTGTCAGAAAGATGTTCAAGGGGAGGGACGAGCAGTTCGAACGCGACGTGCTGCCGCGCCTGTCGAGCGGTGACGAAGGACTCTGGGAAGAGTTCGCATTCGCGGTAAGCGAGAACCGACCGAACGAACCGCTTCGCACCGTTGCTGAGTTCGACAAGCTCCCGACACGGAAGCCAGGACATACGCACGTGGCGGCGTTCGACTTCGTACTTCAGGTGCCGGTCTTCGTGGACAATGTTCACGCGCCCTATGTTGCGCGGAACAGCCTGCTTGGTATCGACATTGACCGAGAGTACGCGCGCATGCTGGAGCAATTATGCTCGGGCTATAAGGCGCGCTGGCATACTTGACGCTTGCCGGCAATAGCGCTGAAGTTGCGCTCTAGCGCTCCCGTGGGGACCGTGTGAAACTTTCATCCACGGGGCGCGCGTAAGTCCCCCACACGCTGACGCAGGGACAAACATGGTCAACCGCGAAGACATCGAAAAATTCCTCGACCGGCTGTCGAACGAAGGCGCCACCTATTCCGAGATCGAGCCAGGCCTCTGGTCGGTGAACCCCGGCGGCGAGTTCGACATGAGCGTCGTCGTCCACCACTCGCCACCCGTCGTCGTGCTGCGGGTCAAGGTGATGGACACGCCCGGCGATGACGGCACGGCGGCGCGCATCAACCGCCGCCTGCTCGAGTTCAACGCGACCGACCTGCTCCACGGGTCGTACGGCATTGACAACGGTTCGATCGTGCTCACCGAGGCGCTCGAGCTCGACCACCTCGACTTCACCGAGTTCCTGGCCGCTTACGAGAGCATCACGCTCGCCCTGCCTTCGCATCTCCGCGAGCTGGCGACGATCCGCGAGGCAAAGTGACGATGGGTATCTGGGACCGCTTCACCACGCTCCTCAAGTCGAACATCAACGACCTGATCTCGAAGGCCGAGAATCCGGAGAAGATGCTCGACCAGATCGTCGTTGACATGCGCTCGCAACTGCAGCGCGCCAAGCAGCAGGTGGCGGCCGCGATCGCCGACGAGAAGCGCCTGAAGGACCAGGCCGAGTCCGAGTACAAGGCGGCGCAGGACTGGGAGCAGAAGGCGATGCTCGCCATCAAGGAAGGGCGCGACGACCTCGCCAAGCAGGCGCTCGTGCGCCAGAGCGAGCACTTCGCGCACGGCCAGCAGCTCGAGGCCACCTGGCAGGCGCACCAGGCCGAGACGGAAAAGCTCAAGAACTCGCTGCGCGACCTCAACGACAAGATCGAGGAGGCCAAGCGCAAGAAGAACCTCCTGCTCGCCCGCCAGCGCCGCGCGCAGGCCCAGGCGCGCATCAACGAGACGATGTCGTCCATGTCGGAGAAGTCGGCCTTCGAGGCCTTCGCCCGCATGGAAGAGCGCATTGACCAGAACGAGCGCATGCTGAAGGCGAGCACCGAGATCGAGGAGGAGTTCACCGGCGACCGGCTGCAGCACGACTTCAAGCAGCTCGAGAAGGTGGCGGGCGCGGCG
>JAJZRK010000068.1 GCA_021802745.1 bacterium
GCCGATGCGGTGCGGCTGTTCCTCGTGGCGTCGAGCCAGATCTGGGTGCCGCGCCGCTTTGACGAGCAGGTGATCCGCGAAACGGCCGGGCGCTTTCTCGTGACGCTGAAGAACATCTACAGCGGCATCTTCGCGCAGTACGCGAACTTCGGCTGGGCGCCGTCGGCGGCTGACCCGGCCGCGGCCGACCGTCCGCTGCTCGACCGATGGATCCTGTCGCGGCTCGCCGCGGTGGAAGCCGAGGTGGATGACGCGCTGCAGCGCTTCGACGCGACGGCGGCATCGCGCGCGCTCATGGAATTCGTCACCGAGGACGTGGCCAACTGGTACGTGCGGCTGTCGCGCGGGCGCTTCTACGAGGTGGACGGCGCCGGCAATCGCGCGGCGTTCGCGACGCTGCACGAGGTGCTCACCGTCGTCTCGCGCCTGCTGGCGCCGTTTGCGCCGTTCGTGAGCGACTGGATTCATCGCGCTCTCACGGGCGCGTCGGTGCACCTCGCCGACTACGTGCGCACCACGCCGCCGGCGCGCGACCTGCCGCTCGAGGCGGCAATGCGCGAGGTGCGCGCGCTGGCGACGCTCGGGCGCGCCGCGCGCGAGGAAGCCGGCATCAAGGTGCGCCAGCCGCTGTCGCGCCTCGTCTGCGTGGCCGGCGACGCGCCGCCGGCGCTGCTCGACGAGCTGGTGCCCTTGCTCTCGAGCGAACTGAACGTGAAGGCGGTGGAGTTCCTCGGCTCGGCCGACTCGCTCGTGGCGCTCGAGGCGAAGGCGAACTTCCGCGCGCTCGGCAAGAAGTGGGGCAAGGAGACGCCGCAGGCGGCCAAGGCGGTGAATGCCCTGCACAGCGCCACACTGCTCGCGTTCGAGCGGGGGGAATCCGTCTCCCTGACCGTAGGCGGGCACACGCATCCGCTCGAGGCGGACGACCTGACCGTCGTGCGCAAGGCGAGCGGAGCGCTCGTCGTGTCGCAGGACGGGATGCGCTTCGCGGCCATTGACCCGACGCTGACGGACGCGCTGCGCCGCGAGGGGCTCGCGCGTGAACTGGTGAGCCGCGTGCAGCGGTTCCGCAAGGAATCCGGCCTGAACGTGAGCGACCGCATCACCCTGTGGGTGGCCGGGCCGGCCGTGCTGCACGAGGCGGTGGAGGCCCACCGCGGCTGGATTTGTGACGAGACCTTGACCCTGCAGTTGTACATCGCGGATAAGATGAGTCCCGATGCCCCCCCGGGTACGACCGCCGAATTCGATGGCGTGCCCGCTACCCTCGCACTTCGAAAGGTATCCTGACGATGGCGCCTCAGAACGGCGGTGAGAAGAAGTTCAAGCCGCTCACCAAGAAGCAGCAGCAGTTCTTCCTGAAGCTCCTGCTCGATGAACGCAAGCGTGTGCTCAAGGAACTCGGGCAGTGGGACGAGACGCTGAGCAATACGCAGCAGGGGGCCGACGGCGACCTGTCGAGCTACTCGTTCCACATGGCCGACCAGGGGACCGACGCCATGGAGCGCGAGAAGGCCTTCCTGTTCGCGTCAAAGGAAGGGCGCTACCTGTGGCACGTGAACCAGGCGCTGCGCCGGCTGTACAAGAGCCCCGACACGTTCGGCCAGTGCCAGCACTGCGGCGGCGAGATTGCGGTGGAGCGGCTCGAGGCGCTGCCGCACGCGCGCTACTGCAAGGACTGCAAGCAGCGCGAGGAAGATGCCAAGAAGTAAGCCCGGCCTCTTCTGGGGCGTCACCGCGGGGGTGGTGGCGGCGGACGCCTTCACGAAGATGCTCGCCGTGGACCGACTGCTGCCGGCCTACCTGCCGCGTCCTGTCCTCGGCGACGGCGTGCGGCTGACGCTCGTCTACAATCCCGGCGCGGCGTTCGGGCTGCACTTCGGCCCGCAGTCGCGCTGGATCTTCGTCGGGCTGTCGCTCGTGGCGCTTGCGGTGCTGGCGAAGCTCTACGTGGACACGCCGCTCGCGCACCGCGCGCGGCTGCTCGCGCTGGCGCTCGTGACCGGCGGGGCGCTCGGCAACCTGATGGACCGCCTCAAGACGGCGCGCGGCGTCGTGGACTTCATTGACGTTGGCGTCGGCGCGTGGCGATGGCCGACCTTCAACGTGGCGGATATCGCGGTCACGACCGGCTCCATCCTGCTCGGTTGGCTGCTCTGGAACGCGGACGAGCGCGCGGTCGCGGCGGCTGGCGCGCCGGTGCGCGCCGCGGAGTCTGGCGGGCCGATGCGCGCCGCGGAGTCTGGCGCGCCGGTGCGCGCCGCGGTGGACGCCGCCGACCAGGCGTCGAACGGCGCCACCGGTTGACGGCCTCGTGACCGGCGCCGCCGCGGCGGGCACGCATCACGAGTTCACCGTGGACGAGGACGACGCGCCGCGCCTCGACCTCCTCGTGGCGCAGCGGCTCGACCTGTCGCGCAGCCAGGCCGCGACCCTGGTGGCCAACGGACTCGTGCTCGTGGACGGCAAGCGCGCGCGCGCCTCGTTCCGCGCCGCGCGCGGGGCGCGCATCGCAGTGGACGTCCCGCCGCCGCCGGGACGCGAGGTGATTGCCGAGCAGCTGCCGGTCTCGGTCGTGTTCGAGGACGAGCACCTGATTGTCGTGGACAAGGCGGCAGGAATGGTGGTGCATCCGGCGCCGGGCAACTGGACGGGCACGCTGGTCAACGCGCTCAAGGGGCGCGGGCAAGGACTGGCCGACGGGGGAGAAGAGGAGCGCCAGGGCCTCGTGCATCGCCTCGACAAGGACACGTCGGGGCTGATGGTGGTGGCGAAGACCGACCAGGCGCTGCGCGTGCTCAGCAAGGCGATCGCCGAGCGGCGCGTGACGCGCCGGTACGCCGCGCTCTGCTGGGGCCACCTCGCCGATGACGCGCTCACGGTGAACCGGCCGATCGGGCGCGACCCCAACGACCGCGTGCGCATGGCGGTGGTGACGACCGGACGCGAGTCGCGCACCGACTTCGCGCGGCTGGCGCGCTTTACCTCCACGGACCTTCTGCGCTGCCATTTGCACAGCGGACGCACGCACCAGATTCGCGTGCACCTGGCCTCGATCGGCCATCCCGTCGTCGGGGATGACATCTATGGCGGCGGCGGGGCGCGCAAGGTGGTCGGGCTGGCACCGCGGCGGCATTTCCTGCACGCCGCCTGGCTCGTCTTCCACCACCCGGTTTCCGGGGAGTCGCTGGACTTCCGCTCGCCGCTGCCGGAGGCGTTGCGCACCTGTCTGCTGACGGTGGCCGAACTCCCGGATTTGATTGCCTCGCCCAATCCCCTGGAGTACTTTCACTTCTATAGAGCCGATCGCTGATCATCGGCGGGAAGCTTCTGGACATGTGGCGGGCGGACGCCGGCGCGTCGGCCCGCTGAGGTTCTGCACGCGATCGTCCCGGCGATTTCAGCCGATGCGGGACCCACACACGAAGCGGGGGGTTTTCGGTGCCGACGGTGCTCATTTGCGACGACGCGATCTTCATGCGGACGATGGTCGGTGACATCCTCCAGCGGGCCGGCTTTGAAGTGGTCGGCGAGGCCGACACCGGCGCCCAGGCCGTGGAGCAGTACAAGCGGCTCAAGCCCGATCTCGTGACGATGGACATCGTCATGCCCGACATGGGCGGCATTGACGCCGTGCGCGCCATCATGGCGTTCGACCCGAATGCGCACGTGCTGATGTGCTCGGCGATGGGCCAGCAGGCGCTGGTGGTCGAGGCCATCCAGGCGGGGGCGAAGGACTTCGTCGTCAAACCCTTCCAGCCGAGCCGCGTGCTGGAGGCCGTACAGCGCGTGCTGGGCTGACGGTCCATCCGAGCCATTGAGCCGCGGCGTGGACTCGACCCGGTACGCAGACCTCTTTCGCTCCGAGAGCCGCGAACAGCTCTCGGCGATGAATCGCGCGCTGCTCGAACTCGAGGCGCGTCCGGCGGACGCCGAGCCGGTGCACGTGCTCTTCCGCGTGGTGCACAACCTCAAGGGGATGAGCGCGTCCATGGGCTACGCCGCGGTGGCGTCGTTCACGCACGAGCTGGAGAGCCTGCTCGAGCGCGTGCGCGCGGGCGCGCTCGCGGTCAACGCCGAGGTCATGGACGTCCTGTTCGCGGCGGCCGATGCCCTGGACGTCGGCATTGACCTCTCGGCCGCGGGCGTCGCCGAGCCGCCCGTGCTGGCCGACGCGCGAGTGAAGCTGCGGCGGCTGAGCGGCGAGACGACGGCGGACGCGATGGCGGGGCTGGCGGCGCCGGCCAGCGCGGACTCGGCGGACGTGGCGGTGGACGAAGGCCCCGGCCTGCTGGTGCGCGTGCGCCAGCGCTCGGGGACGGTCTTCCCGGGCGTGCGCGCCTTCATGGTGATCCAGAAGGCGCGCTCGCTGGGCGAACTGGTGGCGGTGTCGCCGCCGCTTGAGGACCTGCAAGGGGCGGAGATCTCGCAGGCCTTCGCGTTCCGCCTCGTCACCTCGCACGCGCCGACCGCGATCGAGGCGGCCATCCGGTCGGTGGGCGATGTCGAGCACGTGCGAGTCATGGCGGGGCGCGGGCGCCAGCGCGCCCCGATGCACCTGACGCCCACCGATGAGCCGGCCACGGCGTCGGTGGCGGCGCGCTACGTGCGCGTGGAAGTCTCCCGCCTCGACCGCCTGGTGAACCTCATCGGCGAACTCGTGCACGCGCGCGACCAGCTCGCGGCGCTCGTGCAGGCGCAGCGGGAGCCGGCGCTCGCGCTGGCCATGGAACACGCGTCGCACCTGATCGCGGACCTGCAGTCGGAAGTGATGGCGAGCCGGCTGGTGCCGGCCTGGCACCTGTTCGACCGCTTCCCGCGCCTCGTGCGCGACGCGGCCCGCGCGCTGCACAAGGAGATCGAGTTCACCATGGAGGGGCGCGACCTCGAGGTGGACCGCTTCCTGCTGGACGAGATCGGCGAGCCCGTGGTGCACCTGCTGCGCAACGCGGTGGATCATGGCATCGAGCCGCCGGAGTTTCGCGAAGAGACCGGCAAGCCGCGCGCGGGGCGCGTGGTGCTGAGCGTGCTCCACGAGGGGGCGGCGGTGCTGGTGCGCGTGCGCGACGACGGACGCGGCATTGACCGCGGCCGCGTGCTCACGCGCGCGCAGGCGCTCCGCCTGGTTGGCCCCGAGGTGACAGCGCTCGACGACGAGGCGCTCGTGCGGGTCATCGTCAGTCCGGGCTTCTCGCTCGCGGCCGAGGTGAGCGACCTCTCGGGGCGCGGGGTCGGCATGGACGCCGTGCACTCGCGCGTGCGTCAGTTGGGCGGTGTGGTTCAGCTCGAGACCGCGCTCGGTCAGGGGACCACCGTGACCCTTCGCTTCTGAGGGCGGCCATCATGGACGACGTCCGGAACCTCAGCACCCGCCAGCTCGACGCGCTGCGCGAGGTCGCCAACATCGGCGCCGGCCACGCGGCCACCGCACTCTCGCAGATGACCGACCAGACGATCATGATCAGCGTGCCGCGGCTGACCGTGTCGGCGGTCACGGAGATCCCGCATCAGGTCGAAGCGCGCGAGGAGCCGGTGGCGGCGGTGCGCATGGGGATGGCCGGCGACCTCCAGGGCGATACGGTGCTGCTCATTCCGCACGCGAGCGCCATGCGCCTGGCGGAGATGATGGCGCGGCGGCCGGCCGGCACGTTCACGGCGATGGGTACGTTTGAGCAGTCGGCCATCAAGGAGGCGGGGAATATCCTGGGCTCGGCCTTCCTCAACGCGCTCGCCGAGTTCATGGGAATGACGCTGCTGCCGACGCCGCCCGTCCTGACGGTGGAATCGGCGCGTGATGTGCTGACGGCGACCTCGTCCGCCTCGGGCACCGGGGCACCGGTGGCGTTCGTGATCGAGACCGAGTTCTTCCTCAAGGAGCGGCAGGAGCCCCTGCACGGCTTCTTCTTCATGCTGCCCGACGCGGTGTCCCTGGACCAGATCCTCAAGGCGGTGCAGCTGGCATGAGCCAGAAGACGCTCGCTTCGAGCCGGGACAGGGAGGTCTTGCGGGCGCTGGCGCGCCGCATTGATCCCTCGGACGCGGGCGCGCACAACAACCTCGGCGTGCTCTTCTTCAACAAGGGGCTCCACGAGGAGGCGGTGCAGGCGTTCACGAAGGCGCTCGAACTCGACTCGAAGATGCAGGTCGCGCAGCGCAACCTCGAGATCGCCTTCTACAACTCGGGCTACTACGATCGCCACGTCGCGGAGCTGAAGGAGCGCCTGCGCCTGCGCGCCGACGACCGCGACGCGCGCTGGGAGCTGGGCCGCACGTACGCGCAGCTCGGCGAGAGCGAGGAGGCGATTCGCGAGTTCGAGGAGCTGCTGCGCTACGACGAGACCGACCTCGGCGCCATCGTGCAGCTGGCGCTCGCGCAGAAGGCGGTGGGGCGGCTCGACGAGGCGCAGCGCTGGTTCGTGCGCGCGCTCGAGATGGACCCGATGAGCTCCGTGGTCGCGTTCTACCTCGGGGAGACGCTCTACAACCAGGGGCTCATGGAGGAGGCGCTGGTCAGCCTGCAGCGCGCCATCCAGCTGAATCCCGAGAATCCCGACGCGCACTACCTGCTGGGCTTCATCTACGGCGACATGGGGCGCCACGACGAGGCGCGGGCGGCGAGCAAGCGCGCCGTGCAGCTGAACCCGGCGCTGTCGCGCGAGCAGGCCAACCTGGCGATCTCGAAATACGACCCGGCCGCCTACGAGGCCTTGCGCGCGGCGCGGCAGACGCGGGCGACCACGCGCATGACGGTCGCCGAGGGCGACGGGCTCGCGCACTACAACCTCGGCCTCGCCTTCCGGCAGAAGGGATACTTCGTCGAGGCGCTGCGCGAGTACCAGATGGCGCTCGAGCGCGGTGAAGACCGACCGCTCGTGCAGCAGGCGATGGCCGAAGTGCACCTGCTGCGCCGCGACCCGGCGGCGGCGCTCACGATCTACGACCAGCTGCTCACGGAGCGGCAGGACAGCCCGAAGCTCTGGAACGAGCATGGCGTGGCGCAGCACCAGCAGGGCCGCCACGCGGAAGCCGCCGAGGACTATCGGCGGGCGCTGGCACTCGACAGCCGGTATGCGATTGCGTCGAACAACCTCGGCGTCGCGCTCTTCCACGCCGGCGACCGCGACGCGGCGATCGGCGCGTTCCGCATCGCGCTGGCGGCGAACCCGGGCTTCGTGAAGGCGCGGCTGAACCTCGCGCTGCTCCTTGCGCGCTCCAAGCGCGCCCAGCTGGCGCTGGAGGCGTACCGCCAGGTGCTGGTGTCGGAGGGCGAGAATCCCGTGGCGTGGAACGGCGTCGGCCTTGTGCTCGCCGACCTGCGCAAGTTCGAGGACGCGCGCAACGCGTTCGCGCGCGCCATCCAGGCGCGCCCCGAGTTTGCCGAGGCGCACTACAACATGAGCTTCGCGCTCTCGAACCTCGGCGACTTCGAGGGGGCGCTGCGCGAGACGCGCCGCGCGCTCGAGCTCGACCCGTACTACGTGCCGCAGAAGTTTTCGCTCGCCATTGACCTCGAGTACGAGGATCCGGACCTCTCGGTCGTCCCCGATCTCGGCGGCGAGCAGCGGATGAGCACCGAGGTGGGGCAATTCGCGTTCGACCCGACGCTCCTCGACACGCTGTTCAAGGAGCTGGCCCCGCCCCCCGCGCCCGAGCCGACGGTGGTGCTCGAGGCCGAGCCGTACGCGATGGCGGCCGACTATCTCACCAAGGGGCTCTACGACCGCGCCACCGCCGAGACGAGCCGCGCCATGGCGCGCGGCGCCGACCTCGCCGACGGCTACGCGCTGCTCGGCGACGTGCTGTACCGGCAGGGGGCGTACGGCGACGCGTTCGAGCGCTTCCGCGCCGCCAGCCGCGCGCGGCCGGGGCACCTGCGCGCGCTGCGGGGCGAGGCGCAGTCGCTGATGATGCTCGGGCGCGGCGCCGAGGCGCGCCTCGTGGCCGAGCAGATCCTCGCGGCGGCGCCGGAGGACGTGGACGCGCTGATGCTTGCCGCGTCGGCGCGCTTCGAGGCCGGCGACCCCGCCGCCGCGCTCGAGGCGCTCGAGCTGGCGCGGCGCCTCGCGCCGCAGCGCGCCGAGGTGCTGCGCTGGATCGGCAACATCGCGCGATCGGTGGGCGACCTCGAGGGGGCCATCTCGGCGTACCGCCATGCGCTCGCGCTCGACAAGGACTTTGCCGCGGTGCGGTTCGAGCTGGCGCGCCTGCTCGTGCGGAAGTCGGCGTGGGAGGAGGCCGAGCGCGAGCTGCTGACGGCGCTCGATGCGGTGCCGACGTACACCGAGGCGACGCTCGAACTGGCCAGCCTGAAGCGCGTGACCGGACGCCCGCGCGAGGCGGTGGACCTGCTGGTTGACCTGCTGCAGCGCGACCCGTACAACTTCGAGGGACTCATTGCGCTCGGCGAGACGTTGCTGACGATGGGGCGCAGCGCCGACGCGCGCACGGCGTTCACGCGCGTGCTGCGCTTCGACCCCACGCACGTCGGTGCGATCTTCTACGACGGCGTGCTGGCGGCGGGCGAAAAGCGGTACCGCGACGCCGTGGTGGCGTGGCAGCGCGTGGTGGACCTCGAGCCGGCCGGCGACTTCGCGCGCCGCGCGCGCCGCGAGATGCGCACGGCGCAGGACCTGCTGCAGGTGTTCGGCCGGCGCGCCGGGGGAGCGGACTGATGGCGATCGAAGGCCCGCTCCGCGAACTCGGCATCCACGACGTCTTCCAGCTGCTCGACCTGAGCCGGAAGTCGGGCGTGCTGCGCGTCGTGTCGAAGCTGCGCGACAACGAGGGCGTGGTGGCCTTCCACGCGGGGCGCATCGCGTACGCGTCCATCCGCAGCAACCCGCACCCGATCGGCGAGATGCTGCTGCGCGCCAACAAGATCACCGAGGCCGAACTGGCCGCGGCGCGCGAACGGCAGACGGACCACGGCGACCGCCGGCGCATCGGCGAGATCCTGATCGAGATGGGCGGCATCACCGCGCGCGACGTGGAGCAGTACGTGCGGCGCCAGGCGGAGGCCGTCGTCTTCGAGCTGATGAGCTGGCGGGAGGGGCACTTCCGCTTCGAGGAGGCGAGCGCCGACGAACTGCCGGACAATCCGTCGGTGGCCGTCTCCACGGAGTCGGTGCTCATGGAGGCGGCGCGCCGCATTGACGAGTGGTCCCGCATCGCCGACCGGGTGCCGAGCCTCTTGGTCGTACCGGAGTTCGCGGAAGCCGCCGAGGATCACAGCGGCCAACTCGACCTGCTGCCGGGGGAGTGGGAGGTGCTGACCATGATTGACGGCCAGCGCGACCTGCGCCGCATGGCAGTGGACCTGGCCCGCAGTGAATTCGACGTGGCCAAGATCGTCTATGGATTGGTGAGCACCGGCGTCGTGGTGCTGCGCGAGCCGGACCGGCGCTCGCGGGCTATTTCGCTGGATAGTGACGCGGAGGCGGAGCGCCAGGCGAATGTGCGCGCCCAGGTGCTGCAGGGCCTGGCGGCGGTCACAGGGGGACGGCTCGACGACGCGATCCGGGTCTGGTCGCACTACCTTGCCGCGCACGCCGGCGACAAGGACGCGCCGGCGGTGCGCGAGGCGGTGGAGGCGGCGGAACGGCTGCGACGGTCGGTGGAGGTGCTGCGTGGCGAATGACGACATCCGCGTGCTGAGCGACGCGCTGGCCGCCGACCCGGCGAGCCTCGCGTTCGTTCCGCTCGGCGAAGCACTGCGGCGCCGGGGCGACCTCGAGGTCGCCCTGCGCGTGGCGCTGCGCGGCGTGGAGCGTCATCCGTCGCGCGCGGACGCGCATGACCTGGTGGCCCGCATCGCGGTGGACGGCGGCGACCTCGAGCGCGCCGTCGTCGAATGGGAGACGGTGCTGCGCATCGAGCCCGGCCATGCCGGCGCGCGCAAGGGACTCGGCTTCGTCTGCTTCCAGCTGGGCCGGCTCGACGAGGCGGCCGCGCATCTCGGCGCGGCGCTCGCCGTCAGCCCGGAGGACGGCTCGCTCGCGGCCGCCTTGCAGACGGTGCGCGAGGAGCTGGCGGCGCGCGAGGCCGCGCCCGATCGCGCGACGATACAGTTCTCCCGCGAGGCGATGGCGGCCGACGTCGGGGGGGCCGCGGCGCACAGCGCGCTGGCAGCATCGAACCCCAACGCGCGTCCGACGATGGGATTGCCGTCCGCGCTGTCGCATGCCGACGCCGACGCCGGCGCGCTCTTTGACGACCTGCTCGAGGGCCAGCGCACCGCGGCGATGCTGCTCGACGGCGACGGCCTCGTGCTCGCCGGGCGCTACGTCTCGGCGGACGGCCGCGACCTTGCCGCGATCATCGGCGCGCAGCTCTCCGGGGTGAGCGACGAGGCGGCGCGCGCCATGCGGCACCTCGGGCTTGGCGCCTGGCGCCAGATCGTCTTCGAGACGGAGGCGGCGTCGGTGGCCATGGCGCCGAGCCTCGACGGCGTGCTGCTGGTGGCGGCGGCGCGCCCCATTCCGCTGGGCTTCGTGCGCCGCGTGCTCGAGCGGGCGCTCGAGCGCGCCGGCGAGTGGATGCGGGGGGCGCGATGAGCTCCGTCTTCTCCGCGCTCACGGAATCGCTCATCCGGCACCGCGGCGTGCTGGGGGCGATGGTCGTGGGGCTCGACGACGGCCTCATCGTCGAGTCCACGCTGCAGATCGGCGTGAACGGCAACGCGTTCGCGGCGCTCACCGCGTCGCTCTATCGCAAGGCCCGCCGGTCGGCGGCCGCCGCCGGCTTTGGCGCGACCGGCTTCCTCGAGCTGACGGCGGAGCAGGGGCGTGTCTGCACGGCGGGTGGCGCGGAACTCGTGCTCGTCGTGGTCTGCGAGTCGCGCGTCAACGTGGGGATGCTCCGCGTCGAGCTGCTGCGCGCGGCGGAGCAGCTGCCATGAGGTTCTCCGTCGTGGCCAGCTGGGTGGAGACGCCCCTGAAGCAGTTTGTGGACGACGCGCGGGTGGAGATCGCCGTGCTCATGCATCCCACCGGGCAGGTGCTGGGCCAGTATGGTTTCGCGCGGTCGGTGGACGTGATGACGGCGTGCGCGCTCGCCTCCGCCATTCACGCCTCGTCGTCGGAACTCGGACGCCAGCTGGAAGGGAAGCCGTTCACGGCGCTGCACTACACCGGCCGCGACCGGCAGATCTTCCTCGGCGCGATCCCGGCGCCGTCGGGCGTGCTGCTCCTGCTCGCCGTCTTCGACCGCGAAAGCTCGCTCGGGCTCGTGCAGCTGTTCCTCGAGGAATTCCGGGCGCGCGTCGCTCTCTCGGCGCCGCCGCCGGCCCCCGAGGGGGGGCCGCCGGTGATGGCCGAACATTTTGAGCGTGACCTCAATCGCAACCTCGCCCAGCTATTCGGGCGGGCGTAGTCCCTTGTTCCCCGCCTCCGCCTCGTTCCCATGAGCCTGGTCAACTACGCCACGCGCGAGATCACCTGCAAGATCGTCTATTACGGGCCGGGGCGGTCCGGAAAGACGACCAACCTGCATTACATTTACGGGCAGGTGCCGTCCGACCGGAAAGGACAAATGGTGTCGCTCGCGACCCAGACCGACCGGACGCTGTTCTTCGACTTCCTCCCGCTCGACCTGGGGACGATCTCTGGCTTCACCACGCGCTTTCAGCTCTACACGGTGCCTGGGCAGGTGTACTACCAGACGACGCGCAAGCTCGTGCTCCAGGGCGCGGACGGCGTCGTGTTCGTGGCGGACAGCCAGTCCCGGCAGCTCGACGAGAACATCGAGAGCCTCCAGGACCTGCACGCCAATCTCGCCGAGCACGGGGTGGACGCCCGCAGCATTCCGCTGGTGCTCCAGTACAACAAGCGCGACCTTCCACCCGAACTGCTGCTGCCGGTGACGACGCTCGAGGACGCGCTCAACTTCCGCGACGTGCCGTCGTTCGAAGCCGACGCCCTGCACGGGGCCGGCGTCTTCGAGACGTTGCGCGCGATTTCCGAACTCGTGCTGCGCCGGCTGGGCGCATCGAAGGGATGACCAGGTGACCGAGCCACGCGAGACGTTCGGCCGTTTCGTCGTCGGGGCGAACAATCGCCTCGCCGCCGCGGCGGCGCGCGCGGTGGCGGAGTCCCCGGGCTCGACGTACAACCCGCTCTTCATCTACGGGGCGCACGGGCTGGGCAAGTCGCACCTGCTCGGGGCGGTGGCCGAACTCGCCGGCTCGCTGTGGCCGGAGCTCGAGATCCACCGGGAGGATGGCGCGCACTTCGTCGCCGGCCACGCCGCGTCGGTGGCGGCCGGTTCGGCCGACAGCTTCGTCGCGGCGTTCGCGCACGGCGGCATGCTGCTCATGGACGACGTGCATGCGCTCGAGGGGCATCCGTCCACGCAGCTGGCGCTGGCCGGCGTGATTGACGCGCTCGTGGGCGCGGGACGCCAGGTGGTGCTGGCCGCCGACCGGCTGCCGACGGGCATCGCCGAGGTCGAGGAGGCGCTCGCCAAGACGCTGTCGCAGGGCCTGCTGGTGGATGTGGCCGCGCCCGACTACGAGACGCGCGCCGCCATCCTGCAGCGCATGGCCACCGAGGAAGGGCTCGAGCTCACCCCCGACGTCGTGCAGGATCTCGCGGCGCGGGAGTACGCCGACATTGACGAACTGCGCGCCGCGCTCGCCCCGATCGCGGCGGGCCAGCAGAAGCCGGCGCCGCGGCTCGACGCCGGGGAGTTCGAGAGCTTCCTCGGCGACATCCAGGTGGTCGTGCAGCAGCACGTGGAGTCGTGGCGCGGCCGCCTGAAGGAGGCGATTGCCTACTGGCAGGCGGAGGGATTCCGCACGGCGGTGCTCGAGCGCGCCCTCGACCTGCCGCGCGCGCCCGACGTGGCCGGCCTCACCGCCACGTTCACCGCGGCGGTCGAGCACCTGCGCAATCTCGAGCGGCAGGCGCGCCAGGTGGATCCGTCGCTCGTGGGTCATGCGGTCTTCCGCGACCCGGAGCGCATGGAGGCCGCGGAGGACATGGTGGAGCGCGCCCTCGCGGGCGAATCGCCCGCCAAGGGACCGAGTCCGGCCTTTGCGCGCGAGGCGTTCGAGGTGGGCGCGTCCAATCAGCTCGCCGTGCATGCCGCCGACGCGGTCGTGGCCGAGCCGGCGCGCCGGTACAATCCGCTGGTGCTGTACGGCCCGAGCGGCGTCGGCAAGACGCACCTCGCCAGCGCCATCGGCAACGCGCTGCAGCGGCGCGGCGACGGGCACGGCGTCGCCTTCGTGAACGCGCAGCAGCTCGTGGACGAGTTCATCGAGGCGGTGCATCGCGGCGACGTCGAGCGCTGGCGCGCACGCTATCGCTCGGCTGGCGCGCTGATCGTGGACGACATCCAGTTCCTCGGCGGCAAGGAGCGCACGCAGGAGGAGTTCTTCGGCGTCTTCAACGCGATGATCGAGCACGGCCGGCAGGTCGTGCTCACCAGCGACCGCGTCCCCGCCGATATCACCGATCTCGAGGCGCGGCTGCGGTCGCGGTTCGAGGGCGGGCTCGTGGTGCCCATCCAGTCGCCGGACCGTCCGCTGCGCGAGCGCCTCTACGCGCGCTTCCTCACCGATGGCGGGCGCGCCGTCGGCGAGGATGTGCTGCGGGTGCTTGGCGAGCATCCCGTGCAGAGCGTGCGCGAGATCATCGGCGTGGTGACGCGGCTGGGAGCGGCGGCCGACCTGCACGGGGCGGCGATCACCGTCGAATTCGCGCAGACGGAGCTCGGCGCGGCCGCCCCGGCGCCGCGCGCGCCGCGCGCGCCGCGCGTCTCGGCGGCGGTGGCCATCGGCGACCCGTTCCTCGACCACGAGAAGACGATCTTCGAGTGGCCCGACCCCGGCGCGCGCCTCATTGAGGAGCTGCGCTGATGGCCATTCGCGGCAGCCTCAAGGAAGCGAGCCTTCCCGACGTTCTGCAGCTGCTCTCCATGGGCAAGAAGACCGGCTGCCTGTCGGTCACGCACCGCAACAACTTCGGCTCGATCTACTTCGACAAGGGGAAGATCTCGTACGCCTCGATCGTGAACCGCCGCGACCGGCTCGGCGACATCCTGATGAAGAGCGGCGTGATCACGCAGGCGCAGCTGGAAGAGGGCATTGCCGCACAGGCGCACGAGCGCGACAAGCGCCTGGGCGAGATTCTCGTGGATCGCCGCATCATCACGCGCGAAGACCTGCACCGGCAGATTCGCCTGCAAATCGAGGAGGCCGTCTACTTCCTCTTCACGTGGACGCAAGGGACGTTCAACTTCGAGGCCGACATCCGCCCCGAGGAACAGGACTTCCTCGTCTCCATCAATCCGGAGTCGCTGCTCCTCGAGGGGGCGCGGCGCGTGGACGAGTGGAGCCTGATCGAGAAGAAGATCCCCGGCTTCGACATCGTCTTCGAGATTGACCGCAAGCGCCTCGTGGACAGCGGCGTCGCGCTGACCGCCGAGCAGGAGACCG
>JAJZRK010000367.1 GCA_021802745.1 bacterium
GCCAGCAGCGTCGCCGCCATGAAGACCGCAACCGCAGAGGCGCGTTGCGGAACCCGTGATCGCAAAGTGTTCAAATCGGACATCAGTGTTTCACTCTTGTTTGCATGCGTATGCCGTCATGACGAGTCGAGTGTCCGCCGGCCTGCGACGGCCAGCGGCCGTCTACTGCTCCAGTATGGCGCCGTGGTAACCGCGAAGCGTGATGTGCACGGCGCCGCTCGCGACCGGGTAATCCTTCCCGGTGAGCAGGTCCTTGACCTTCGACCCGTTGCCGTCGCTCACCTGCCACACGGGTACGGCGATCGTCCGCGGTTTCGGCGAGTTGTTCAGCACCACCGCAATGCGGTGCGTGCGGTCGAAGCGTCCAAATGCATAGACATTACGCGCATCGTCCGTGAGCAGTGTGATGAAGGAGCCAGTGCGCAGCGCCGCGTACCGATGGCGGATCGCGATCAGCCGATGGGCGAGCGCCACCGGCGGGTCCTTCAGCGTCGCCTTCGACCAGTCGAACGTCCGCCGGTTGCCGAAGGGCGCAGGCCCCTTCATGCCGTATTCATCACCATAGTAGATCGTCGGCGTGCCGACGTACGTGAACTGGAAGATCATGCCGAGCTCGCTCTTGGCCGGCACGCCGCCGCAGCGGGTGGCGAAGCGCGGCGTATCGTGCGTGCCGAGCTCGTTCGTCATGGTCTCCTGTGCGTTCACCGGCAGATCCGCCCGCGTGCGATGCAGCCAGGCGTCGAACTGAGTGACATCGATTGCCGCGGGTTTGCCGTCCTCGTTCACTCCGCACATCCACTCCGAGACCGGGTCGGTGAAGCCGTCGTAGTTCATGGCGCCGTCCCACTGCTTGCCGTCGTCGAGCCACGGGGAAGCGTTGCCCCAGTACTCCCCGAGTATCTCGGCGTGGGGATTGACGGACAGCACTGCCGTGCGCAGCTCGCGCATGATCTGATGATTAGTCGCATCGCTCCCCGGACCGCCGTTGGCGTCGAGCATCTGTGCGGAGTCGAGCCGCCAGCCGTCGATTCCGTAGGGCGCCTTCAGATAGGTCTGCACCACGGAGTGCGGGCCCGCGTAGATCTGCTCGCGCACCGGCGAGCCCGGAGCGCCGTAGTTGAGCTTCGGCATCTCCCTGACGGTGAAGAACATAGAGTATTTCTTCGGCCACTTCTGGAACGTATACCAGGAATGGTAGGGGCTCGAGTTCGATCGGTAGGCGCCGACCACGTTGCACGAGAGGTGCTCATAAGCGTAGCGGCCGAACCAGCAATTGGCGGCCCCCGTGTGATTGAACACACCGTCGAGGATGACGTAACCCTTCGGGCCGTTGCTGGCGCTGTGCACCGCGTGGACCAGCTTCTCCAGGGTTCCTGCGGTGCCGAAGGCGGGATCGACCTTGTAGTAATTTGTGGTGTCGTACTTGTGGTTGCTCGGGGACTCGAATATCGGCGTGAGGTAGAGAATATTGGCCCCGAGCGTGTCCTTGATGTAATCGAGCTTCTGGTCTATTCCAGCCAGATCACCGCCAAAGAAGACTTCGGCGCCACAGCGGCGGACCGTGGGGCGCGTGCTCGTGCCCCACGCGTGCTGCTCGGTTGCGCAGCCGTGGAACGTGTATTGGCCGTTGGTGACGTCGTTGCGCGGATTGCCATCATAGAAGCGATCGACGAAGACCTCGTACATCACGCCGTTCTTCATCCAGTTCGGCGTGTGATAGCCCGGGATGATGTAGAAATCCCCAATGGCGGGCTGGATGGCGCTGGCGCCGGCCGCGTTGTACCAGACCGTCTGCGAGCCATTGGTGACCCTGAACCGGTAGTATTTCTCCGAAGCGCTCGCCGGGATGGTTCCGCGCCAATAATCGAATTTTCCGGTCGGATCCGTCGCCGATTTCGTCATCGGAACGTACCGAAATGTCTCGTCGCCGGTGTCGTAATACTTGATGTCGACGGCAGTGGCGTTGTCGTGTCCGGTGCGCAGTGTGACCGTGACGGGCTGTGTAGCGCTCGGCTGCTGATTGCTGTCGAACATCGGCCCCTGATCCGAGAACAGCTCGCGCCAATGGATGTTTCCGTTGGTGCCGCAGGCCAGCGCCCTGCCGCTGGCGCCGAGCAGCACTCCAGACAGCAAAACGAGCATGAGCCATGGAATCCCGCATGACGGCCGGATGCTGTGACAGTCGTTTTGACGATTCATCGTTGTTCCCCTAGACGTTGGCCGTCCATCGGCTCTTGCTCCCCGTCGTCGTCGTCGGGCACGCACCGCTCTGCGTCGGCTCAGCTCCGGTCAGCCCGGATTCATCCCGGCGCACGCGCCCGGCCCGGGACCCCGGGGCCGGGCGCGTGCGGAGCTTCGTTCAGTCAGATCGTCGGCCCTGCTGGCGGCTGTCCTCCTTGATGCTCACGCGGTAGGGCTTACCGGCGGGCAGATCGATAAACGTGAGGGACGCGACGCGGTTGTGGCCGCGCGCCCAACAGACCGTCGTGCAGCCGCTGAGCGCCGCCGGATTGGCGGCGGGGTTCAGCGCGCGGCCGTCGACACTCACGGCGCCGGCGTGAACCCGTTGCACGACGAACAGATAGCGTTGCAGCGCGGGTTTGTACGTTCCGCGCACTGGGCCGACGGTGA
>JAJZRK010000368.1 GCA_021802745.1 bacterium
GTCGCATCCGCGCGCGCGCGCCGCCTTTCGCGCGGCGGCGGTCGGCGGCGCCTATGCGGCGGCGGGGTGGCTGTCGCTCGCCGCGGCCACCGAGCATCGCGCGGTCTCCTCGCTGTGGCCGCCGGCGGGCATCGCACTCTTCGCCTTTGCCCGCTACGGAACGGGGCCGTGGCCCGGAGTGGCCGCCGCGGCGTTGCTGCTGAACCTCTCCAACGGACTGACTTTGGCGGGCTCCGTCGTTATCGCGGCGGGCGACGTGCTGGAGGCGCTCGCCGGCGCGTGGCTGTTGCGCCGCGCGTGGGGGGCTCGCCAGTCACCTGAAACGCTGAGCGACGTGGTCGCGTTCGGCGGACTGGCCGGCGGACTCAGCACGCTCATCGGGGCCACCATCGGCGTCGCGACGCTCGTGCTCACCGACGCCACGACGATGCAGACGGCGGTCAGTCTCTTTCTCGTCTGGTGGACCGGCGACGCGGTTGGCGTGGTGGTGGTCGCACCGCTGCTCTTCGCCTGGGCGGATCGGCTCTCCGGTCGGGACGATGCGCGACGCTTTCCGCCCGACGCGGTGCTCCTGCTGCTCGCGCTCGGCGTGGGCTGCGACGTGATCTTTGCCCGCTGGGGCGTGCTGGCCTTCGCCGTCTTTCCGTTGGCCGGGTGGATCGCCCTGCGCCACGGCTTCCGCGGCGCGTCGCTCGCCACGGCGGTGATTGCCTTCGTGGCCGGTGGCCGGACGCTCGCCGGCTTCGGGCCGTTCACGATATTCAGTCCCACGACGAACCTCTTCGCCCTGCAACTGTTCCTCGTGCTGCTCGGCCTGATGAACTTGCTTTTCGCCGCGCTGCAGGCCGAGGCGTTCGCCAGCCGCGAGCGGTTGGCACGGCTGTCCCACCTCCTGCTCACCGCGCACGAGGATGAACGGCGGCGCGTGGCGCGCGAGGTGCACGATGAACTCGGCCAGGCGCTGACCGCGGCGAAGATCGGCCTGGCGGCCGCCCTGCATCGCACGCAACTCCGCGGCTCGCTCGACTCCGAGCGCCACGTGCGCGGCGCCGCGGCGACGCTTGACGGCGCCATCGAGGCGGTGCAGCGCATCGTGCTCCAGCTGCGCCCGGGAGTGCTCGACAATCTCGGTCCGATTGCCGCCATCGAATTCGCGGCGCAGCAGTTCACGGCGCAGACCCAGGTGCCGGTCACGCTGGCGCTGCTGCCCGAGCCGCTGGCGCTCGACGCGGAGCGCTCCACCGTGCTGTATCGCGTGACGCAGGAAGCGCTCACCAACATCATGCGCCATGCGGCCGCGAGCCTCGTGCTTGTGCATCTCCGACACGAGCATGGCGAGCTGGTGCTTCGCGTGGTGGACAATGGGCGCGGGATTGACGAGGAACAGGCGCGCAACCCGCGCTCGATGGGGATCCTCGGAATGCGCGAGCGCGCCGCGGCGTGCGGCGGCCGGCTCGAAATTCGCCGACACACCCCTCACGGCACGGCCGTCACACTGACGCTGCCGATGCCCGACGACTTGCGGAGGAGCGCATGATACGACTGATGATTGCCGACGACCACGCCGTGGTGCGCGCGGGGTTTCGCGAACTGCTGAGCCAGCGCGCCGGAATGCAGGTGGTCGGCGAGGCCGAGGACGGCGAGAGCGTCATCGCCCTCGTCGCCTCGACGCCGGCGGACGTGCTGCTCCTCGACGTGTCGATGCCAGGCCCGCCGTTTCTTGACGTCCTGCGCCGGGTGCGCGCGGCGGCCCCCGACCTGCGCATCCTCGTGCTGACCATGCACGCCGAGGACCAGTTTGCGGCGCGCGCGCTGCGCGCCGGCGCCTCCGGCTACATGACCAAGGATCGCACACCGGACGAACTGCTCGCGGCGGTCACACGGCTGGCGGGCGGCGGACGCTACATCAGCAACGCCCTCGCCGAGCGGCTCGCACTGGCGCTCGGCCCCGATCTCACCGCGCCGCCGCACCACCAGCTCTCCGATCGTGAGCTCGAGGTACTGGTTCTGCTGGGGTCCGGACTCACCGTCACGCAGGCTGCCGGCGCGCTGGGGCGCAGCGTGAAGACCGTCAGCACGTTTCGCACGCGCCTGCTCGCCAAGATGGGCTTCGAGAGCAACGCCGACATCGTGCAGTACGTGGTGCGGCACAATCTCCTGACCCCCGGCAGCAAGTAGGACGCTGTCCGACGCGCATCTCGGAGTGCGGCCGATGGAGTGGCCGCCCGGATATGCGCACCTTGCCTCGTGCACTGCGACGCGGCGCGACGATGCGCCGCCCCAACCAACGCACTCCGAGGTACGATGCACACCACTCGCTTCGTCACACTCACGCTGGCGGCCGGTCTGCTCGCTGCCGTGCCGCTGGGCGCGGCCGCCGCGCAACGGGCAGTCGCGCGTCCGGCACCCGCTCCCGGCGCCACCTCGCTTCGGCTCGGGCTGGTCGGCGGGCTTTCGCTCCCGGGCGGCGATCTTGGCCACGCGGCCGACGCGGGTGCCGCACTCGGCGTGCGCGCGGAGGGGCCATTGCGTCCCGCCCGCTGGTCCGTGCGCGGCGATCTCGCCTTTGACCGGTTTGGCGGTCGCGGTGGCGTCGACGCATACAGCTTCGCTT
>JAJZRK010000069.1 GCA_021802745.1 bacterium
GCGCGGGCGTTGTTCAACGTGCCCGTCAGCGTCGGCGCCTGGCTGGCGGGTTCGCGCTCTACGGCGGGCGTCCGTCCCGTCGGCGACATGTCGGTGCTCGCCGCCGTGGATCTCGCCCTGCTGGGAGCGGCCCTGCTGCTCATCGCGCTACCTGCGAGGCCGGCGCTGATTCGGCTCTCCCAGGCATTTGCCGTGCTGGCGAGCTTTGGCGCCCTCATTGCGGTGGCCGGCTACTTCTACGGACCGACGAACCTCGGGCGTGCCGCGTTCTTCACGAGCACGGCGGTGCATACGGCCTGGGCACTCCTGGTGCTCAGCGTCGGTACGGCGTGCGCCCGTCCCGAGCAGGGCTTCATGGCGCTGCTGAATGCCGACAGCGCCGGCGGCATGCAGATGCGCAGGTTGTTACTGCCGATCGCGGTCATCCCAATCGTCCTGAATTGGGCAGAGCTGGAGGGAGAGCGGCGCGGGGCCTTCCCTCCGGCGTTCGGATGGATGCTGGACTCAGCAGTCACGGTCCTGTCGCTCGCCATGCTGCTCTGGCTGGTTGCCCGCGTGCTGCACAAGAAGGACGTCGTGCAGCAGCGGACGCGCCAGGAGCTGCAGTTCAGCGAGGAGCGCTACCGCCAGCTCGTGGAGACCTCGCCCCTGGCGGTCACCGTGAAGGACGAGCAGGGTATCGTCTTCGCGAATCCGGCGGCAGCGGCCCTGGTCGGCGTCGCGGACGCGACCGACCTGATGGACAAGTCACCCTTCTCGTTCGTGCACCCCGATTTCCGTCCTGCGTATCAGTCCGGCATCTGTCGCGTGCTGCGAGACGGGAAGGCGCTGCTCCACATGGACCAGAGGCTGCTGCGGCTCGATGGTGCCGAGGTGGACATCGAGTACTCCGCGACGCCCGTGGAGTACAACGGGCGACGGTTGGCGCAGGTCGTTGCCCGCGACACCACCGACCGCCGCCGCATCGAGGAGCATCTACGTGCGTCCGTCGAGCGCATGCAGTTGGTCGCGCGCGCCACTGGTGACGCCATCTGGGACTGGGACGTCGTCAACGACTCCACGTGGTGGAGCGACACGTTTTACGAGAAGTTTGGCTATTCGACGGGGACGATCCCGACGTTCGAGGCCTGGCTCGACCACGTGCATCCGGACGATCGCACCCGTGCCACGGCGGAGTTCCAGAAGGCCGTCGAAGAGAAGGTGCGGTCGTGGACCAGCGAGTACCGGTTTCGTCGCGCCGACGGATCGTATGGTGTCATCTTCGATCGCGCGTACGGCATTCTCGATGCCTCAGGCGTTCTGATCCGCATGGTCGGATCAATGGTAGACATCACCGACCTTCGCCAGGCGGAAGAGCAGGCGCGACTGCTCGCGCACGCGGTCGAGAGTTCCAACGATCTCATCTCGATCACCGACCTCGACGGCCGGTTCATCTTCGTCAACAGGTCGTTTCTGGACGCCTACGGCTATGCGCGCCATGAGGTCATCGGCCAAACGCCCGCCCTGCTCGCCCTTGACCCACATCGGGAGCCGCAGACGCACGAGTTGATCCGCGAGAGTGTGCTGGACGGGCGGTGGAGCGGCGATCTGTTGAACCGCCGCAAGGACGGCAGCGTCTTCCCGCTCCAGTTGAATGCGTCGAGCGTGCGGGATCCCTCCGGACGGGTCGTCGCCCTCATGGGCGTTGCCCAGGACGTCACCAAGCGCAAGCAGGCGGAGGATGCGCTCCGCGAAAGTGAAGCCAAATTCCGCGCCACGTTCGAGCAGGCGGCGCTCGGAATTTGCGTGACCGGACTCGACGGGCGCTTCCTCCGCGTCAACGAGCGGCTGTGCAAGATCACGGGGTACAGCGCGTCAGAGCTTCTCGCACGGTCATTCCGGCAGATTACGCACCCGGATGACCTCGCGCTGGATCTCGAGAATGAACGGCGCGTCATCGCCGGCGAGATTGACTCGTATACGATGGAGAAACGCTACGTCCGCGAGGCGGGCGACTCTGTCTGGGTGCGCCTGACGTCGTCACTCGTCCGCCGGGGCGACGGCGCACCCGACTACTTCATCAGTGTCATCGAGGACATTTCGCCCCAGCGCCTGCTGGAGGCGCAGCTGCTGCAGGCGCAGAAGATGGAGGCCGTGGGGCGGCTCGCCGGCGGTATTGCGCATGACTTCAACAACATACTGACGGTCATCCAGGGACACCTCGGTCTCCTCGAACTCGAACCCGCGCTCGATCCGGCCGTGAGCGAGTCCTGCGATGAGATTGGAAAGGCCGTTCATCGCGCGACCGACCTCACGCGACAGCTGCTCCGGTTCAGCCGACGCGAAATCATGCAGCCGCGCCTGATGGACCTGAACGAGGTCGTGACGAGGCTTGCGCGGATGCTCCACCGACTCATCGGCGAGGATGTGATCCTGTCGCTTCAGCTGTCAGAAGAGGCGCTTGCCGTGCGTGCCGATACCGGCATGATCGAACAGGTCCTCATGAATCTTGCGGTCAACGCGCGCGATGCGATGCCGCGGGGTGGCGCGCTGACCATCGAAACCTCCGAACGCACGTTGGGAGAGTCCGAGGCAGAGCGTGAGCGGTTGCCAGCGGGCCGGTACGCCCGCCTGCACGTCAGCGACACCGGGAGCGGCATTCCCGCGGAGATCCTTCCCCATGTCTTCGAACCCTTCTTCACCACGAAGGAGGCGGGGCGAGGGACGGGGCTGGGGCTCGCGACCGTCTTCGGCATCATCCAGCAGCACGGAGGCTTGGTGCGGGTGGAGAGCCACCCTGGGAAGGGTGCGGCGTTCGAAGTCTTCCTGCCGCTCGCCCCTGCGCACGAGGCGAGTGAGCTGACCATGGAGCAAACCGAGACGGTGCCCGCCGAGGGGACGCGGGGACGAGGCGAAACCGTGTTGTTGGCTGAAGATGACCCCGGCGTACGGCACGTCGCGCAGGCCGCGCTCGAGCGACATGGATACCGGGTTGTCGCCGCGATCCACGGCGACGACGCCTGGCATCGGTCCACCTTGGAGGAGCAGCCAGTCAACCTGCTCATCACAGATCTCGTGATGCCAGGGACCCTCAGCGGAACGGCGCTTGCCGCGAAGCTGCGGCAGGTCCAACCGACGCTGAAAGTGATCTTCACCAGCGGGTACAGTGCCGAATTCGCCGGCCAGCCGATCTCGCTGGCGGAGGGTCAGGCGTTTCTGCCGAAGCCCTTCGACATCTCGCGCCTGCTCGACATGACTGCTGACCTGCTGCATACGTCCTGAAGGTCGCAGCGCAAGGCGCGTCGGATGGTCTCCGTCGCACAAATGTCCGATGGGTGGCGCCTACATCAGTTCCTGCACCGCCAGCTCATACCCCACGCCTTCGCTCATCCGCTGGTAGATCTGCCCAATGACCTCGGCACTCCCCAGCAGGAACCGGCAGCGCGCCGCCCCGTTCGACCGGCACTCGACTTCGTAGCAGGCCAGCTGCGCGTCGGCGAGGCGGCCAAAGAAATCGGCGAGCAGCCCCATCGAGTAGTAGCAGGCGGGGAAGCCGATGTTGAGCGACGGGTCCGCCTCGGCCCAATCGGTGGAATCCAGCGTGATCACCACGTCGTTGAGGGTGCCGATCTCGAGCGTCCCCCAGCCGGTGTCACGGAAGAACTCGGCCGCCCGCCCCTGGAACTCGGCAAGGCCCACCGCGTCCACGTTGACGCCGCGGGTGTTGAGCCACTCGCGGAACGACGCGAAGACGGCGTCGCCGCCGGCGAATCCTGCTTCCTGCAGGTAGGTGGCGAAGTTGCCCCCGAGGTCACGCAGGAGGGCAGAGCGCAGCGCCGCGAGGGACTGGCGTGGCAGTGCGACGAGCGGCGTCGAGGCGAGCGCGAAGTTGGTGGCCATATGCGTCAAAGAAGGGGTCAGCGGCCAATCCGGCGCAAGAGCTCGGCCTCGTCAATCACCTCGACGCCGAGCGCCTTCGCCTTGTCGAGCTTGCTCCCCGCGTCGGCGCCGACCACGAGGAGGTCCGTGTTCTTGGACACTGAATCGGTCACCTTGCCGCCGGCGCCTTCCACCAATTCCTTGGCTTCGGTGCGCCCAAGCGAGGGCAAGGTCCCGGTGATGACGATCTTCTTGCCCAAGAGGGCACCCGCGGCCTCGGCCCGATTCGGCTCCGTGGTGTTCACGCCCCGCTGCGCCAGCGCCCGCAGCAGCGCCGTGTTCTCCGCACGTCCGAACCCGCGGCTCACCGACGCCGCGATGGACGGGCCGACGCCGTGAATGGCCTCGATCTCCTCGACCGTCGCCGCCCGCAGCGCGTCCGCGGTGCCGAACCGCCGGGCGAGCAGCTTGGCGGTCTCCTCCCCCACGTCCGGAATGCCGAGTCCAAACAGCAGGCGTGACAGCGGCTGCGCCTTCGACGCCGCGATGGCCGAGACGAGCTGCTGCGCGCTCTTGTCGCCGAGGCGCGGGAGCGCGGCGAGCACATCCTCGGTCAGGTCGTAGAGCGTCGCCGGATCGCTGATGAGCCCCGCCTCGAGCAGCTGGCGCACGCGCTGCTCGGAGAGGCCGCGAATGTCCATCGCCGCGCGCGCCGTGAAGTGGATCAGTTCCTCGAGATGACGGGCCGGGCACCGCTCGTTGGGACACCGAACGGCCACTTCGTCCGCGACGCGCACGACCGGCGTGCCGCACTGCGGACACTTCCGGGGCGGGCGAAACGGTGCGGGCGGGTTCTTGCGGTCGCGCTTGTCGGGGACCGGTCCGAGCACTTGCGGGATCACCTCGCCGGCCCGCTTCACCTGAACGATGTCGCCGATGCGCAGGTCCTTCTCGGCGATCAGGTCGAAGTTGTGCAGGGTGGCATACGTGACCGTGGTGCCGCCGATCTCCACGGGCTCGAGCACCGCGCGCGGGGTTAGCACGCCGGTGCGCCCAATCTGGATCTCGATGTCGAGCAGGCGCGTCTCGGCGACATCGGGCGCGAACTTGCGCGCGATTGCCCAGCGTGGCTCGCGTCCGCCTGCCGTCGAGCCCAGCTCGGCCTGCGTGGCCAGCGCGTTCACCTTCACGACGCCGCCGTCAATGGCGAAGGCCAGCTCGGCGCGGTGCGTCGTCTCGAGCGCATGCGCCCAGGCGTGCACCTCCGCCAGCGAGCGGCAGTGCTGGCGGTTCGGGGCCACGGGAATTCCCCAGCCGGCCAGCGTCTCGAGCAGCTCCCACTGCGTGGCAAAGGGAAGCGTCGTGGTCCCCGGCACCGCGAAGGCGTACCCGAAGAAGCGCAGTGGGCGCCTGGCGGTGATCGCCGGGTCTTTCTGCCGCAGGGCGCCGGCCGCCGAGTTGCGCGGGTTCGCGAACACGGGCTCGCCCGCCTTTGCCCGCTCGGCGTTCATTCGCTCAAACCCGTCAAAGGTCATGTAGACCTCGCCGCGGATCTCGATCAGCGGCGGCCACCCCGTGCCGGCAAGGCGCAGCGGAATGTCGCGGATCGTTCGCACGTTGGCGGTCACGTCCTCGCCCACCGCGCCGTTGCCGCGTGTGGCGCCCGTCACGAGCACCCCCTCGCGGTACGTGAGGCTGATCGCCGCGCCGTCAATCTTCAGTTCGCAGCAGAAGCCGGAGCGGTCGAAGTCGTTGCCGGCGACGTCGCGGCCGGAGTTGGCCCAGTCTTCCAGCTCGTCATCGCTGAACGCGTTGCTGAGCGAGCCCATCGGCACGAGGTGCGCGTACTTGGCCAGGTGCGACTCGCCGACATCGGTGCCGACGCGCCGGGTGGGGGAGTCGGCCGTGCGCAGGTCGGGGTGGGCCCGCTCCAGCTCGAGCAACTCGCGGTACAGCCGGTCGTACTCGGCGTCGCTCAGCGACGGGCGGTCGAGCACGTAATACTCGTGCGACGCCCGCTCGAGCGTCTCCCGCAGCCAGGCGGCGCGCGCGGCCTTCCCGCTCACTGGCGAGCGGCTCCTGTGCCACGCGCCGCGCCACGACGGCGCGGCGCGTGAAGGGACCGCACGACGCTTGCCGGCATCCCGCTACTCGGCCCCGGCCTCGGCGTTGCCGCCCGTCGCCTCGGCCAGGCCGCCCTGCTGGAGGAACTGCTCCACGTAGAACAGGCCGCTTTCGCCGGCGCGCTTGACCATCTGTACCATCAGGGTGGCCGAGGTCACCTCCTCGCGCTGCTCGTTCACGAACCACTCGAATGCGTTCTTGCTCAGGTGGTCCTTGTCGGCGATCGCCTGGTCCACGAGCCCGTTGATCTGCGCGGTGACGCGCAGCTCGCTGTCGAGCGCCAGCTTCACCGCCTCGAGCGCGTTCTTGAAGCCCATCTTCGGCGCCGGCACCGCGGGGATCTTGAGGTCGGCGTCGGCGTCGAGCACGATCTTCACGAGGCGCATGGCATGGTCGCGCTCCTCGAGCCCCTGTGTGTGGTAGTGCTTGGCGAGCGTCGGCAGGCCTTCCTGGTCGAAGTAGGTGGCAATCGCCACATACTGGTGCGACGCGGCCAGTTCGTGCCCCACCTGCGCATTGATCAAGGCGTTGAGTTTCTTGCTGATCAGCATGGTGTCATTCCTCTCGGGTTCAGCCCTTGGCCTCTTCGGCGACGACGTTCAGCGCCACTTCCACCAGACGCTCCAGCTCCTCGTCGGAGGCCTTGGGCAACAGGGTTTCCGCCCACATGTGATCCTGCGTTCCGGCATACCGGTCGAGCAGGCGGCGCAGGAAGGCCACCAGCGCGATGCGTTCGAGGTCGGCCCGGCGCGACTGCTGCTGCTTGTCCTCCGTCGAACGGAGCAGCGCCTCGAAGCGGTGCGCGTTGCGGAGCGCCTTGGCCGTCAGCTCGGCGACCACCTGCGTGAACCGCACGTCGGCGTCCGAGAACGGCATCGCATCGCGCTCCGTCCGCAGGAAGATCGCCCCGATCACATCCTGCCGCCACTTGATCGGCACGACGATGATCGAGCGGACGTTGCGCGTCTCGAGCGCGGTGCGGACGCTGCGATAGGCCGGGTCGTTGGCCGCGTCGGGAATGAAGACTGTCTCGCCGCTGTCGAACGCCCGCTTGAGTTCGGGGTACCGGTCGAGGTCCACCACGAGGTTGCGGATGGAGGCGTCCTCGTAGCTGGCCACCAGGCGCACGCCCTCGCGCTCACCCGCGAGGAAGATCGAACAGCGGTCGAGCCCGAACGTCCGGCCGAGCTTGCCGGCGATCGTCTGCAGGATGTCCACGAAATGCAGCGAGTTGGAGATCTCCTGCAGGATGTCCACGATGGCCAGGAGGTGCTCCTTCTCGCGCGTCAGTTCCCGGACGCGGGCCTGCAGGCGAGTGATTTCCTCGCCGGCGTCGACCGGATTCGTCGTGGGGCTGGTCAATCCGTCCTCCCGTCCATTGGGCGCCGTGCCCGTGACATTTTCCGCCCTGCATCGTAGTCCGTGTGACCGGGGTTATGCGCGCGCTCCCGGCCCACGAGGGAACGTACGAGGCGCGCCGCCACACGGTCAATGCACCTACTCGACCTCATTACCCGAAAGCGCGATGGCGGCCGGCTGACCCCGGCGGAACTTCGCACGTTTGCCGCCGAATACGCCGCCGGCCGGTACCCGGACTACCAGGTCTCCGCGCTCCTGATGGCCATCTTCTTCCGCGGCCTCGACGACGAGGAGGGCTTCGCCCTCATGGAAGCGATGCGCGACAGCGGCGGGCGACTCGACTTCACTGGACTCGGCAAGCCGGTCATAGACAAGCACTCCACGGGCGGCGTCGGCGACAAGGTCTCCATTCCGCTCGCCCCGCTCGTCGCCGCCTGCGGCCTCGCCGTCCCGATGATGAGCGGCCGCGGTCTCGGGCACACCGGCGGCACGCTCGACAAACTCGAAGCGATTCCGGGCTTCAACACCCGGCTGTCGCTCGCCGAGGCGAAGGCGCAAGTCGAGCGGCTCGGCTGCGTGCTCATTGGCCAGACGGGGGAAATTGCGCCGGCCGACAAGAAGCTCTACGCCCTGCGCGACGCCACCGCGACGGTCGAGGCGATTCCGCTGATCGCCGCGTCCATCATGAGCAAGAAGCTGGCGGAGGGGCTCGACGGCCTCGTGCTCGACGTGAAGACCGGCGCCGGGGCCTTCATGCCCGAACTCGACCGGGCCATGACGCTGGCGCGGACGATGGTTGCCATCGGCGAACGCTGCGGCTGTCCGACGGTGGCCCTCATGACGTCCATGGCGCAGCCCCTCGGCGCCGCCTGCGGCAACGCGCTCGAGATCGAAGAGAGCCTCGAAGTGCTGCGTGGCGGCGGTCCGCTCGACACGCGCGAGGTCACCCTGGCGCTTGGCGCCGAGATGCTGGTGCTCGGGCGGGTGGCGCCCGACCGCGGCGAGGCGCGCGTGCTGCTCGAGAGCGCACTGGCCGACGGGCGCGCCCTCGAGATGTTCCGGCGCATCGTGGCGGCGCAGGGCGGCAACCCACGCGTCGTGGATGATCCCGCGGGCGTCCTGCCGCAGGCCAACGAACAGGCCGTCGTCACGTCGCGGCACACGGGCATCGTGCAGTCCGTCGCGCCGCGCGTCATCGGCCGCGGCATCATCACGCTCGGCGGCGGCCGCCTGACGATGGAGGACACCGTGGATCCCTCCGTCGGTTTTCGGATTCTCGTGCGCCCCGGCCAGCACGCCACGCGCGGCCAGCCGCTCGCCGCGATCTTCGCGCGCGACGCGGCGGGCATCGAGGCCGGCAAGGCGTGCATCGCGGAAGCCATCGTGATCGGCGACGAGGAGGTCTCGCTGCCGCCGCTCATCTCGCACCGGGTGACGGCATCCGGCGTCGAGGCGTTCTGACCAACGGGTGGTGGACGCCGTACTACGCGCCCACCGCCCCGGTGAACAGCGATTGCAGGTTGAGCGTCGGCGCCTTGGTCTTGCTGGCGAGCGACACGTAGGTGCGCGCCAACGCGTCCTTTCCAGCCCCCAGCACCGTGCTCACGAGGCCCAGGGCCTCCGCGTACTGCGCCGGCGGCAGCTCCTTGATGATACGGCTCCAGATGGCTTCTTCCAGCACGTTGAAGGCGGTCTGCACCTCCCAGAGGTCGAAACCGGAGGCGAACCGCTCGCTCGCGATGGTCTCCGAGTGCGCCACGATCGGTCCCAGCTTCCGGTCGGCGACCGCGCGAATGGTCAGGATGTAGAGATGGTGCAGTCGCTGGCGCGCCTGGTTCATGCCGTTCTGTTCGTAGCTCGTCAGGTGTGACCGCTCCATCGCGTGGAACGCGTCCTCGACGATGGTCTCACCGCCCTCGTGCAGCAGCTGCAGCAGTTCCATGATATCCCGGTCCGGTGAACGTGGCGTTCACGGTGTGGTGTCGTGGCGTGGCGACACGCGTCGGCCGGCGGTATCGCAGCCCTTGAATATGCCCCGTTTTGGCGAGCCTCGCGCGGTCCGCTGGCGGCGCCCACCGCGCGCAGGCAATTTTCGCGGCATGAAACTCCGACTGCCGTTCTTCGTGCTGGCCGCACTCGTGCCGCTCGTCACCGCCGCCACATCCGCCGCCGCGCAGGACGATCCCTGCAAGGCGATCCTTGCGCCCGTGAAGGCGCGCTATGCGCCCGATCGCCGCGTCGCCGTGTTCGACATTGCCTGCACCCAGCAGGCGACGCAGTGGGTCGTGAAGGGAGAGGTGGACCAGGACGCGGCGCGCCGCGACGTCCTCGCCGCCTTCGAGGCGGCGAAGCTCGGCCCCGTGCTCGACAGCGTCCGCCTGCTCCCCGATCCGGCGCTCAAGGACACGCCCTACGGCATCGTGAAGGTGAGCGTTGGCAATGTGCGGTCCAATCCCGCGCACTCCGCCGAACTCGCCACACAGGTGATGATGGGGACGGTGCTCAAGCTCCTCAAGCGGCAGGGCGACTGGTACTACATCCAGGGGCCGGACCAGTACCTCGGCTGGCTCGAGGGGGCGGCAATGCACCTGACGACGCAGGGCGGCGTGGATGCGTGGCTGCACGGCCCGCGCGTCATCACGACCGCGTACTTCGGCGTCGTGCGCGCCAGGCCCGACACCACCGCGCTGCCGGTGAGCGATGCCGTGCCCGGCGTGCTGTTCAAGGACGACGGTGTGCGCGGACGCTGGCGCGCCGTGCAGACGCCGGACGGCCGCAAGGGATTCATCCAGCGCACGCTTGTGGCCGACTACGCCACCTGGACGAAGACGCGCAAGCTGACCGCCGACAATGTGGAGTTGACCGCCAAGCGCTTCATTGGCGTGCCCTACCTCTGGGGCGGCACGTCGCCCAAGGGCATGGACTGTTCCGGCTTCACCAAGACGGTCTTCCGCCTCAACGGGACGGAGCTGAACCGCGACGCCAACCAGCAGGCCACGATGGGCTACGAGGTCTCGGCCGCCGACGACATGCGGCACCTGATGAAGGGCGACCTGCTCTTCTTTGGACAGAAGGCCACCGCCGAGAAGGCCGAGCGCATCACGCACGTCGCGATCTATCTGCAGGACAAGCAGTTCATCCACACGCCGGGCGGCGCGGGCGTGCGCATTGACAGCTTCGACCCGGCCGCGCCCGACTTCAACGCCGGACTGCTCAAGAACCTGGTGCGCGCGCGCCGCGTCATCGGCCCCGTGCGGCCGGTGCAGCCGTAAGGCCGGGCGCACGCAAGACGGCGCTCCCGCGGTGGCGGGAGCGCCGTCGTCTGTTCGGGGCTCGCGGCCCGGCCGCGCTCAGCCCTTCAGCGTGTTGACGCCAATGCCGGGCCGGTCCATCAGCGTGACCTTGCCGTCCACGACGCGCGTGCCGTCGTAGACATCGTTGCCGATCAGCAGCGCGCCGTCGAGGTCGGCCCAGTCCACCATCGGCGACAGGTGCGACGCGGCGGAAATGGCGCACGACGTCTCGGTCATGCAGCCGAGCATCACCTTCATCCCCAACGACCGCGCGAGCACGATCATCTTGTGCGCTTCGCGCATGCCCGTGCACTTCATCAGCTTGATGTTGATGCCGTGATACACGCCCTTCGCCTTCGGGATGTCGGCGAGCCGCTGCACGCCCTCGTCGCCGATGATCGGCAGCGGGCTGCGCTCGGTCAGCCACGCCAGGTCGTCCACCTGCTCCTTCGGGAGCGGCTGCTCCACCATCACGACGCCGCGCTCCTTGAGCCAGTGCAGCATGTCGAGCGCCACGGCGCGGTCCCTCCAGCCCTGGTTGACGTCGGCGGTGATGGGCGTGTTCGTCACCGACCGGATGGTCTCGATGATCATCTTGTCGGTGTCGCGCCCCAGCTTGACCTTCAGGACCTTGAACTCCGCCGCCTCTTTCGTCTTCTGCCGGACGACGTCCTGCGTGTCAATTCCGATGGTGAACGACGTGTTGGGCGTGTTCGCCGGGTTGAAGCCCCAGATGTTGTACCACGGCTGCTTCAGCAGCCGGCCGACCAGGTCGTGCAGCGCGATGTCCACCGCCGCCTTGGCGGCGGCATTGCCCGTCGTGATGGCGTCAATGTCGTGGAGGATCGTCTCGAGTTCGAACGGATTGGAGTACTTCGACAGGTCCACCCGCCCCAGGAAGTCGAGCACCGAGGCGTGTGACTCGCCCAGGTACGGCGGCATCGAGGCCTCGCCGTACCCCGTGACGCCGTCGTACTCGATCTCCGTCAGCACCACCGGCGTCGTCGTGCGCGACGAGTTGGCGATGGTGAAGACGTGCTTCAGCTCGAGCGTATACGGGCGGAAGCGCAGGGTCATGCGGGCCCTGGCCGACCGCCGCGCGGGCTTCGGCGCGCTGGCGCCGGCGACGCCGAGTGACGCGGCCGGGCGGGGAACGACGAGCGCCGCCGCCGCCGAGCCGGCGAGCAGCGACGACTGCTTCAGGAAGTCTCTTCGATTGTGCGACACGGAATACCCCAGCTGCTCCATTGAGTGCGACCGAACGGCGGACCGCCGACCGGTGCCAACTGCGCCCACCGCGCGCGTCAGGCCCTGAAGAACGCCCACACGGAAGGCAGCGCGCCAAACGCCCACATCACCACGCCCGCCACGACCGCCTTGTCCTTCGGCAGCTTCGCGACCACCGTGATGCCGATGGCCAGCAGCACCGTCACCCAGATCGTGAACACGTCGAGGCGACCCACGAGCCCGAGGAGACCCTGGTTCATCTCGGGGTCGAGAAACCGCCCCACCCCGAGCGAGAGCTGGAACCGGCCGCGCAGGCCGCTGGTGTCCATCAGCAGGCCCTGCACCGCGACCCCCAGCGACTCGATGACCCTCGGCATGAACGAGTACGTTGCGATCATCGTCGCCGCCTGGTAGCGCAGCTTGGCGCCGAGGATCTTCGCGGTCAGCCAGGCGCACAGCCCCGTCAGCAGCATGGCGATCGGAAGGAAGATGAACGTCCCGATCGTCGTGGTGTAGCCGGCGAACTTGCGCCCCATCTCCGCCTGCTCGGCGGTCATGGACGGATTCGCCTTCATGGCCTGCGCCATTCCGCGCTCGAACTCGGCGTTCATGATCCCTTCCATGGTGCCGCGGTTCGCCAGGAAGAGCCCGCCCACCAGGAGCGTGATGATCACCATCACGAGGAAGAACCCCGAGTTCGCCCGTCGCGCGAACACCTCGCGTGGCGAGAGGAAAATGTCAACGAAATCCTCGGCGACGGACGCCTTGGCGGGGGGCGGTGCGGCAGGGGCGCTGTCGGTGCTCTCGGTCATACGATGCTCCGGTCGGCGTGGCGGGAATCCACGCGGTCCAAGTTGCAGGCGCTTCACCCCGCCGCGCAACTCGCCGAGTGCACAACGGGCCCGGACGCGTATCGTCCGGGCCCATCGCCAATCGCCATCGCGAATCGCAATCCTGAATGCCGCAATCCGAATTCCCAATCCTCAGTCTCCGTGGACTTCGTCAGATATCGAGGTTCGACACGAACTTCGCATTCGCCTCGATGAACGCGCGCCGCGGCTCCACCTCGTCGCCCATCAGCGTCTCGAACAGGTGGTCCACTTCCGCCTCGTTCTCCACGTTCACCTTGAGGATCGTGCGCGTCGCCGGGTCCATCGTCGTCTTCCAGAGCTGTTCGGGATTCATCTCGCCGAGGCCCTTGTAGCGCTGGATGTTGACGTTTGCCTTGCCTTCACCGCCGCCGCCCAGCCGCGCCGCGAATTCCTCGCGCTGCGCCTCGTCGAAGGCGTAGTACTCCTCCTTGCCCTTCGCCACCCGGTAGAGCGGCGGCTGCGCGATGTAGATGAAGCCGCTCTCGATGAGCTGGCGCATCTGCCGGAAGAAGAACGTGAGCAGCAGCGTGCGAATGTGCGCGCCGTCCACGTCGGCGTCGGTCATGATGATGATCTTGTGGTAGCGCGCCTGCTCGATGGAGAAGTCCTCCTCGCCGATCCCCGACCCGATGGCCGTGATGATCGTGCGGATCTCCTCGTTGCTCAGGATCTTGTCAATGCGCGCGCGCTCGACGTTGAGGATCTTGCCGCGCAGCGGCAGGATGGCCTGGAACATGCGGTCGCGCCCCTGCTTGGCCGAGCCGCCGGCCGAGTCGCCCTCAACGAGGTAGAGCTCGCACAGGGCGGGGTCGCTCAGTGAGCAGTCGGCCAGCTTGCCCGGCAGGTTGCCGACGTCGAGCGCCGACTTCTTGCGCGTGAGGTCGCGCGCCTTGCGCGCCGCCTCGCGGGCGCGCGCCGCCGCCAGCGCCTTCTCGATGACGATGTTGCCGACGCGCGGATGCTCCTCGAGGTACTCGGCCAGCCACTCGTTGACGAACGTCTTGACCGCCGACTCCACCTCGGAGTTGCCGAGCTTCGTCTTGGTCTGCCCCTCGAACTGCGGCTCCTTGACCTTGACGCTCAGCACCGCCGTCATCCCCTCGCGCACGTCGTCGCCGCTCAGCCGCAGCTCCTTGTCCTTCTTGGCCGCGCTCGACTTGTCGAGGTGCTTGTTGATCACCGAGGTCAGCGCCGACTTGAAGCCGGTGAGGTGCGTGCCGCCCTCGTGCGTGTTGATGTTGTTGACGAACGAGAACATCGCCTCGTTGTAGCCGTCATTGTACTGCATCGCGATCTCGATGCCGATGCCGTCGCGCTCCGCGTCGGCGTAGAGGATCTCGTTGTGCAGCACCTTGCGGCTGGCGTTCAGGAACTGCACGAACTCGCGCAGGCCGCCCTTGGCGTGGAAGGTCTCCTCCTTCTCCTCGCCCGCGCGCTCGTCCCTCAGCGAGATCCGCACGCCCTTGTTGAGGAACGACAGCTCGCGCAGGCGCGACGCCAGCGTCGTGTAGTCGTATTGCAGCTCGGTGAAGATCTCATGGTCCGGCTTGAACCAGATCGTCGTGCCGGTGTCCGACGCCCCCACAGATCGG
>JAJZRK010000070.1 GCA_021802745.1 bacterium
AGCAGTTCGTCAACGCCGAGTATCCCAAGCTCGTGCTCAAGTTCGAGGACGGGCATGAGATTCGCATCATGAAGGGGACCGGCAAGACATTTGACTGCTGGGCCGGCGAGACCATCAAGCTGCTCGCCATCATTGACCCTGAGGAGCGCGAGCGGACGCACGTCGGCACCAAGAAGGCCGACGATTTCGACGACGCGTAGGCGCTTTATCCGCCCCCGTGTCGTGCTCCTGCTGCTCGCCTCGCTGGCGGCGGCGTGCATGCGGGTGCGCGCGCAGACGAACCCGGCGAGCGCCGCGCCGCCCAGTGTGCCAGCGCCGCGCCTGGCCCTGCACGCGGACACGGCCGCGCTGCGCCGCACCATTGACTCGCTCGCCGACGCGCACCGCGGCGTGGTCGGGTACAGCATCACGAACCTCGAGACGGGCGAGCACCTCGAACGGCGCGGCGACGAGACCTTCCCCACCGCATCGCTCATCAAGGTGCCGGTGCTCGTCACGCTGTTCGACCTCGCCGACAAGAAGCAGCTGTCGCTCGACGATCCCGTCGTCCTGACCGACATTGACAAGGTGGGCGGGTCGGGCGAACTGCAGTTCCTCCGGACGCCGCTGACCCTGCGCCTGTGGGACATTGCCTGGCTGATGAGCACGCTCAGCGACAACACCGGCACCAATCTTGTCCTCGACCGCATCAAGATCCGCCGCGTCTGGCAGAAGATGGAGGCACTGGGCCTGCCGCACACGAAGGTCCATTCGGGTTCGATGACGCGCCTCGGCAGCATCGCCCCGGACAGCTCGGCCAAGTACGGGCTCGGCGTGACGACGCCCAACGAGATGGCGCAGCTCTTCGCGCTCATGGCACAAGGCAAGGCCGTGAGCCCCGTGGCCGATTCGACGATGCTGTGGATTCTGCGGCACAACCAGGACAACTCCAAGTTGGCCCGCTTCACGTACAACGTGCGGCTGTCGCACAAGACGGGCGACGTGGACCAGGCGCGCACCGACTGCGGCGTCTTCTACCTGCCGGCGCGCGTGGCGATTTGCGTGCTGACGAAGGAGAATGCCGATCGCCGCTACTGGGATGAGAGCGAGGGCAACGCCGTGATCGCCCGCATCGGCGAGGCGGTGGTGAAGGCGTGGAAGCGGTAAGGGCGGAGAGACAACAGAGAGACAACAGACAGACAACAGACAGACAACAGAGGGGCCGGCCCGGGGGCGGCCCCTTTCGTTCTTTGGCGGGTGCCAGCGGGCAATTGTCTCCGCGTGTTCCTCGTGGTATCGTTGCGGCGTGGACGACCTTTCGCGCGCCGTCCGTTGGTCTCCTGGCCTCGCGGCCCAGCGTCGCGATCGCCCCGTCGTCGCCCTCGAAAGCTCCGTGCTCGCCCCGGGGCTGCCGGTGCCGGCCAATCGCGAAGCTCACCGCCGGATGTGCGAGGCAGTCGAGGCGCACCGCGCCGTCCCCGCCGTGCTGGCCATGGTCCGCGGCGTCCCGACCATCGGGCTCGACGGGGACGACCTCGAGCGATTCCTCCGGCGCGACGGCGTGGCCAAGGTGGCCGCGCGCGATCTGGGCTGGGCCGCGGCGCGCGGGCTCGACGGAGCGACCACGGTGGCCGCATCCCTGGCACTCTGCTCCGCCGCCGGCCTCGCCGTCTTTGCGACGGGCGGAATCGGCGGCGTGCATCGCGAGCCGGCCTTCGACGAATCGGCCGACCTGATCGAGCTGTCGCGCACGGCCGTTGTCGCGGTCTGCGCCGGCGCCAAGTCCATCCTCGACCTCCCCGCGACCTTCGAACGTCTCGACAGCTACGGCGTCGCGGTGATCGGTTTCGGCACTGACGAGTTTCCGGGCTTCTTCACGCGCCACACGGGTCTGCGACTGACGGCCTCGACCGACGACCCGGCCGACATCGCCCGCGCCTTCGTGGCGCACCGTGCCCTCGGCCGGCCGGGCGCGCTGCTGGTGGTGCAGCCGCCCCCGGCCGCAGACGCACTCGATGAACACGTTGTGGAGGAGGCCGTACGCTACGCCATTTCCGAGGCGCGCATCGCCGGCGTGTCGGGCGCCGCGGTCACGCCTTTCCTGCTCGGCGCGGTCGAGCGCGCCACCGCCGGGGCCTCACGCGGTGCCAACCTGGCCCTGCTCGAAGCCAACGCCGCGCTGGCCGCGCGCATCGCCGTGGCGCTGCGCGAGGCGGGGTGACGAGTTCCCATCCTGCCACCCGTTGAATGCGCCGCGCACGCCCGGTTACCTTGCGGTCAACCCTCACCCGTCGCAGGAGGTCAGTCGAACGATGTCGTCTTCGTTCCTGAGTTCCGAAGAGTACGACGAACGCGCGCACCAGCAGTACAATGAGGGGAACTACGATGGCGCCCTTGCCACCCTGCACGAGGGGCTGACCCTCTATCCCAACGCGGTCGAGCTGCACGTCGGCCTCGGCTACGCCCGCCTCGCGCGCGACGAGTTCGCCTGGGCGCGCCGCAGCTTCGAGGAAGCGCTGGTGCTCGATCCCGAGCACGAGGACGGGCTGGCTGGCCTCGGCGAGACGCTGCTGCGCGTTGGCCAGCCCGACGCGGCCAAGCGGATCTTCGCCCGGGTGCGCGCGCTCGGCTACGAGGATGACATCGAGCTGATGCAGCAGATCGGCCGCGCCCTCTTTCGCGATGAACACTTCGAGGAGGCGCTGGAGTATTTCGACGTGGCCGTCCGGCAGACGCCGGACAGCGCCGAGGCCGTTGCGCTCGTCGGCTATACCCAGCACCGGCTCGGCCAGGACGAAGCCGCCGCGGAGACCCTGCGCCGCGCCCTGAAGCTTGATCCCGGCTACACCGAGGCGCGCATCTATCTCGGCAACCTGCTCTACGATCGCGGCGAGTACGAGTCCGCCCTGTACCAGCTCGACCAGACGCAGCCCGACGATCACTGGGACGAACTGGGCATCTGGCGGCTCATCGAACTGCGCAAGTCGCACCTGCGGCTCGCCGACGGCGATGAGTCGTTCGCGCCATGGGAGGCCCGGCTGGCCGAGCTGGCGCCGACCATTGACCCGACCGACGAGATGCTCGATGAGATGGAGACGCGATTCAACGAGCAGGACGCCCGCGAGGTGCGCGACCAGCTCGAACTCTTCGGCTCGCTGCTCAGCCAGCTCTCGGGCGAGCACCCACCGGAGACGGTGCATCGTGTCGAGGTCGGCGACGGGCGCAGCTACGAAGGGACGTGGGACTGGATTGTCGAGCAGATGCGCGACGCCTCGCCATCGGCGGCGTTGCGCACGGTGGCCGAGTTCATGCAGAGCGAGGCGCGGCGCGGCTTTGCGCTGACTGGGAGGCTGATCCCCGCGGTTGACGCCGAGGGCTTCCTGCGCGGCTGCGCCGACGCCGGCCTCCTGCGCGTGGTCCACTGAGCGCCGCCGCCCTGCTCGACGCGGTGCTGGCGCCGGGGCGCGTGCACCGCCATCGGCTCGGCAACGGGCTGACCGTGCTCGTCGCCCCCGACGACCGCGTGCCGGTGGTCGCCATCGTCACTTGGGTCTCGGCGGGCTATTTCGATGAGCCCGACGACGTGGTCGGCATCTCGCACGTGCTGGAGCACATGTACTTCAAGGGCACGCCCACGCGCGGCGTCGGCGAGATTGCCCGGCAGACCAAGGCGCAGGGCGGTTACCTGAACGCCGGCACCATCTACGACCACACGTCCTACTACGCCGTGCTGCCGGCCCAGGGCTTCGCCGCCGGCCTCGAGATTCAGGCCGACGCGTATGCCCACTCGCTGATTGACGCGGATGAACTGGCCCGCGAGATCGAGGTGATCGTCGAGGAGGCCAAGCGCAAGGCGGACAGTCCGCACGCGGTGGCCACCGAGTCGCTCTACGAACTGCTGCACGACCAGCATCGCATGCGCCGGTGGCGCATTGGGCGCGAGCCCGGCCTGCGGGCGCTCACCCGCGACCGCCTGCACGGGTTCTATCGCACCTACTACCGTCCATCGAACACGGTGCTCGTGATCGCGGGCGACGTGGAGGCCGGCGCGGCGCTGCGCCACGTCGAACGGCTGTACGGTGCGCTCCCCGACGGACCGTTGGCGCGGGACCGTGGTCCGATGGAAGCGCCGCGCCGCGACTTCCGGCTCCGGGAGTGGACCGGCGACATCACGCGGGCGGAAATCGCCATGGGATGGCGAACCCCCGCAGTGACGCACCCCGATGCGCCGCGCCTCGAGGTTGCCGCCAGCGTGCTCGCCGCCGGGCGCTCCTCCCGGCTCTATCGCGCCGTGCGTGAGCGGCAGCTGGCGTCGTCGGTGACGGCGTACCAGTACGTGCCGTCGGACCTCGGCGTCTTTGTCGTGCACGCCACGGCGCATCCCGAGCAGGCCCTCGCGTGCGCCGGGGCCGCGTGGGATCAGCTCAAGCGAGTCCGCGCCGGCGAGGTGTCGGCCGACGAAGTGGCGCGCATCCGCCGCGTGCACGAGGCCCAGTGGCTGCGCCGGCTCGAGACCGCCGAGGGACGCGCCAACCATCTGGCCGCGTGGGAGGCGCTGGGCGGATGGGAGCGCGCCGCCGACTACTTGGAGGCGATGCAGCGCACCAACCCGGACGACGTCACCGACGTGGCCCGGCGAGTCCTGGATCCCGAAGCGGCCGCCGTCGTCATCTACAGGCCCAGCGATTCGGCCGAAGTGGCGAGCAGCGCGGAGGCCCTGCGCGCCGCGCTCGAGGCAGCCGCGCCCGCGCCGCTTGCGTCGAGTGCCGCCGTGCGCGCGGCGAGCGTGCCCTCCGTGCCCGTGGGCCGCGAGCGCGAGACGAGCGGTGTGCACGTGTTCCGCACGGCTGCTGGCGTACCCGTGCTCGTGAAACGAACGCCGCGTGCGCCCATTGCGTATGCGGGGGTCTTCGTCCGCGCTGGCGCGGACGTCGAGCCGATGGCGCTCCAGGGCGCATCGGTGCTTGCGGCGCGCAGTTCCATCAAGGGCACCAACACGCGCAGCGCGGTGCAGATCGCCGAGGAGGGTGAGCGCCTCGGCGCCTCGCTCGGGGCCGGAGCCGGAAGCGAGACGATGCACTGGACCATCTCCGTGCCGGTCGGCCAGCTCACCGGCGCGCTCGCGCTGCTGGGCGATGTCGTCCAGGCGCCGACCATGCCGGACGATGCCGTCGAGAGCGAACGCACCGTGGCGCTTTCGCAGCTCGCGCAGCTGCGAGACGACATGTACCGGTATCCCATGCATCTCGCCACGCGCGCCGCGTGGGGCGACCATCCCTACGCGCGCGTCGCGCTCGGCACGGAGCGATCGCTCGGTGCGCTCACCGGCGGCGACCTGCGCGCCTGGCATCGCGATGTCGTCCTGCAGGGCAAGCAGGTCATCGTGATCGTGGGTGATGAGGACCCCGACCGCTTGGCCGCGATGGCGGCGGGCGCGTTTTCATCGCTCTTGCCGTCGGCGGGGCGTCCGGTGACGGCACCATCCTGGCCACCGCGCGGCGGCCAGTCGTTGGAGCGGCGCGACAAGGCGCAGACCGCGCTGGTGCTCGCGTACCCCGGGCCGGCGCGCGACGACCCGCGTCGGTTCGCCGCCGGACTGCTTGGCGGCGTGGCCAGCGGGCTGGGAGGACGCTTCTTCGAGGCGCTGCGCGATCGCCAGTCGCTGGCCTACACCGTCATCGCGTCGCCGGTGGTGCGGCCGCTGGCCGGACTGTTCGTGGCCTACATCGCGACGTCGCCGCAGAAGGAGGAGGCCGCGCGCCGCGGCCTGCTCGCGGAGATCGAGAAGCTGCGCGCGGCGCCGGTCGGCGCGGATGAACTGGACCGCGCGCGCACGTATGCACTCGGCACGTGGGCGATCCGCCAGGAGGGCGGCGGTGCGGTGATGGGTGATATTGCCGATGCGTGGCTCTTTGGCACGCTCGAAGAGCTCGGCGAGTATGCGGCCCGCATGCATGCCGTATCGGTGGCCGACGTGCAGGCGGTGGCACTCGACTTCCTGGACCCCGCTGGCTGCGTCGAGGGTGCGGTGCGTGGTGAGGCCGGCCGGACGGTCTGACGCGCGCTGTCTGTCCGCGCCGGGCCGGCGCGCGGCGCCGGTCAACGATGCAGGCTCGGCAGGAATCCCATCGCGCGGTTGAGTTCTCGCACGAACGGCAGCATGGCGGCGTAGTCGCGCATTGCCACATCCGCGACCTTGGGCGAGAGCACCTCTGCGTCCGACAGCGCGCGCGAAACAGTGAATGAGTTGAACCGCAGCCAGCGCTCGGCCGGGTGGCCGGGGGCGTAGCCGCGCGGCAGCCGCTTGAGGAGCACGCCAGGGTCGTCCTCGGTCAGCCCGCCGAACCGGCGCACGAACGGCTTGGCGAGCACCACCGACTCCCACGCGTCGGGGTCGTCGGCGATCGCGTCGCGCACGCGCTGGAGCTTCGGACGCGGCGGCATCCACAGGCCCCCGGCCACGAGCGAAGCCCCGGGCTCGACATGAAAGTAGAACCCGGCGCCGCCGTCCACGGTTTGCCCCACGCCCCGCCCCGGTGCGCGATGGAAGATCCAGAATGCGGCATGCGTCTTGTACGGCGACTTGTCCTTTGAGAAGCGGATGTCGCGGTGGATCCGGAAGAGCGACGTCTTCGGGTCGCCGACGAACTCGGGGGCGAGCGTCGCGAACCGCACGTCGAGTTCCTCGATGAGCGCCTTGAGCGGCTCCTTCAATTCGCGCTCGTACGTCGCGCGGTTCGCCTCGAACCACTCACGGCGGTTGTTCTTCTTGAGGGCGCGAAGGAAGGTGAGCGCGGCCGGACGGAGGCCGGTGAATCGGGAGGCGATCATGGACGTGGTGTGAGGAGGGAGTCGGGCGCGTTCCCGCGCCGGGCGCCCGGAGTGGAATCGGCTGGGACGACGGCGTCCACCGCCGCCGCCGGCGGGGCGTCACGCTGGGCGCGCAGCGCGGCACCCACCTCGAACAACGCGCGGCGCGCTCGGCCCGAGGCGGTGCGAAGTCCAGCGGGGGAGGCGACATCGCTCGCGTCGCCCGCGATCACGCCGCGCACCCACGGATGGGCGGCCGCCCAAAGCAGCGTGTGCCGCACCAGTTGCTGCTGCACCACCTCGCCGGTGATCGTCGGCGCTGCGGGCACGCCGACGATCCACACGTCGGGCACGGTGCGCGCCAGCGATGCCCAGCGCGCCAGTGAATTCAGCGCGTCCACGAAGCGGGCGGGGTCGGCCCCACCGTCACGAATAGTGAGTGCCACCGCGCCAACGTGCGAGCCACCCTGCATCACCCAGTCCGCGACGGCGCTGTCGGCAGCGGTCCGCGCATCCGTGGCGAGCGCCACGACGATGCGGCGATCCATGCGCCGCGCCGTCTCGGCGACGCGTGCGTAGTATGCCTTCCAGGCTGGCAGGCCGGGGGCTGACGGTCCGGTCGCGACACCCTCCGCCGGAATCAGCAGCTGGGGACGCAGCCGCTGAATGACGCGTTCGACCATCGCCATGCGCCGCCGCTCCGCGGCGTCCAGGCCCACGATGCGGTCCGGAAGCGCCAGCGTGACGACCAGCGTCACCGAGTCGCGCCGCGGTTCGAGGCTGCGTGCGAGCGAGCCGAGCGTGGCCGTCGAGGTTGCAGCGGCGTCGAGCGTCACGTGCAGCGCCGTCACATTCAGCGAGTCGGCAAGGGTCAGGTCGGCGCGCGTGGTGGCGGATGGCGGGCTGCCCGTCAGACGGCCGAATACTCCGATGCCGATTGCCAGTTCGGTGCGGGCGGTCGCGTCGGTGGGCGCGGGGTCGAGCAGGCGCGTCGAGCGCAGCGCGTCGTGCGCGCGCGGCAGGATGAGCACGGCTGTTGCCACCACCGCGGCGCAGCAAGCAGACACAAACAACCGCCCCGCGCGCGTCAGGCGCCGGCGTGCCGGCGCCACCGGGACGAGCGCCGGGATCAGCAACGATGTGCCCCACGCGAAGGCTGCGCTGCCGGCGATGGACGCGGCGAGCGATGACACCGCCATGCCCGGTGCGAGGGCCCACGCCGGCAGGTCGCCGCCCGCGCCAGAAATCCACTGCGTCACCGCCACCCAGGCGGCCAGCAGGTCGAACAACACCAGCGCCGCGGCCACCAGCATGCCGGCGCGGCCGCGGCTCAGTGCCAGCACACCCTGCACGACGAAAGCGAGCGTCACCAGCGGCCAGAGCCACGACAGGGGACCCAACACGCGCGCGCCGGGGGCCGTAGGCGCGAGGACGGAGATCACGAGTGCGGGAACGAACAGGAACGCGGCGAGCCCGGTCAGCAGGCGCTGCGTCCTGACGATGCCGGGGAGCGACGAGAGACGCACGCCCAGCGCCAGGTTCCAGCCAATCAGCACGGCAGCCCACGCACCGAGCGCCGCGGCCATGGTCCACGTCGGAAGCGTCACGCCGAGCGCCGCTTGCGCGTCAGCCGCGGTCGCTGTGCGTGGCGCGCACCGCGCGCAGCGCGAGTCGCCGTGTCACGACCTCGATGGCCTTGCGCGCGTCCTTCGCCGCGCTCACCAGCAGGTCGAGGGCGAGCACGCCTTCATCGGGAACGGTGTGCAGCGTCACGTGACCGATGTCGAGGAGCAGGAGAATCACGAGGCCGCCGCGCGGCAGCGACCTGACGAGCGGCGGCTCGACGGTGGTGAGTCCCGCCGCCCCCGCCGCGGCGATCAGCAGTCCCGACAGCGACGCCTGGTCCCGCAGCAGCGACGCGGGAACGCCGCGAAAATCGGCGGCGTCGTGCGTCATCAGCGGAGGCGCCTGGTCGCGCATGTCTAAGGTGCCGGTGCCGGTGCGGGTGCCGGTGCGGGTGCCGGTGCCGGTGTCGCGGGGCGGACGGCTGGCGCGGTTCGCGGCGGGCCGCCGGTGGACGCCACCGTCGTCAGCGAGCGGTGGCCGTCGGCACTCACGGCGCGCACGGCGGCCCAGCCGTCGTCGAGCTGTTCGTCCAGCAGGTAGCTCACCGCGGCGCCGGCATCACGGACCGTCGTCCAGGTCGGCGACGTCGTGTGCCGGAACAGCACCTCATAGCGCACCGCCCCCGGCACCGGCTTCCACGTGACATTCCACTTCTGGCCGCCCGACACGCGGTCGCGGCGCGCGAGCACGCTGTCCGCCGGCGCCGGCGCCGACGCCAGCGAGGCGATGGTCGCGAGGTTCAGCCGCGCCATGTTCGCGACGTACCCGAAATTCACCCCCGACAGGTCATCCGTCGGGAGATGCTGCCGCTTCGTGTCCTCCAGCCGTTCCGTGAATCGCAGGGCCGGGTCGCCCAGGCGGTGGAACGGCGAGTGGTCACCGCCGCGGCCAATGCGGTCGAGGCGGAAGGTCGGCCGCACCTCGAACCTCGGCGTGTAGATGGCGCCGATGCCCCACACGTAGCGCGCCAGCTCCCCGCTGCGCGACGGCACCGAGTCCACGGCGTACGTGCGCACGCTGGTAGAGTCCACCCGGCCGTCATCGGCCACGATATTGCCGATGATATCGTCGGTGAATGCGGCGACCACCGTCTTCTGCTCATCGTGCAGCCTCCGCGCCAGCCCCGCGGCGCCGAGCAGCCCCTGTTCCTCGGCGGCGACCGTCGCGAAGACGATGGTCGCGTCGAACCCTTTCGGGAATCGCCTGGAGACGACGCGCGCCAGCTCGATCACGGCCGACGTGCCCGACCCATCGTCATCGGCCCCGGGAGCATCGCTCGTGGCGTCCGCCACGTCGGTGGAGCAGATGCAGGAGTCGTAGTGCCCGCTGATCACTACCACGCGCGAGGTGTCGCGGCCCGGCAGCCAGGCGAGGACGTTCACCACCCGTGCCGTGGGACGGTCGCGGAACCGCGTGATCTGCACGTCGTGCGGATCGTACTCCACGCGCAGGCATCCGCCGCAGTCGCGGCTGAAGGAGCGCAATTCGTTGTACAGGTACCGCCGCGCCGCGCCGATGCCCCGCGTCTCGGAGAGCGTGTCGCTCATCGTGTGGCGTGTGCCGAACGACACGAGCATGGAGTCGGTGAAACGAATGCGCCGCGGATCCACGTCCGCCAGGGCGGCGGCAATGCGGGGGTCCCGGGCGAGGCCAATGGACACGTCGTGCGTCGGCTGGGACGAGGCCGGCCGAGCGGCCGCTTTCGGGCCCGGCCGGGCGGCGGCCCGCGGGGACTGGGCGGCAGCGGTGGCGGACAGCAGCAGGGCGGGGAGCAGGCGAAGGAGGCGCATGGGTTTCTCAGAGAGTACCACAGAACAAGGCAGAGGACAACAGAACGCGAGACAACTCGACGATGTACGACGAAGGGGCGGCCCCCGTTGGCCCGCCCCCCTGGTGTTTCCCTGTTGTTTCTCTGTTGTCTCTCTGTTGTCTCTCTGTTGTCTCTCTGTTGTCTCTCTGTTGTCTCTCTGTTGTCTCTCTGTTGTCTCTCTGTTGTTTCTCTGTTGTTTCTCTGTTGTTAAAACATGCTCATGGCCAGGAAGCTCCTCAAACTGTCGTTCGTGGACCGCAACCGCGACGACAGCAGCCGCGTGCACGACCAGAGCACCTTGTAGGCCAGCTCGCGGTTGAAGTCGAGGAGCAGTTCGAAGTCGCTGCGGGAGATCGAAAGGAGCTTGCAGCCGCCGTTGGAGATGGCGTCGGTGGAGCGCTCGCTGCGGTCGAAGACCGCCATCTCGCCGAAGAGCGAACCCTTCTTGAGGATGGCGAGCGCCTCCTCGCCGCTCCCCGGGATCATCCGGCTGATCCGCACCTCGCCCTCCACAACGAGGTACAGCCGGTTCCCCGGCTCGCCCTCCTTGAACACATACTCGCCGGAGACGAAATCCTGCGTGCGGCAGACTTCGGAGACGCGGGCGAGCTCCCCTTCATCGAGGTCCTGAAAGATGGCGACGCCCTTCAGCAGTTCGGTGTAATCGGCCATCGTGCCCTCTGTGGGTGACACGGGGGTTCTTGGGCCAAGCTACCCCCCGCCCGCGGCGGTGGCAAGCATTCGCCGCCGCGGGTTATGTTGCCCGGCATGGAGCGCGACTCGCTGGCCACGCTGCCCAACGCCATCTCGCTGTCCCGCCTGTTCCTGGCGGCGCTCTTTCCCGCCGTTCACGATCACGACCTGCGGCTGCTTATCCTCGCCGCCGCCGGACTGACCGACTTCCTCGATGGCTGGTTGGCGCGCCGGCGCCGCCAATTCAGCCGGGTCGGCGCCCTCATTGACCCCTTCGCCGACCGCATCTTCATCTTCGTCGCCATCTGCACCTTCCTCCTCGAAGGGCAGGTGACCACCGGGCAGTACTTCGTCTTCCTCCTGCGCGACATCGCCACCGCCCTCGCGTTCGTCATCGCCAAGTCCGTGGCCACTTTGCGGCACGCCACCTTCAAGGCGCGTTTCTCGGGCAAGCTGGCCACGGTGCTGCAGCTCTTCGCGCTGCCGGCGATCGTCATAGACCAGCGCAGCACGGCCTGGGCCGTCGGGATCGTCGGCCTGGTCTCCCTCGTGTCCATCGTGGACTACACCATCGCCCTCTGGCGCGCCCGGGAGCGCCGCTAGCGTGCGCATCGGGGCCATCGCCCTCCTGCTCGGCGCAGCCGCACCCCTCAGCGCCCAAGGCTTCCGATTCGTCCCCCGCGTCCAGCCCGAGGCGCGTCTTGAGGCGACGGTCGCCCGTCGAGCCTCGGCGCTCGTCATGGCGGGGGCGAACATCCCCATGGGCTACTACGTGCGCACCGGTGCCTCAGTCGGCGCCGGGGTGGCCGATACTCCCGACGGCAGCGCGCTCGCCACCCGCGCCGACCTCACCATGCGGTTCCTGCTCGACCCGTTCGCCGAGCATCGCTGGGGGCCGTACGCGGGCGGCGGGCTCACCGTCCGGCGCGATGGCAGCCAGCCCGCCGAGGCCGGCCTTTTGCTTATTCTCGGCGTGGAGGCGCGCCGCAACCGGCGTTGGACGCCGGCGGTCGAGGTCGCACTCGGCGAGGGGGTGCGCCTGGCGGTCGTGCTCAGAAAGCCTCGCACCCAAGGGCGCTAAGCGCCGCCGCGCACCGCTCGCGGCACCGCCCGAACGCAACACGCCCCGCTGCAGTGCAGCGGGGCGTCGGCCATTCTGGTGCTGGTGATCCGCTTACGCGGTGGCAACTGCGTCGTTGTCCGCGGTCGCCGAAGCCGCCGAACGAGGTGGCTTCGCGAAACGCTCGCCGAGGGTACGGAGCTCGGCCATGTCCACCGCCGACAACTCGTAGTACCGTCCGGCCAGGTACTGCATCGTTTCGTCGAACCACTCCCGCTGGTGCTGCGGGTCAGACCCAACCACACCACAGCTGATGATATGCTGGAACAACTCGTCGCGAGCCTGATCTTTTGGCGACGGTTCGTTGCTTGGCCTGCGATTCCTGTTTCGACCCTTGTTCATTTCGTCCGGCAAGATGGTGAAAGTAGCGTGCATGAAGGATAAACGGGCCGAGCCTCGATTCCAAGCGTATGACGCACGGCCGCCCAGAATTGTTGAGCGTTTCAGGGGCGATCTTCCGAGCGGTGGAACGTCGCGCCGGCCGCCTGCAGCGGCGGCGCCCAGGCGGCAAGCAGGGTCGCGAGCGCGTCGGGCGTATCCTCGGGGATGAGTCGGCCGGCCATCGGGACCGTGCGCAGTTCGGCGCCCGGGATCGCCGTGGCGAGCCGCGTCGCGTCGCCGCTCGCACACCAGGCGTCCTGTTCGCCGCGCAACACGAGCGCCCGCGCCGTGATCCGACCGACATCCAGCTCTTCCACGTCGCGGTCCGTCACCGCGTTGGCCAGCGCCTGCAGGTGCCGCACGCCGTCGGCGCCGACGAATGGCGCGGCGTAGCGTGCCACCAGCCGCGGCGGCATGGCCTCGGCCGACGCGACGGCGCGCGTCAGGAGCGGCTCGAGCCAGGCGGCCGCCCCGAGCATTCCACGCGTCGCCTCGAAGAGATGCGACGCGGCAACCCGTCCCAACTCGGCGAGGTCCTCACCGCGGGCTCGCCCGAGGGGCGGCGGGCTGATCAGCACGATCCCGTGCACGCGTGCCGGGCGCGTCGCCGCCAGCCGCAGGGCCACGGCCGCGCCAAGGTCCACGCCCACCAACGTGGTGCGGCCGATGCGCAGCGCCGTCAGGGCCTGCTCCACGCAGTGCGCCTGCGCGGCGATGCCAAAATCCCCGTCGGCCGGCCGGTCCGACTCGCCGTGCCCAAGCAGGTCCAGGGCCCAGGCCGTCACCCGCCCGAGCGGCAGCGCCGGCGCGACATGCCGCCACACGAAGGTGGAGGTGCCGAAACCGTGCAGGAGCACCAGCGGGTGGTCGCCGAAGCCGTAGCGCTCGGCGTGCAGTTCACCCGGACCGACGGGAATGCGAAGATGGTCGAAGCGGGGCACGGGCGCGGGCGGGAGACGTCGGGCGGCTCGGACACCCAAAGGTAGCCCCGGCGGGGTACCACCGCAGGGTCACCGCCTGCGGGTCGTCGCCTGCGGGTCGTCGCCTGCGGGTCGTCGCCTGCGGGTCGCCGCCTGCGGCGCGGATTCCTCGCCCGGCCGTCTTGAGCCCCTCCCCCCGCGCCCTGTAGCTTTCCCCAACCCTTCAACCGACGGTTCCTCAGTGGCCAACACGAACAAGCGTGCCTCGCAGAAGCAGTTCACCTTCCTCATCGTCGCCATCGTCGTCATCGGCGCTGGCGCTCTCGGCTGGGTCGCCACCCGGCCGAAGCGGGGCGGTGAGGCGGTGGATCCCAACCTGCCCGTCGGCACGGCCCAAGGCTTCCTCATCGGCAAGCCCGACGCCCCGGTCCAGATTGTCGAGTTCGCCGACTTCGAGTGTCCGGCCTGCGCGCAGTTCGCAATGCTCACGGAGCCCGACATCCGCGCGCGCCTCGTGAACACCGGACAGGTCGCCGTGCGGTTCTACGTCTTCCCGCTTCCCATGCACCAGAACACGTGGTCGGCCTCCAACGCCGCCTACTGCGCCAACGAGCAGGGGAAGTTCTGGGAGATGCACGACCGGCTGTTCTACACGCAGGACCTGTGGAACACCCAGGCGACGTCGAACCCGGACAAGAAGATGAAGGGTTATGCGGCAGACCTCGGGCTCGACGCGGACAAGTTCGAGGAGTGCTACGACAGCCAGCGGCACTACCCGAACATCAAGGCGAGCGGGGTCGAGGCGCAGAACCGCGGCATTGACGA
>JAJZRK010000369.1 GCA_021802745.1 bacterium
TCGCAGGTCTTCCGCGCTGCGATAGACGAGCGCCAGCGAGAGTCCCTCGGCGAGGAAGAATGCGCCGCCCCAGAAGTGGCGTCCGAGCGACGCCTGCCCCGCGCCCGGAATGGCGAGCGAGTACAGAAAGGCGCGGCGCGGCGTAACCGGCGGCTTCACGCTGAGTGAGTCGGCGCTCGTGCGCGACGTGCCAAAGATCCGCTCCGCGCGCGCAGCTCCCGTGGGCGGTTGGATGCGCGGCGCGCCCGCGGGCGCGGACGGGGCGCCCGTCCCCTGCGCTACGAGCCGCGCGCACGAGGGCGTCGCGAGACCACCGATTACGAACGCGAACGGAATGAGGAGACGCATCACTTGTGCAGCGTATACCCGGTGGCGCGGCGCGAGTGCCGTAGCGGGGAAGATAACGGGGGAGACGGTGGATGACCTATGGGGGACCGCCTCCGCCTCGGACAGCCTCGATGGCCCACGACCATTCCTCGACGAGTTGAGCGGGCGTTGAGCGGAGCCGGTACCGCACCTTCCCCTCCCGGTCAAGCAGCCAAGTGGTCGGCCACACGTCGATGGACGCCTGTGCGCTGTAGCCCTCGTCAAGCAGCGTGGGGAATGTGTACTGCTTGGCTGCCATCCACGGCTGCAGGTCCGCGAGCGCATCCTTCGCAATCGTGACGACGGCCACTGAACTGTCGGAACGATACTTGTCGTAGAGCTGCTGCAGGGCGGGCAGCTCACCCACGCAGGGACCGCACCACGTGCCCCAGAAGTTCACGACGACGATCTTGCCACGCAGGCGCTCGCTCGTCAGCACGCGTCCGTCGAGCGCGGTCAGTGAGAACGACGGCGGCTTCACAGGGCTTGCCAGCTCCGACGCAAGAATCCTGACGCGCCTGGACTCCGCGTCACGACGACGGACGTCACCGAGGTACACCTCCCATCCGTCACGCGAGCCGCGCCGCGAGGTATAGAGCCGCTCGAGTTCGCGCCGGCTGTGATTCGCGCCGAGCACATCGTGCTCGTCGAGCGCCTGCACGAATGCGAGTTCGGCATCGTCGGGGCGGTGTTGGAGCAGACGCAACCGCCCTAGCTGAGCGAGCGCGCCCGGATCACCCGGCCGCATGGCGAGCGCCCGATCAATGGTCGTATCGGCGTCGGCGTAGCGTCCCGCCGCGATTTGCACCACGGCACGCGCGACGAGGAACACCGCGTGCCAGCGCTCGAGCGCCGCCATGCGCTCGCCAAGCGTCGGGTAAAGCGATCGCATGTCATCAAGTTCGCGCCAGTACGTTCGCTCCCCCTCGCGCGTCCACCGTTCTGCCTCAGTGAGCGCAATGCGCCGCTCGGCGAGCACAACCGCTGGGATGGCGTGCGTCGCGTAGGTCTGCATGACCGGTGCGTCGTGCACGATGCGTGCGACGGCTAGCAGTCTTGTCCTCGGGTATGAGGAGTCGGCGCGCACGAGATTGAGCAGCAAGGAGGCAGCGAAGCCGCGCGTCATCGACGAGGAGAACTTATGTTCGAACACCAATCGATCGAGCGCTCGCCGAGAGGCGGCACGCAACCGAATCGTGTCCGCCTGAGGCAGCGCGCTTGTAGAATCGCTCACGCGATCAAGAGAATCGCCCCAGGCCTTCGCGCGACTCAACAGCACGTCGTCGGCCTCCGGCGACACCGGGGTACGCGCGAGCAGGCGGTCCTCGGCGACGGACGCGAGCGAGTCGCGCTTCAGGGTGCGCCACTGCCGGCTGGCGGCGAGGAGCGCCGCCGCGCTGCTGTCCGCCTCCGGCAACCACGACGCGATGTCGGCGGCCACCGCGGCGCGCCGTGCGGCTGGTTCCACGCCTGGCGCGCGCAACAGCAGCGTCCAGTAGGTCGTGCGCAGCGAGACGGCACCCGGTTGCAGCGCAATCGCCGCACGCGTCAACGGCAACGCCTCGGCTGACGATTGGCGCGTCAGGCGATCGACCGCCAGCCGATAGGCAAGCACGCGATCCGGTTGCTGACGCCGGAGGGCGGCGAGGTCGTTCAGCGCCGCCCGCTGGGCCGCGGTGTCGCCTGGGGCCACGGCGGCCGCATCGAAGCGCACGGCCGCGCGCCACGCACGGATGTCGTAATCCCCGCCCGTCTGCTGCGCCGCGCGATCGAGAAACGCAACCAGCGGCGCGTACTGATGGGTGGAGAACTCCACCCGCCGCAGCATCAGCCGGGTGGCCAGCAGCAGGAGTCCCGCGTCTCCAGGTCGCTGTTCCGCTGCGGCACGCAGATCGACATCGGCCGTGTCGAGGCCTGCACGCCATCCATGGCTTCTCGTTGCCAGCGCGTACGCGCACTCGATCTTCTTCCACGGATCCGCCGGTCGCGCGTCGCAGCGGCGCGCAAACGCCCAGAGTTCGTCGAATCGGCGCGCCTGGTCGAGACTGGCGATGTACCACGCACGCACTCGCGCGTCCGTTGGCGCGCGCCGCAGCAGACGACGGCCGAGGGTGATCGCCAGCTCGGGGCGGTCGTCCATGTCGTGGCGACGCATCCAGTCCACGCCAACATCGACTGGCGGCGTTGTGCTACGGGCGGGTGCCGGCTCTGCTT
>JAJZRK010000071.1 GCA_021802745.1 bacterium
CGCCTGCCGTCTGTCCCTTGCTGTTTGGGCGCGCCAGTTGGAGGCGCGGGGGTGCGGGTTGTGGTTGGGGAGGGGGGGGGGGTTGGGGGGGGCGATGGATTGGCGTGGGGGGGCAGAGACGGTAGTCGGTGGACGGCAGACGGCAGACGGTTTTGCCGTCCACCGTCTGCCGTCCACCGTCAGCCAGTCGCCCTGGCACTCCGCGGCGGATTTCCTGAACCACGCCGAGCACGCGGATCTGGCGTCCGCGTTCAAGGACTACGGCGATGAACCGAAGGGGCGGCGCTTGGCGGATGAGGTCGTCCGCCGGCGCGAGCGCCGTCCGTTTGCGGTCAGCGACGACCTCGTGGGCGCCATCCGTGCGGTGCTCGGCCCGCGCAGCGGGCCGGGGGACTTTGCGCGCCTCTTCCAGGCGGTGCGCATCGCCGTGAATGACGAACTCGCGGGGCTCGAGCGCGCCCTGCCGGCCCTGCGTGACCGACTCGCTTCGCAGGGCGTCCTCGCAGTGATCGCCTATCACTCGGGGGAGGACCGGCGCGTGAAGCTGGCCTTTCGCGAGTGGGCGTCGTCGTGTGTCTGTCCGCCGAAGCAACCGTTCTGCACCTGTCGAGGCCGCCCCTTGGGCACTCTGCTGACCCGCAAGCCGATCACGGCCACCGATGCGGAGGTGGCGCACAACGTGCGCGCCCGCAGCGCGCACCTGCGCGCCTTCCGCCGGGAGGACTGAGATGCGTGGACGCACGGTGGTCTTCCTGTCGCTGGCCGGTTTCGTCGTGCTCGCCACCGGCGTCATCTGGCGGCGCAGCCTGGGCGTGACGCGCGCGCGGGTCATCGAGCAGCTGGAGATGCGCCGGTCGGCGCTGGCCGCGCAGCGGGCGAAGCTCGACGGCGACATCCGGACCGCGACGAGCATGGAGCAGCTCGGGCGCGTCGCCGAGGAGCGGCTGCACATGCGCATTCCCGGCGACAGCCTGGTGGTCACCTTGCGCCGTTCGCCCCGTGTCGCTGCTCGATAACCGCCCGCGGCTGATCCACGGGGCGCTCGCGCTGTTTGCGCTGGCGGTCATCGGGCGTGCCGCCCAGGTACAGCTGCTCGACGGCGACCGCTGGCGGGCACGGGCGCGCGACCAGCAGGTGGCGGCGGCGCCGCTTCCCGAGCCGCGGGGCGTCATTCGCGATGCCAGCGGCGACGTGCTCGTGGAGAGCCGCGAGATGGTGCACCTGCGCGTCGCGCCGCGCGAAGTGCGCGCCCCGGTCCAGCTGGCGGCGCTCATGCGCCGCGCCGGCATCGCCGAGGAGTGGGTGCGGCGCTCGACCGACTCCACGAACAAGTGGGTGGAGGTGCCGGGGCTCTTTCTTCCCACCGATGTCGCGATGATCACCGCGACGCGCGGCGTGCATCCGGAGCCCGTGCTGAACCGGGTGCTGCCGCCATCGGAGGGATTGCGCCGCATCATCGGCCGCACCGCCGACGGCGGCGCGCCAGTGGACGGCGTGGAGCTGGCGCTGAATGCGCTGCTGCGCGGCGAGGCCGGCAACGAGGCGCTGCTGCGCGACAGCCGGGGGCGGCTCTTCGCGTCGCCGTCGGTGGACGGCGATGCGGCGCTCCCCGGGCACAGCGTCACACTGACCATCAACGCCGGGCTTCAGGACATCGCCGAACGCGCGCTCACCGACGCGGTGCAGGCGCAGGGCGCGGCCGGCGGCGACATCGTCGTGCTCGACGCGCGCTCGGGCGAGGTACGCGCGCTGGCCAGCCGGCGCGCCGACCCGCGCTCCACCGCAGCCACCGCGCTCACCGAACCCTACGAGCCGGGTTCGACGCTGAAGCCGTTCATCGCGGCGTGGCTGCTCGAGCACGGGCGCGCCCGGGTGGACGAAGTCGTGGACGGCCACAACGGCAGGTGGGACCTGAACGGGCGCATCATCGAGGACGACCACAAGGGGGCCTCGTTCAGCCTGGCCGACGTGATTCGCTACTCGAGCAACATCGGGATCATCGAGTTCGCGCAGCGCCTCACCCCGCGCGAGCAGTACGAACTGCTGCGCGATGCCGGCTTCGGTGCGCCGACCGGCACCACGTATCCGTCCGAGTCGCCGGGGCGCCTGGCGACGCCGGCCCACTGGTCAAGGCAGACGGCGGCCTCGCTGGCGATGGGGTACGAAATGCTGGTGACGCCGCTGCAGCTCGCGACGGCGTACGCCGCCATCGCCAACGGCGGCGAATTGCTTCAGCCGGCACTGGTGCGTGAAGTGCGCTCGCCCGACGGCCGCGTGGTCTACCACCACGACCGACGGGTAGTGCGGCGGCTGATGACGCCGGAGACGGCGCGGACGATGCGCACCCTCCTCAAGGGCGTCACCGAGAACGGCACCGCGGCCGGCACCTCGCTCGCGACCTTCGAGGTGGCCGGGAAGACGGGAACGGCGCAGGTGGCGCGCAACAAGCGCTATGTGAAGGGCGAGTACACGGCGAGCTTCGTGGGCATGTTTCCGGCCGACGACCCGCAGATCGTGATCCTCGTGAAGCTCGACAGCCCGCGCAAATCCATCTACGGCGGCAAGGCGGCCGCCCCGGTGAGCAAGACGGTGCTCGAGGCGGCCATCGCGGCGCGCGACGCCGCGCTCGACCGGGGCGGACTGGCCAGCGCGCCGCAGCGCCTGGCGGCGGCACCGCCCGCCGACGAGCCGGTGCGCGACATCGCGGACGATACCGTGGTCGTCACGGAGAGCGCGGGGAGCGTGCCGTACGAGGTGTCGCTCGGGCAGTCGCCGCGTCCCTCTCGCATCGTGGCGGGGCCGCGCGCCGTGCCGGCGGTGCAGGGGCTCTCGCGCCGCGCCGCGGCGCGGGCGCTGCACCGGGCCGGATTCCGGGTGGTCTTCGCCCGCGGCGCATCGTCGTCGCAATGGCCCGCCGCCGGCGCCGTGGCGTCGTCGGGGAGCCGGGTCACGGTCACCACGGCGGCGCCGTGAGCCGCAGCGTCTCGGTGGCGCAGATCGCGCAGGCCCTCGCCGATGCGGGCCTGCTGGCGGCGCGCCGCCGCGAACTGCCGGCGCGCATCAGCGGGATCACCGACGATTCGCGCGCCGTCGAGCGCGGCGCGGCGTTTGTCGCCGTCCGCGGCACGCAGCGCGACGGCCACACCTACCTCGCCGCGGCCGAGCAGGCGGGGGCGACGCTCGCGATTGTCGAGGACGAGAGCGCGACCGACCTGCCGAGCCTCGTCGTGCGCGACGGCCGCCGCGCGGCCGCCGTCGCCGCGGCCGCGTATTACGCCGAGCCGGCGTCGTTTCTGCGCCTCGTCGGCGTGACGGGCACGAACGGCAAGACCACGACGGTCGGTATGCTGCGGCACCTGCTCGACGCGCCCGGTGCGCGCGCCGCGAGCATCGGCACGCTGGGCGTGGTGGTCGGCAGCGCGGGCGAGCCGCTCCCCGGCGGGGGCGGGCTCACCACGCCCGGACCCATCGAGCTGCAGCGCCTGCTGCGCGCACTCGTGGACGCTGGCGTGCGCTCGGTGGCCATGGAGGCGTCGTCGCACGCCCTCGACCAGGGACGCATCGAAGGGCTGCGGTTTGCCGCGGCGGTCTTCACCAACCTCACCCGCGATCACCTTGACTATCACGGCACGTTCGACGCGTACTTCGCGGCCAAGGCCATCCTCGCGAGCTACCTCGCGGTCGACGGGGTGCTGGTGACCAATGCGGATGACGCGGCATGGAACGGCCTCCCCGGCGTCTCCCGCCGCCTGACGTTCGGCGTCGACGCGCCGTTCGCCGACGTGCGCGCCGAGCAGGTGACCTTCCATCCGCGCGGCAGCCGCTGGACGCTGGCCCGGCGCGGCGTGCGCGCCGACGTGTCGCTGCCGCTCATCGGCGACTTCAACGTGGCCAACGCGCTGGGCGCGGCCGCTGCCGCCGTGGCCGTCGGCCTCGACATCCCATCGGTGGCCTCGCGGCTCGCCTCGCTGCCGCAGGTGCCGGGCCGGCTGGAGATCCTCAGCGAGCACCCCACCGTGCTGCGCGACTACGCGCACACGCCCGACGCGCTCGAGCGCGCGTTGCGCGCCCTGCGGCCATTCACGTCGGGGCGGCTGATCGTGCTCTTCGGCTGCGGCGGCGATCGCGACAAGGGGAAGCGCCCGATGATGGCCACGATTGCGCATCAGTTGGCCGACGCCGTGGTCGTGACGAGCGACAATCCGCGCACGGAGGATCCCGAACGGATCCTCGACGACATCTGCGCGGCCCTGCCGCCAGGCAGCTATGAGCGCATCGAGGACCGCCGCACGGCCATTGCGACTGCCATTGCGATGGCCGATGCGGCGCGCGATGTCGTGCTGCTCGCCGGCAAGGGGCACGAGACGTATCAGATTCGCGGCACGACGTCGTATCCCTTCGACGAGGCGGCCATCGTGCGTGGCCTGCTCGGGGCGGAATAGCGCATGCAGCATGAGTTCTGGACGCTCCGGCGGGTGGCGCAGGCGCTGGGCCTCGCCCCGTTCGGCGGCACCGACCGCGCGCTGCGCGCCGTGGCCACCGACACGCGCACCCTCCAGCCCGGCGACCTGTTCGTCGCGCTCGCCGGCGAGCGCTTCGACGCGCACGACTACCTGCGCGAGGCAGTGACCGCCGGCGCTGCGGCCGTCGTGGTGCGCGATGCTCCGCGCGCGGCCGGGCTCGGCGTGCCCGCGTTCGTGGTGGACGACACCCTGCACGCGCTCGGCGCGCTGGCGCACTTCTACCGCGCGGCGTGGACGCTGCCAGTGGTGGCCGTCGGCGGCTCGAACGGCAAGACCTCGACGAAGGAACTGCTCAAGGCCGCGCTCGGCGCACGCTTTGCCGTGCACGCCACCACCGGCAACCTCAACAATCAGGTGGGGACGCCGCTGACGTTGCTGTCGCTGCCGCCGGGCGCCGAATGCGCGGTGGTCGAGGTGGGCACGAACATGCCCGGCGAGATTCCGCGGCTGCGCGCCATCGTTGCGCCCGACGTCGCCGTGATCACCTGCGTGCAGGAGGAGCATCTCGAGGGATTCGACGACCTGGCGGGCGTGCTCGCCGAAGAGGCGGCGCTGCTCGACGGCGTGGAGCTCGCCGTGGTTCCGGCCGGCGAAACGCTGCTCGTGGCCGAGGCGCGCCGGCGGGCGCGGCGCGTGATCACCACGGGCCTGGAGGGCGGGGACGTGTCGGCAAGCGGGCACGGACTCCACGCCGACGGGAGCGGGTGGCTTGAGTTCGAGGGTGTGCGCGTCGAGGTGCCCCTGCGCGGCGTGCACAACCTTCGCAATGCCATGCTCGCCGTCGCCGTCGCCCGCGAGAGCGGCATCGCCATGGCCGACGTGGCGCGCGCCCTCGCCGCGCTGCCGCAGCCTTCCATGCGATCGGCGGTGGCGCCGCTGGGCCGCGCGCTGCTGATCAACGACGCGTACAACGCCAACCCCGGCTCGATGCGGGCCGCCATCGAACTCCTCGCCGCCGTGGGCGCGGGTCGGCAGCGCGTGGCGGTGCTGGGCACCATGCGCGAACTCGGCCCGACGGCCGCGCAGCTGCACCGCGACATCGCCCGCGTTGCGCTCGAGAGCGGCGCCGACCTCGTGGCCGGCATCGGCGCGTTCCAGGCGGCGCTCGACGCGGAGGGGGCGGGGGATGCGCGCGTCGTCACCGGCGGTGACGTGGACGACCTGTGGCCCGTCCTCCAGCAGAGGCTGCAACCGGACGCCGCGATCCTGCTCAAGGCCTCGCGCGGTGTCCGGCTGGAGCGCCTGCTTCCCCTTCTCCAAGCCTGGGCTGCGCCCACCGCCTGATGCTCTACGAGCTGCTGTACCCCCTGCGCGACCACATCGGGCCGCTGAACATCTTCCGCTACATCTCCGTCCGCGCGGCGGGAGCGGCGGTCACGGCGCTGCTCGTGTCGTTCATCTTCGGGCCGATGATCATTGACCGCCTGAAGCACATGGCCCTGCACCAGGTGGTGCGCGAAGGGACGCCCGACTCGCACGCCGGCAAGGGAACGACGCCGACGATGGGCGGGCTGATCATCCTCACGGCGACGCTGATCCCGACCCTGTTGTGGATGCGCCTGAACAACAAGTACGTCTGGATCGCGCTTCTCGTCACGCTGTGGATGGGCGGCATCGGTTTTCTCGACGACTACCTGAAGCTCAAGCAGAAGCGCGAGGGGAAGGAGAACACCGGGCTCGTGGAGCGCTGGAAACTGGCGGGGCAGGTGACCATCGGCCTGGCGCTCGGCCTGTACCTGTGGCAGTTCCCGATCAGCAGCCTGCCCGGCGCGTCCACCACGCTCCCGTTCTACAAGTACCTGCTCATCGTCCCGACCTTCGGCCTGCTGTACGTGGCGTTCGTCACGTTCGTGATGACAGGGACGAGCAACGCCGTGAACCTCACCGACGGACTCGACGGTCTTGCCGCCGGGCTGATGGCCATCGCGATGGCCACGCTCGCCATCTTCGCCTACGTGATGGGACGCTACGACACCTCGCAGGCGCTGCTGGTCTTCTACCTGCGCGGTTCGGGCGAGCTGACCGTCTTCTGCTCGGCAGTCTTCGGCGCGTGCGTCGGCTTTCTCTGGTACAACTGCTTTCCGGCGCAGGTGTTCATGGGCGATACGGGGTCGCTCTCACTGGGTGGCGCGCTCAGCGCGGTGGCGATCCTGCTGAAGAGCGAATTCCTCGTGCTCATCATCGGCGGCGTGTTTGTCGCCGAAACGACGTCGGTCATCCTGCAGCGCTCGATGTTCAAGTGGCGCAAGCGCCGCTATGGCGTGGAGTTTGCGCGGGCCAACCGCGTCTTCAAGCGAGCGCCCATCCACCATCACTTCGAGCTGTCGGGGTGGCCGGAGACCCAGGTGGTGGTGCGATTCTGGATCCTGGGCATCCTGTGCGCCTTCCTGGCGCTGAGCACGCTGAAGCTGCGGTGATCGAACAGGTGCTGACCCGCGGCGAGATCGCGGTCATTGGGCTGGGCCGCAGCGGCATCGCTGTCGCCCGGCTCCTCGCGCGTGAAGGGGGGCGTGTGTACGCCTCCGACGCGGGCGGCGGTGACGCCGTGGCGCAGGCCGCCGCGGCACTGCGGTCCGAAGGCATTGCCGCCGATGCTGGGGCGCACGATCTCGCGCGCATTCGAGCCGCGGCCCTGGTGGTGGCGAGCCCGGGCGTGCCGCCGCTGGCGCCGCCGCTCGCCGCCGCGCGCGACGCCGGCGTCCCGGTGGTGGGCGAGGTCGAGGTGGCGCTGCATGCGCTGCGCGGCGTGCCGTACATCGCCATCACGGGGACGAACGGCAAGAGCACGGTGACGGCGCTGGCGGCGCTCCTGTTGCAGGCGCTCGGCTACCGCGCCGTGGCCGCCGGCAACATCGGGCGCGCGCTGAGCGACGTCGCCCTGTCGGGCGAGCGTCCCGACTGGATTGCGCTCGAGGTCTCGTCGTTCCAGTTGCACGACACGCCGAGCCTGCGCCCGGCCGTCGGCGTGCTGACGAACCTGAGCCCCGACCACCTCGACCGCTACGCGACGGTGCAGCAGTACTACGCCGACAAGGCCTTGCTGTACCGCAATGCCACGCCGGCGTCACGCTGGGTCGTGAACGCCGACGATCCGCTGGCCCGCGCACTCGGCATGGGGCATCCCGGCACCCGCTGGGCCTTCTCGCGGCTCGATACCTTTGCCGCGGCGCACTACGACGGCGCGCGCGATGCGCTGATGCTCTTCAAGGAGCCGCTCATCTGGCGGCACGCGCTGCCGCTGCTCGGGTGGCACAACGTGGAGAACGTTCTCGCCGCCCTGCTCGCCGTCATGGTGGCCGATCCGGCGCACCAGGCCGACAGCGCGCGCGCCGCGCTCGCCGCCGCGGTGCAGGGGTTCCGCGGCCTGCCGCATCGCCTCGAGGTGGTGGCCGAGGGGCGCGGCGTGCGGTGGATCAACGACTCGAAGGCGACCAACGTGTCGTCGGCGCGCGTGGCCCTCGAGGCCATGGACCGGCCGACGGTGGTGCTGCTCGGCGGCAAGCACAAGGGCGAGCCGTACACGGCCCTGCTCGCGCCGCTGAAGGCGCACGCGAAGCTGGTGATCGCGTACGGCGAGGCTGAACCGCTGATTGTGGGCGACTTGCAGGGGCACGTGCCCATCGAACGGGGCGGATCGTCCTTTGAGGACGTCATGCAGCGCGCGCGCGCGGCGGCCTCGCCGGGCGACGCGGTGTTGCTTGCCCCTGCCTGTTCGAGTTTCGACATGTTCACCAACTATGAGGCGCGCGGCGACGCGTTCCGCCAGCTGGCGCGGGCGGACGCGTGAGCGCGGCCGCCACGTCGCGCGCCCCGTCGGCGAGCGCATCCCGCGAGCGCTGGCGCACGAGCGTCGAGGCGCGAGCGCTCATCATGTGCACGGCCGCGCTGCTGGCCTTCGGCCTCGCCACGCTGTACAGCGCGAGCGCGATGCTCGCCCTCCAGTCGGGCTTCGCGAGCACGCACTTTCTCACGCGCCAGCTCGCCGGCATCGGGGTGGGCACCGTGCTGTTCATGCTGGCGGCCAAGCAGGACGCCGAATGGTGGCGCGGCGTCGCGTGGCCGCTGATGCTCGGCGCGCTCGTCCTCATGGCGTTGTGCGTCCTGCCGTTCACGCGCAGCATCGCGCCGCCGATTCACGGCTCGCGCCGGTTCCTGTTCGGCGGCTCCATCCAGCCGTCAGAGTACGCCAAGCTTGCCGTCATCGTCTGGACGGCCATGCTGACGGTCAAGAAGGCGGATCAGCTGCGGCGGCTCACCAAGGGACTGCTCCCCATCCTGCTCGTGGTCGGCGCGCTCGCCGTGCTCGCCGCGCTTGAACCCGACCTGTCGGTGGCCGTCTACTACGTGCTGCTGATGGGCGTCATCCTGTTTGCCGGGGGCGTGCGCGTCGGCCACTTCGTGTTTCTCGGCCTCATCTCCGTGCCCGTGCTGTGGAGCCAGGTGCAGCGGCTGCAGTACGTGCTCGAGCGACTGCTCGGCTTCACCGAAGCCGGGGCCGTGCATCGCGAGGTCAACTTCCAGCTGCAACAGTCGCTCATTGCGGTGGGCTCCGGCGGACTGTTCGGCGTCGGATACGGCGAGGGACGCCAGCAGTACGGCTTCCTCCCGCTGCCGTACAATGATTTCATCGGCGGCAACATCGGCGAGGAGTGGGGCTTCATTGGCCTCACCGGCGTGACGCTGCTCTTCGCCGCGTACTGCTGGCTCGGCTTTCGCATCGCGGCACAGGCGCGGACGCCGTTCCAGCGCCTGCTGGCCATCGGCGTGACGTTTACGATGGTAACGACGGCGTACCTGCATCTCGGTGTCGCCATCGGTCTGCTTCCCACCACGGGGCTGACGCTGCCGTTCATCTCGTACGGCCGCTCCAACCTGCTGCTCTCGCTGCTGATGACGGGCATCCTCGTGAACATCGGCAGCGCAAAGGAGCGGGTGTACGGCGAGGCGGCCACCGACCCCATGCGGGCCGCGCCGGGGATGGCGGGGTGACCCGCGTCTGGTTTGCCGGCGGCGGCACGGGCGGGCATCTGTATCCTGCGCTCGCCATCGCGCGCGCCCTCGTGCGCGAGCGTCCCGATGTGCGGCCGCACTTCATCGGCGCCCGGCGCGGCATCGAGCGCGACGTTCTTCCTGCCACGGAATTTTCGCACACACTGCTCGACCTGCATCCGCTCTACCGGCCGCAGGTCTGGAAGAACTGGCGCACGCTGCGCGGCGCCCTCGGCGCGTGGCGCGCGCTCGGACGGCTTTGGCGTGAGGCGCCGCCTCGCATGGTCGTCGGCACCGGCGGGTACGCGTCGGGATTGACGATGTTGTTCGGCTGGCGGCGCGGCGTGCCGGTGGTGCAGCACATGGGGGACGCCTACCCTGGCATCACGGCGCGCCTGAGCGCGCGCTTCACGACCGAGGCGTACCTCGGCTTCCCGGAGGCGGCGCAGTCGCTGCCGCAGGGGCGTTGCCAGTATCTGGATACCGGCAACCCCATCGCGCCGCCGCCCGACATTCATCCGGATGGACGGATGGCCCGTGAACGCTGGGGCTTTCCGGCAAGCGCTCGCGTGCTGCTCGTCTTTGGTGGAAGCCAGGGCGCCCGGGCGCTCAACCGGGTGATGGCGGCGTGGCTGGATGCGGGCATTCCACAGGACCTCTGCGTCATCTGGGCCACGGGGAAGGCGCAGTACGACGCGCTGCACCAGCATGACCGCCCCGACGTTCGCATCGTCCCGTATCTCGACCCCATCGCCGAGGCGTACGCGGCCGCGGACGTCGCACTCGCCCGCGGCGGGATGATGAGCACCAGCGAGCTCGCGGCGTGGGGCCTGCCCATGATCATCGTGCCGCTGCCCTCGTCGGCCGCCGACCATCAGGCGAAGAACGCCGAGGTCCTGGCGCGCGCAGGCGCCGCGATGCACCTGCCGCAGGCCGAGCTGACGGCGGAACGGCTCGATGCCGCCGTGCGCGGGTTGCTCAACGATCCTTCGCGGCTGCGCGCGATGTCCGATGCCGCGCGCGCGCGCGGCCGGCCGCGCGCGGCGGAGGAGATTGCGCACCGCATCACGCTACTGCTCGGCCCACCGCCCGAGGCGCGATAGCCCATGGCCCTCATTGACCGCACGGACAAACGTCCCGTTCACTTCATCGGTGTGGCCGGTGCGGGCATGAGCGCGCTCGCTGAACTGCTGGTGCGCCGCGGGATGCGCGTCACGGGGTGTGACCAGAATGCTTCGGGCGCCGGCGACCTCGAACAGGTGGGCGTGCGCGTGCAGCAGGGGCACGACCCGGCGCACCTGGCCGGTGTGCGCGCGGCGGTCTACACGAGCGCGATGCCCAGGGAGCATCCGGAGCTGGTTCGCGCGCGCGAACTCGGCGTGCCGCTGGTGCGGCGCGCCGAGGCGCTGGCCGAGTGCTGCGCGGGCGGCACGCTCATCGGCATCGCCGGCACGCACGGCAAGAGCACTACGACGGTGATGACCACCGAGGTGCTTGCGGCGGCGGGGCTCTCGCCGACGGGCGTCGTCGGCGCCCGCGTGACGGCGTGGGGCGGCAACCTCAAGTACGGCGGCGAGACGGCGTTCGTCGTCGAGGCCGACGAGTACGACCGCTCGTTCCTCGCGCTGTGGCCGCAGGTGGCCGTCGTGACGAATGTCGAGGCCGATCATCTCGACATCTACGCCGACCTCGACGACATCATGCGCACCTTCGCCGAGTTCGTGGGGCGGGCGCGATGGGTCGTGCTCTGCGCCGACGACCCGGGGGCCAATGCGCTGCCGACACCGGCAACGGCCGAGGTCATCCGCTACGGGATCACCAGCCCCGATGCGCGGCTGCGCGCCGTGAACCTGCGCGCGGTGGACGGCGGCACGGCCTTCGACGTCGAGTTCGACGGAAAGCCGCTCGGCGACGTGGTGCTCGCGCTTCCCGGCGAGCACAACGTGCGCAACGCGCTGGCGGCACTCGCGGTTGGCATTGGCACCTATGGGCTCAAGGTCGCGCAGATGGCGCCGGGGCTGGCGACGCTTGCCGGCGCCGAGCGTCGGTTCCAGCGCCTGGGTTCCGTGCGGGGCGTGGAGCTCATTGACGACTATGCGCATCATCCCACGGAGATTCGTGCCACGCTGGCCGCGGCGCGCGAGGCCTTTGCCGGGCGCCGCCTGGTGGCCTGCTTCCAGCCGCACCTGTTCAGCCGGACGCGCGACTTCGCGCGCGAGTTCGGCGAGGCGCTTGCGGCCGCCGACGCGCTCTTCCTCTGCGACATCTACCCGGCGCGCGAACAGCCGATGCCGGGGGTGACGTCGCAGCTGATCGCGGACCACGCGGCGATGGCGGGGCATGCGCCTACCTGGATGGGTCCGCGCAGCGAGGCGGCCGAGGCGATGGCGCGGTTCGTCCAGGCGGGCGACGTGGTGATCACCATCGGGGCGGGGGACATTGCCAGGACTGGCCCGGAACTCGAGCAGTTGTTGTCTCGGTAAGGTCGGGAACTGATACCACGAAGTGTGAAGGGGCACGAAGGGCCACGAAGGGGGCACGGTAGAGTGGCGGGGCACGCCCCTACTGACCGCTCGCCTTCGCGCCCTTCGCGCCCTTCGCCCTTTCTGGTAGAAGTTGCCGTCTGTTTCCGCGAGCCTGCCCGGCTCGTCTATAGATGTCATGGACAAACCCGCCCCGACGCCCTCGCGGTTCCGCGTGTATGCGCGGCGCGCCCTGCTCATCTCAGGGGCGCTGGCGGTAGTCGTCCTGCCGTTCGCCGTGCGCGAAGGGGCCCGCCACATGGCCTTCTTCCGCGCCCGCAAGGTGGAAATCGAGGGGGCGCGTTACATCGCTCCCGATGAGATCGTATCGCGGATGAAGGTGGACACCGCGGCGTCCATCTGGGACGACGCGGATGTCTGGGAACGGCGAATCGCGACGCAACCGCAGGTGCGCGAGGTGCGCATTTCGCGGCGGCTGCCCGGAACGCTGGTGGTGCACATCACCGAAGTGCCGCCGGTGGCGTTCGTGGCGGGCGGGGCGGGGCTGACGCCGTACGACGCGTCGGGTCGTCCGCTGCCGATTGACCCGACCGCCGTGGATCTCGATCTCCCCGTCGTGCCGACGCGCGACGTGGCGGCGCTGCGGCTGCTCGGCGACGTGCGCGACGCCATACCGCAGCTGTACGCCCGCATCAGCGACGTGCGCCGCCTGCCGCGCGGCGAACTGTCGCTGCAGGTGGACTCACTCAACGTACTCGGCGCCCGCGACCTCACCGCGGCGCGCCTGTCGGACATCCTGCCGGTCGAACGCGACCTCGCGCGCCGTGGGCGCCGCGCGGTCGAGCTCGACTTGCGCTACCGTGACCAGGTCATCGCCAGACTCCCATGAACCTCGACCGCCTCGTCGCCGGACTCGACATCGGCTCGGCCAAGACCACCGCGATCATTGCGGAAGTCGTGGGCGACCTGCCCAAGCATCCCACGGTCAACATCCTCGGCGTCGGCCAGGCGCGCACCACCGGCATGCGTCGCGGCGTGGTGGCCGACATCGAGGAAACGACGCGCTGCATCAACAAGGCGCTCGCCGACGCCGAGCAGATGGCGGGGGCGAAGGTGGAGAGCGTCTTCTGCGGCATCGCCGGCGAGCATGTGCAAGCGGTGACGAGCAAGGGGATCGCGAGCGTCACCGGCGCCGAGATCTCGCGCAGCGACGTCGAGCGCGCCAATGCCGTGGCCCGCGCGCAGCCCATCGCGCAGGACCGCGAGCTGATTCACGCGATTCCGCAGGAATACACGGTGGACAAGAACCTCGGCATCCGCGATCCCATCGGGATGATCGGGACGCGGCTCGAGACCGAGATGTACCTCGTGACGATCGGGTCATCGCCAGCGATGAACCTGCGAAAGAGCGTCGAGCGGGCGGGGTACCGGGTGCAGGAACTCGTGCTCGAGCCGCTGGCGGCGGCGCTGAGCGTGCTGACCGAGGACGAAAAGGAACTGGGCGTGGCGCTCGTCGAGGTTGGCGCGGGCACCACCGACCTCGCGGTCTTCCACGAAGGGAAGATCCGGCACCTCGGCACCATCGGGTACGGCGGCAACAACGTGTCGAGCGACATCGTGCACGGGCTGGGCGTGACGCAGACCGACGCCGAGCGACTCAAGGAAGCCTATGGCTGTGCGTACGAGCCCATGGTGCAGCACGGCGAGATCATTCGCCTGCCGAGCACGGTGGCGCAGGGCGACCGCCAGATCCCGCGCGAACTGCTGGCGCACATCATCCACCAGCGCACGAGCGAGATCTACGAGCTGGCGGTGCGGGACATCGAAGATGCCGGCTTCCTGAAGCGGCTCGCGGCTGGCGTGGTGGTGACCGGCGGCGTGGGGGCGATGCCCGGGATGGCGGAACTGGCGAGCGAGGTGTTCGGCATCGGGGCGCGCATCGGGCTACCGGGCGAGTTCCTCGGCGGGCTGGCCGACAGCGTGCAGGCGCCGCGCTACGCCACGGCGGTGGGGCTGGTGCAGTACGCTGCCGGGCGCGTGGCGCAGGGGCAGATATCGGGGAAGGGGAAGCGGCTCAGCATGAGCGACGCGGCGCCGACGTTTGCGGGGTTGGCGGGGAGGTTCAAGACCTACCTGCAGGA
>JAJZRK010000072.1 GCA_021802745.1 bacterium
AAGCTGATGGCGTCGGTGAGTCGCGGGCCGCCCGGAAGTACCGCCTCGGTCCCTGCCATCGCCCCTCCCGTGAGGTGAGTGGTCGGACCGAGAATATAACCCAAAGATCGCTAAATGAACAGCATTGCGCCTAGCGCGAAATTGCAACTACGCCGAGCGTTCAGGACGTGGCGCACTACACTCTGCCTCACGGACAACCATACGTGACGCAGCCGACAGCCATAACTGACGCACCTGGTTGATTTCCGGACAACCATAACTGACGCACCCGCGGCTGGCCAGATCCTGGCCGTCTTGGTAGCGCGGATGTTATCCGGCCCCGCAGGTCATGTGACTGGCGGGGCCGGGCGCTCGCAGGATAGGGGACCGCGCGTACGGCGATCGTCGAGTCGCTACTTCCACCACCAGCTCTCACCGGCGGCAATCATCAAACGTGCCGCGGCGCGCACGCGCGGCAGTTCGTCGCGCTGTTCCGCTTCAACCAGGAGTTCATTCGCGCCCGGCCATCCGACGAACCCGGCCGCCCACAGCGCGGTCTCGCGCACCCCGGGGTCGGCGTCGTTTCTCGCGTGGTCGGCAATCAGCTCTCCACAGTTCGCCGGCTGCAGGAATGCGAGGGCGGCAATCGCGCGCATTCTCACGTCGGCCATGTTGGCCTTCAAGCTGGCCACCGCGAATCTGGCGTCCCGCAATAGGCCCAGTTCCGTCTCCGCCAGGATCGCGTTGAGTCGCACCCGGATGCCGCCCCATTGCTTGGCGCCGTACAACAGGGCGTCGGTCCTATCAAACCACCACTCGGTCGCCATTCTCTTGTCGTGTTGTTGGCGCCCAACAAAGTCCGGATTCCTCACACGCCGAATCATGCGCGCAAATCGCGGCACAAGTTCCGAAGTGTGCTTGAGATTGCGCACCATTGGGGAGAATGGCGCGAACAGTTCGCGAAGTTCCTCTGTGGAAAGCGTCACTCCGTTCGACCGGACACCTTCCGGCGTCTCGGGGGCGCTTCCATGGAATCGCTCCCAGCCGATGGCATCCGCGCGCACCTTTCCCGTCAGCGCTAGCAACTCGTCGCATTCCCTGATGAACGCCGCGTGCTCCGGGGTCGCCGAAGCGCGCGCCTCCACCAGGTCAGGTGTGATGGCATCAGCACGTGAGACAATGAGCCGCATGCGCCCTAGGGCCATTAAGGGTGAACGCGCCTTGCTCGCAGCGACGAACTCCGCCATCAGGTTCGTCTCCATCGCGCGTTCAATGACCCCGTGACTGGTAACGAACGTCGTGGCACGACGCACGTCGTCGTCATACCTATCTGTACGGGGCGCGGTGTAGTAGGCCGCCCCTCCCGGGCGCCCAACCCGGATCAGGTGACGGACACGCCGGGGCACGCGCTTTCCTGCGGTGCCTCCCAGCTGACCGCGCGCAGCTTCGCCAAGGACGCGCGCCACTGTCTCCTTGCCCGTCACGCGCAACGCGGTGTCCAAGTCGCACTCAGCCGCGACATGCTCCGCGGTTACAGCCGGCTGCCCAAGCCGGTGCATCGCGCGACGGGTCGCTTCGACCGCGCGATCGATGTTCTTGGCAGACGCAAGGTCGTTAATCGCGATTTCCGCGTCGCAGTCGATCGGCATCCAGAGCGCGCGCCGCCCCGGCACCGACTTGATGTGCGGACTCCGTCCCCGCGCCAACGCGGCGAGCACGTTGACGACCACCTGCGGATCATCGAGCGCAATGCCCCAACGCGTCGTTACCACCGGAATACCATTCTCTGCGCGGTCATTCGTCAGCGCCGCCCGCACATCACAGGTGCTGATGGCTGCCGGGCATGTACCCTCTTTGTGCGCCGTCTCAATGCGGGCGGCCCATAGGCGCCGAAAGACCTGGGCAACGTAGTCGTACCAGGTGAGCGGGGCCTCGGGCTTTTGAACAACCTTATCGACCATGTCTGGCGGAAGCATGAGGTTCCGCCCTCCGGCCTCCCCCGAGCCCCCCGCCACCTGTCCGACTACCACCAGAGCCTTTGTGTTAACCAGGCTCGCGAGACCTCGGGTCAGCATGACCCGAGTCGGTATGCCGGTGCTCGCACGATCAGCCCGCTCCGCCTCAGCCACCGCGTCCACATCAGCGTGGCGGACCGCCCGGCCATGAACCGCCACTGCGTGACGGACGAGCGCAAGTACGGCCTGCCGATTCGAGGCCCCATCAGGCACGCTGACCGCGCCCCTGTGCCAGAGCCTCTCCACGCCGTCCACCTCGACTTGCCGCGCATCACCGCAGGTGACCGCGTCGCGCACCACGTCCTCCGCAAGTTCCAGGTCCTCGCTTGCCAGGTAGTGGCGGAGCTGCGTCACGGTCGGAGCGCGCCGATTGGCGAGGAGCAACACCTGGAGCGCCTCAACCAGTTGCGTGACGTCCGCCGTGGCGGTGCGGGACTTGGTCATGACCGACTCCCCCCCGCACGGCGCCCCTTCCTCGGTGAGCGACGACGCGTGGACTCGCGTTCCTCCGTCACCTCCTCCTCCTCCGGGTCGGGCTGGCTCAACATCGGCGACGTGGCGTACCCCGACTCCATGTCCTCATCCTGACGCCGCTGGTCTTCCTGGTCGAGTGAGAGGGCCGCCTTGAGGGCAACTAGCGAGAAGGGTTGGTTCTGATTCGTCAGCACCGTGTCGGCAGCGTCCACGATTCGCATCATGAGCCGAGGCAAGCCGTGCGACTTGCGGTGCACCCACGTCAGCACGTCTTGCCCTTCCTTGGTGTCGAGGTTGAGTTGCGCGAAGAAGGGGTGCACGCGGCTCAGGAGCCGATAGGCATCGCTCGCCGTGTAGGGGCGAAAGTAGATCGTCGCAGCGGTGCGAGTGCGCACCTGGGGGATTCGCTTGATGAGTTGAGGCAACGCCCCCATGCCGACGAGGGCGATCGTCAGCGAGTGCGGCACCGACCCGTCCCCGGCCAGCTGCAGCACCAGCGTCAGGGCTTCCAGGGCCTCCGGGCAGAGCCGCCCCGCCTCGTCGAGAATGAGCAGCTGCGTGTTCGTGGTCTGGCAGTACTGAACGATGTTGTGCGCGAGGGCCTGCGCGGTGAGGCCGCGTGAGGCGCTTGCCGTCAGCGGTGCGACGACGGCAGAGTGCACGGCGGTCAGCACCTGTTTCTCGACATTGCCGGTGCCGACTTGGACCGTGTTGAGCGTCATCCGGGCAACGCGAAACGAGTCCGGCTCGGCGTTGTCGGCTTTCTCATTTTCGGTGGCTTCGATCCACTTGGCGGTCGTGGTCTTGCCGACGCCGGCAGGGCCGACGAGGGTGACGAAGCGCCCTTCGAGGGAACGCGTGCCCAGCATGCGAAGCCGCACTTCGCGCATCATGGGCGTTTCGACGATGGCGCGCGGGGCGGCGGGTGCGATGGCGACGGGGGGCATGGAGATCTCCTAGCGTGGGGTGGGGGTGGTTGCGAGCAGGGGGTCAGGCGGTCGCGCGAAACAGATCGAGGAGTGCATCGGGGTTGACGCGGGGGTCGGCGCGGTCGGCGTCGGGCAGCGGCCGTTCGGCGCGCAACGCGGCGCGGAGTTCAGCTGCGGTCTGCTGAACCGCGACGCGCTCTGCGACATCCGCGGCATCTTCGTCGCGACCGCTCGCTGCGACAGGTTCCGCGGCATGCTTGTCCTCCTTCTCCGGGCGGTCGCTCGCACGCGCATGCGCATAGTAGTCTGGGAGTCGCTCGACGAGGTCGCGGCGCTGCGCTGTCACCTCATTGGCAAAACGCCGTTCGTCAGAGAGCACTTCCTGGTATGAATAGCGGCCACCCTGACGGTACATGCGCCACGCCTCGGCGAGTCGCTCACCCCTCGCGCTGTATAGCAGGATGGATTCGAGGTCGTCCGGGTTGTAGCGGATTTGGACGCGCTCACCAGTGTACGCATGCAGTTCCGGTGCGTAGAATCGGCGAACGCGTTTCCCCGGCGGCGTAAAGCGGATCATGCCGCGCACCACCTTGCGGGTCGCTTCCGATACCAGGAGCAGGGGGTCGAGCTCTTGCGCGCCGACCGGCTGAACCAGCCCAGCAGCGGAAGCCCAACGCTTGATGGGCGCCTCGCCGGTCTGACTATGCTGGCGCGGATGATACTCATTGATAATCCACGCGTGGATGATTTCGCGCAGCCGGTCGATGGTCAGCAATCCAGCGACGCGCGCATCGCTCCACGGCGTGCCCCGGTCCTTGCCTTTCGTGGAACCGGGTAGGGTCGGTAGGAGCTCCCGGGTTATGGTCCCGAACAGCGCCTCGATTTCGCCCTTTTGGTCAGGCACATGCGGGTCGCAGTACTCGACCACCGTGTGAAGTTCGGCAAGCAACAGCTTGATGCGGTGCGATGTGAAGTCTGCCCCGTTGTCCATCACCAGACGCTCCGGCAAGCCAAAGACGGACTGCGTCGCCGTCGGGTCGGGCAGGATCGCGTGGCGCAATAGGTGGACGCTCGTCCACGCATCCGGCGTGTGGAACGAGAGGACAAATCCCGGGATAGCGCGCGAGAAGGCGTCCACACTTGCCGTCATGAACGGACGGACGGCCTTCCAGACACCCTTCTTCTTCGCCTTGAGGGTGATGTCGAGCAGCGTGTTGTCGGACTGCCACTCCTCGTTCGGTCGCGTGGCGAAGTTCGCGGGGGCCAACGCGCGCAGGTTCCTGCGATAGAGCGCCTTGCCGCCTTTGCGCATCTCATGTCCGACGCGGGGAATGCTGGCCAGGAACTGCTTGATCGACGACAGGCTCGGAAGCGGGCCCCCCGCGCGGATGACCGCCTCCGACAGGAACGTGTCTTTCCCCAACGGCTGGCCCGCAGCCAGACGCTCCTGCATGAAGGTGACGTGGTCGCGCACCATCTTTTCCACGCCTCGGGAGTTCGCGCCGGGATGCGATGTCCAGAGCGCGTAAATCAGCTTCTGCATTTCCTGGCTCATCACCAGGATGGGCGTGCGGCGGTCTGCACGCTGGTCTCCGATCCGTCCCGACTTGCGATACGTCGCAAACACGCGCTGGGCCCACCGCCGGTTGCCACGTGTGGTTGCGAGGGTCAGCCGCTCCAGCGCCTGGCGTGCGCAGAGCCCCGATTCCATGGCGCGCGCGATCACGAGGCGCTTGGCGGTTTCCTCCCGATACTTCTGGTCGCGGAGCTTTGCGTTGCGGAGGGCTTGAGCAGGCTGCGCGGTTGACGGGGCCACGATGGCGGTTGCGGCGCGCGTGGGGCGCCGGACGCGGCGGGGCGGATCCAGGTCCACAGGCATCTGTCGGGGCCGCTCCGTGTTCTCCACCGTCGAGAGCGGAACGCGCGCCTCATATTCGTTCGCACGTTGGGTGAACTCCGCCGCCAGTTTTCGCTGCGCCTCTGGGGTTCTGGCGGACCGAATGCGCCGATAGAGCATGCGCACCGCGTAGATCTCTTCCTTGGCCAACTCTGAATGCTCGTTCGCTGCCGCGACAGCGGCATGGAGGCGCCTGTGCTCTGCCCTGAGCTCCCTCCACTCCGAGCCTCGCACGATCTTCCGGAGAGCAGCCGCCACGGGCGGCTGCATCGCCGGGGCGCTCGCGGTGGCTCTCTCATCAGGGATGGTGGTGGTGGTCGGCATGGGGTCTGTCCTGTCAGGTCTGGCTTTCGTGCGGGATGTACTGGCAGGTTGCTGGACTAGCTTGAACGTTGCCAACATTGTAACTGTTACATTCTTATATATACCGTTTCGTCGGTTCGACAAGGTGCTATCTTCTGCTGCACCTCGTACCCCTCTCCATGCGCTCCATCCACGCCAAGCGACATCAGGCTCTCGGCCGGATCATCCGCGACGCCCGCCTACGAGCGGATATCAGCCTTCGCGACATGACCTCCATGACCGGTATACCGGGGCCCCGGCTTTCCGACCTGGAGCGTGGCTCTGGGCGTTTCGACCCGTTCGACTTGGTGCTCATCTTTCGGGCGCTCAAACTCACTCAGGCAGTGGTCGAGCGGCTGGCCGACGACGACTTGGACCGGGAGTCGGATCGCGCACGCACCGGGGGGCGCTCGAAGAAGAAGAGACCGGGGCGAATCAGGCCCTAGTCCGTCGTGGCCGATCCTCCTTGAGGGGTCCCTTGACGCGCCAAGGGGCCCCGGTGTTTTCAGCCCCCGCGATTTCTCACCGTTGCCCCTGACATGCCACCCGCCAAGAAGCCAGTCAGACCGAAGTACCAGCTCTTTGAGTCGCTCCCGCCCGCGGATTTTGAGGCGCTGAAGAAGAGCATTCGCGCCCACGGCGTGCTTGTCCCGATTGAGCACGATGAAACGGGGGCCATTCTCGACGGACATCACCGCGTCCAAGCGTGCGCCGAACTACGCGCCGAGGGTTTGGCGATTGACATGCCGGTGATCGTGCGGCTCGATATGTGCGAATCGGAGAAACGCGAGCACGTCCGGTCGCTGAACAGCCTGCGGCGTCACCTGACGGCATCACAGCGGCGCGTCGTCGTTCGCGAACAGCTGCTCGACACGCCGGACCGGTCAGACCGCGCGATCGCCAAGTCGTTTGGCGTATCGCCGACGACCGTCGCGATGATTCGGCACCGCCTAGGCGGCAAGAACGCATCTGCCCAAACTGGACAGTTGAAACGCATTGGCCTCGACGGCCGCCGCCGTGGGCTTCCCAGACGAAGTGTCTTCGCGAGCTCACCGACGTCCGCAAAGCGGGCCGTCGCGTCACTGCAAACGGTCCCCGCCGTGGCGCTCCCTAGGCGCATTCTGACGGTCGATGAAAGCCACGTGGCCGCGCGCATGGTCAAGCAGGAGGCGTCGCGCGAGCAGCAGTTGGCGCAGTTGCAGTCTCTACCCGCATTGCATCACGGCAACCGCCAGTACGTGGTGCTCTACGCGGATCCGCCGTGGCAGTATGAAGGAGCTTCAGACCCGCAGCGCAAGGCGGAACGGTACTACCCCACGATGTCGCAGCAGGAGCTGCTTGACCTGCCAGTGGCCCGCATCGCCGCAGCGAACAGTGTGCTCTATCTCTGGTCCGGGTCACCCAAACTCTCTGAGGCCCTCGAACTGATCGAGGCCTGGGGATACTCATATCGCACCTCGGCGGTGTGGAACAAGACGACGCCACACGGGCGCCTCGGACTGGGCAGCTTCTATCGGCAGGCGCACGAGCTGTTGCTGATCGCGACGCGCGGCCACATTCGCCCTCCGGCTCCCGCGCTACGTCCACCCTCGGTGATTAGCGTTCCGCGGGGCGTGCACAGTGCGAAGCCCCCCGAGGTGCGCGCGCAGATAGAGCGGATGTATCCCGGTGTCCGACGCGTCGAGCTGTTTGCGCGCGGTCACGTTGCGGGATGGGATACCTGGGGACTCGAGGCAGTGCCATCCCGAGGGCGCCGGGGGCGGCGCTAGAAGCTACCCGCGCCGGTCGGTAGTGCCCCCATGGTCGTCCACCCGCAAGGTGGGCGCACAGCCCCCGTCGATATGCTGCACCCTGCGCGCGCATATCTCGCCGATGTTGTTGAGATAGCGTTATCGGTCGGCACGATCAGTCCCAAAGAACTGAACCACCTCAAGCAACTCGGGTACCTCCGCCCGGCCCAATCTGGGTGGCCGCAGGTCAGCGCGCCCCATCTGGAGCTTGAGGTGAGATGACGTTTCTCCTTGCCCGCCGCCTGGGCGCCCGCGTGGAGTGTGTTGAATCTGTGGCGGGCACCCTCACGGGCTGAAAGACCCTGGCGCACCGTATCGTCAGGGTACGCTTACCCCTGCACCGCCGCCGCTCCGCGAACCACTTTTCCGTCGAACAGATGGATTTCTCGGTCGGCGTGCTGCGCATAGCGCGGATCGTGCGTCACCATGCAGATCGTCGACCCACTCTGGTGCAGCTCCTTCAGTAGGTCCATGACCTGCTCGCCGTTCTGCGAGTCGAGGTTGCCGGTTGGCTCGTCCGCCAAGAGGATGGTCGGTTCCCCGGCGACGGCGCGCGCCACGGCCACCCGCTGCTGCTGGCCGCCGGAAAGCTGCGCCGGAAAGTGCTTCATCCGGTGCGCCATGCCCACGCGCTCCAGCGCCTTCTCGACGCGTTGCTTCCGCTCGGCGCCGCTCATGCCGCGATAGGTGAGCGGCAGTTCGACGTTCTCGTACACCGTCATGTCGCCGAGCAGGTTGAACGCCTGGAAGATGAATCCGATCTGACGGTTTCGGACGCGGGCCCGGTCCGCCGGGGAGAGTCTCTCCACCGCTGCGCCCGCCAACGTGTAGGTACCGGCACTTGGCGAGTCGAGCAGTCCCAGAATCGAGAGCAGCGTGGTCTTCCCGCATCCGGACGGGCCCGAGATGGCGACGAATTCTCCCTCAGCAACAGAGAAATGCACGTCGGCGAGCGCGTGCGTCTCGACCTCGTCGGTCAGGAAGACCTTCTTGATTCCCTCGAGCTTGATGAGGGTCGTGTTGCCGGACATGTTGCACTCCAGATGAACGTCAATGATCGCGTCGTTCGGTGTCGTGCCTACTTGAGCCGTATCTGATCGGCGTTCTCCCACTGGGTCATGTCGGAGAGGATGACCTTGTCGCCAGGCTTTAGGCCCGAGATGACCTGCATCGCATTGACCGAGCTGACGCCGAACCGTACCTGTACGCGCGTGGCGCTCCTGCCATCAGCGTCGAGCCTGAACATCCAGACGGTTCCGCCGTCCTGCCCATAAGCGGGACGGCCGGTGAAGACGATGTTGTTTAGCCTTTGGGTCTGGATCGTCGCGTCAACGCTGAGGTCGGGCCTGGCGCCGCTGGGAAGTGCCCCGTCGAGTGCTATGTCCACGGTTACAGTGCCCCCAGACGAGGCTGGATCCATGCGCACGACGTGGCCCTTCACGACCCCATCCCGGGTGTCCACCGTAGCGGGCTGACCGATCGCCACATCCTTGGCCTGCGTCTCGGGTATCCGGATCACGGCCTTGAGAGAGCCCGGCTGCACGATCTTGGCAAGCGCCATACCGGCGTTCACCCACTGCCCGGGTTCGAGCGGGGCCCCTCCCGCGCCCGACGAGAGTTCCTGGAGGGTACCCGAGTCACCGGCCCTGATCACGAGCGCGGAGCGGAGCGTCTCTCGAAATGCCGCGATCTGCTTGAGCCGCTCGACGTTCTGCGCCTGAACCGCTAGCTGCGAGTCAATGGAGGACCTGAGCAACTCGTACTCTGCCTGGGCCACCTTGTAGCGCGTCTCCGACTCCTCCGCTGCAGCCTTGCGAAGGTGGTAGTCATGCGGCGAGATGACTCGCATTGCCAGCATGTCATCGAGCCCTTGCGCCTGTTGGCTCGCCTGCACGTTCGCCGTCTTGGCCGCTGCGACGGCTGTCTGCTGCTGGAGCACGCCACGCTGTAGGTTGACGCGAAGTGTCACGAGCATGGAGCGCGCGTCATTGTAGGTCTGCTGCGCCTGCATGGCCTGAATGTCCACGTCGGGATTCGACATCTCGATGAGAACCGTCGAGGGCGTGACCTGCTGCCCTACCTGCGCGACGATGCGATCCACGCGCGCGGAGGTGACGGCCGCGATGCGGCGGACGTGTTCGGACACCAGCGTCCCAGCCCCCCCCACTTCGCGAATCATGGGGCCTTGCCGCACGGAGTCGATCGAGATGACGCTACGTTCGACCGTCGGCGCCGCCGGGCGAAGTCGCGCGAACACGATGGTCAAGACGGTGACCGCGACGGTGACGCCCGCGTAGAGCAGGTTACGCCTGAGCTTCGGCCGTGGCGCACGCGCGAGATCAACCATGCCGGTCACCAACCCTCACGGTCTCAGGCATCGAGACAACGCTTCGTGTGGACAACACGCGTTACCCCTTCTGCGGCTCAGCGTCCATCACGCCGCGCACCGCGATCACGTAGCGTTCAAACGTGGTCGCGTCACTGCGCATGGACCGTCGTCCTGACGCCGTGATGGAATAGAAGCGTGCTCGCTTGCCACGGTCGGAGAGTCCCCACTCCGCCTCGACGAAGCCGCGCTCCTCGAGTCGGTGCAGACACGTGTACAGGGCGCCGTCCTTCACGTCGAACGCCCCATTCGAGCCGGAGCGAATGAACCGCACGACGCCGTAACCGTGCATTGGTCCCCACGTGAGGGCGCGCAACACGAGAAGGTCGAGGGTGCCCTGCAGGAGATCGAGATCGTTTGTCGTCATGAGGACACCCTAGGATGCGCGCAGGACGTCGACGGGATCGGCCCGTACCGCGCGGAGGATTGGGCCAAGCGCCGCCAACGCGCTGACGGCCAAGAGGATCGATTCGGCAATCACGAGCGCCCATACGCTCATGCCGTCTACACCAAACAGCCGTTCACCGAAGAGCAGCGCGAGGGCAACGCCGGCGCTCCCGCCCACGGCCGTGCCTCCCAACGCCAGCTCGAATGCATCGCGCAGTACGAGCCGCGCGATATCGCGTTGTTGAGCGCCGACGGCCACCCGCACCCCGAACTCACGCATTCGCTGGCTTACCATGTAAGAGAGCACCGCGAAGAGTCCGGCGCCGGCAAAGAGCAGGGCGCCTAGCGAGAGCGTCCCGAAGAGCGTCGCGAACTGACGCTGCGAGCGAAGCGAAGCGTCATGGTTGGCCGAAAGCGGCTTCACGCTGAGCTGCACCGAAAGGGGCAGAACTGCGGTGACCTCGCGTCGGACCTGCTGCGTCGCCATCAGGGCGTCCTCCAACCGGGCGACTCGTGCCAAGACCGCGAACTCACGCGTGTTTGGAAGCGTCTGTGCGACGTAGATGGCTGGCGAACGGGCGGGCATCGCCGCCGGGGGAAACCGCAGCGCGACACTACGGGCCACTCCAATGACCCGGCGCCAAGGCTCGCCCGACGTCTCCCGGCCCATGCGGACACGGCGGCCGACGGCGCTGCCGGTCGGAAAGAGTGCCTTCGCCGCGCTGTCATCAAGGATCACGGCGCCCGTTCCAGTGCTGTCGCCCTCGGCGAAGTCTCGCCCCGCGATCAACGGAATGCCGACCGTTTCGAGAAAACGGGGTCCGGCGATGGTGTACTGGTCCACCAGCAGGGGGCGACGGTCGCGCGCAATGTCGTCCGACGTGACCTGGAGTCCATCCGGCTTTGCCCCCGCGTAGAAGGAAGCCACCGCGATCCCCTTCGCGGCGATCGCCCGGGGCAAGACGTACTCCGTGGGCGCCTTGCCACCGAGTCTTGCGAGGTTCCACTGATAAACGAAATTGCCGGTCACGGACACCACCCGCCGGGTATCCAAGCCGAAATCGAAGTGCGATAGACGCGCGACCGATGCCATGAACACGCTGGTCGCGATGAGCATGACGAGCGATGTCGCGAGCTGCAGCATCACCACCGACTTCATGCGCTGGGGCCGCCTGGTGACGGCACCCCCGGTTGACTCCTTGAGAGGTTCCATCAGCGGGATGCGCGACACCTGGATGGCCGGCAGCATTCCGACCGCGACCACAACGAACATCAGGGCGGCACCGGACATCGCAAACACGCGCCAACTCCAGTTCATCTCGACGAAAGTGTTCCAGGTGATCTCCGGGGGCATGATGGCGCGCACGAAGCCCGTCGCGCCGTATGCGACGGCGAAGCCGAGCGTAAGGCCCACGGCGGCGATAATGACGAGCTCGGCGATGACATCGGCGACGATCGCGCCGCGACTTGCCCCCAGCGACAGCCGGAGGGCTAGGTCGCGCCGTCGGCTGGCGGCTCGAGTCAGAAGGAGGGCTGACACGTTCGCGCAGGCGATCACGAGCACGAATCCCGCGACGAGAAGCATGATGAAGTGGATACCGTCGAGCGCATGCGACGAGCGCTCCGTGAACGGGATCAGCGTGAACCCGTAGGGCCTCGCCGGATCGCCACCCGCGTTCATGATTGCTGCCGTCGCGTTGAGCTCTTGGCGGGCGCGCTCGACCGTCGTACCGGGTCTAAGCCGCACGAGCGGCCAGGCAAGCAGCCCCTCCTCCGCGGGCGTGAGTATCCGGTAGACGTTGGCGACGAGAGGGAATTTCAGGTCGCGCGGCAATACGCCGATAACTTGGTAGCTACGTCCATCCACTGCGATGACGGCGTCGCCGACCTCCGTGCGGTTACCGAAATAGCGACGCCAATAGAGGTCGCTGACGAGGACGGCGCCTTCATCCGCAGTTCCAGCGATGAAGCTCCTGCCCAGCCGAAGATGCACGCCGGAGATGGCAGCGAAGTTCGCCGTAACCTTCTGGACGGGCTCGCGGACAACATCGTCTCCGATGCGCACGCTACTTTGCTCGAGCGCGGTGAGGGCGTATCCCTCGAACGACGGTGTCCCAGCGATCCGGCGCCATCGATCAATGGGACGAAGCAAACCATGCTTGTAGTCGGGTCCGCCCCACATGGTGATTCCCGCGGTGCGCTCAGGCGCGTCGAACGAGATGGCGGGGTGCTTCCACGCGTCCGCGAACCCAACGGCCGCCGTGGTGGCACCGAGGGCAAGGGCGAGTGAACCGGCGGTAAGCGCGAAGAAGCCTGGCTGGCGCGACAGGCGCCGGAGAGCAAATCGGAACGGGAGCGAGATTAGCTCGAGGCGGTCACGCCGCGATTGCTGCCCGGCGATTCGCCGGTCGATGAGGATCAGCTCCTCGCGCACCGTATCGCAGTCACCGAGTTCATGCTTGGCCTGCGTCCGTGCGTCGGGGAGCGTCAGGCCCTGGCTCACGAGCTCGGCGACACGCTCCTCGAGGTGAAACCGGAGTTCCGTGTCCACATCCGAGACCGGGGTACGCCATGGCAGGCGGAAGACGCGTTTGCGGGGTCCGAGCATGGCCAAACGTTACATCGGGTCCGGCATTACATCAAGTGTTGAGGGTATAACTCGATGCGCTCGTTTGGCCCCATGTTCGCCAGCGAGCCCCTGGTCATGATGCTGGGAGGGTATCAACCGAGCCTGCGAGGCGTAATGCTGGCTACCTATCTGCCGCACCGCGGTGCGCACCACGCCCCCCGGACGAGGCGAACGGAACGAGGCCACGGCAGTCCCAATGCCATGGCCCCGTTCGTCAGTTCCTTGTCGCGCAAGGACTTATCAGGTGCGTCAGTTATGATTGTCCAAGTGCGTCAGTTACGGCTGTCCAATCGCGTCGGTTATGGATGTCCGTGAGGCACTCTGCTTTACTGCACCGCATTAATCATATCAAAGATCGGCAAGTAGCACGCCACCACCATGCCGCCGACCACCACGCCCAGGAACACGATCATGATCGGCTCCATCGCGGCGAGCAGCGCGCCCACCGCGGCGTCCACCTCTTCGTCGTAGAAGTCGGCGATCTTGCTGAGCATTTCGTCCAGGCCGCCGGTCTGCTCGCCCACGGCGATCATCGAGATCACCATCGGCGGGAAGACGTTGCTCTTGGCGAGCGGCGCGGAAATCGTGTCGCCGCCGGCAATGGACGACCGCGACTGCATGATCGCGTCGTGGATGACGCGATTGCCGGCCGTCTTCGCCGTGATCTCGAGGCCGTCGAGGATGCTCACGCCCGAGCTGATGAGCGTGCCGAGCGTGCGGGTGAAGCGCGACACGGCCGACTTGCGCAGCACGTCGCCGAGCACCGGCATCTGCAGCAGCAGCTTGTCGAGCGTCAGCTTGCCGCCCGGGGTGGCATAGTACTTCTTGATGGCCCAGACGGCCGCGTATCCGCCGCCGCCGAGCAGCCACCAGTAGGCCTTGAGCGCGTTGGACAGCCCGATGACGATGCGCGTCGGGAGCGGCAGCGCGAGGCCGACACTCGCGAACATCCCCTGGAAGACGGGAATCACGAAGATGAGCAGCACGACGACGGCGATGGCGGCGACGCTCATGATCACGCCGGGGTAGATCATCGCCCCCTTCACCTTGCGCACCAAGGCGTCGTTCTTTTCCATGAACGTCGCCAGGCGCATGAGAATCGTGTCGAGAATACCGCCCGCCTCGCCGGCCGCCACCATGTTCACGTACAGGTCCGTGAACGCGTTCGGGTGCTTGGCGAGCGCGTCGGCCACCGTGTGGCCCGACTCGACGTCGACCACCACCTGCCGCGTCACCGCGGCCAGCGACTTGTTCTCCGTCTGTTTGCTGAGGATGTC
>JAJZRK010000370.1 GCA_021802745.1 bacterium
CCTCTCGCCGGGTCGGGCAGCAGCGATCCGTATGGATTCTAGCGGGGAAGAGAATGGCGGAGGACGGCGGAGGACGGCAGTAATCAATACCGTCGTCATCCTCTGCCGTTCTCGGCCGTTCTCGGCCGTTCTCTGCCGTCCTCTGCCGTCCTCTGCCGTCCTCTGCCGTCCTCTGTTGCACGCTGTCCCTCCGCGTAGATTTCTCCGCTCTGTTCCCGGGCCCGCGTGCGACTCGTCCACCTCTCCGATCTTCACCTCGGCTTCCGCCAGTTCCAGCGCGTCACGCCCGCGGGCAAGAACCAGCGCGAGGCGGATGTGGCGGCCTCGTTCACGCGCGCAATTGACAAGGTGATCGAGCTCGCCCCCGATCTGATTCTCATCGGCGGGGACGTCTTTCACACCGTGCGGCCGACGAACCCGGCCATTCTTCACGCCTTCCATCAGTTCTCGCGCCTGCGTGCCGCACTCCCGCAGGCCATCGTCGTCGTCGTCGCCGGCAACCACGACATGCCGCGCTCCAGCGAGACGACGTGCATCCTGCGCCTCTTCGAGCCGCTGCAGTTCCACATTGCCGACGTGACGCCGCGCCGGCTCCACTTCCCGGAGCACGACCTCGCCATCCTCGCCGTGCCCGACCTGCCGCCGGGGAGCGTCGACCTGTCGCCGGACGAATCGGTCACGCACAATGTGCTCCTCCTCCACGGCGAGGTGGAGGGGGCGCTGCCCGACGGGGCGCGCGAGGACGAGCGCGCCTCGATGCCGATTCCCGCGTCGGCGGTGGCCCACGAGCGGTGGGACTACGTGGCGCTTGGCCACTACCACGTCTACCGGAAGGTCGGGCCGAATGCGTACTACTGCGGCTCGCTCGACTACACCAGCACGAACAGCTGGGGCGAGTACGCGGAGGAACGTGCGGCAAAGCTTCCCGGCAAGGGTCTCATCGAGCGCGACCTCGCCACCGGCAAGCAGACGTTCCACCCGCTGCCCGTCACGCGGAAGATCATAGACCTGCCGGCCATCAACGGCCGCGGGCTCTCCGCGGTGGACCTCGACGCGGCCATCGCCGCCGCGGTCGAGAAGTGCCCCGACGACGGCATTGACGGCAAGGTGGTGCGCCTGGTGGTGCGCGACGTGCCGCGCCACGTGGTGCGCGAACTCGACCACCAGCGGCTCCGGGAATTCCAGCGGCGGGCGCTGCACTTCGTGCTCGACACGCGCCGGCCCAGTGTCGTGCGCTCGACAGTGGCAGAAAGCGGCGCCCCGGGGCGCCGGCCGTCGCTGGCCGACACGCTGCGCGAGGCGCTGCGCAGCCGCGTGCTGACGAGCGACATTGACCGCGACCGCCTCGTGGAGTTGGGCGAGCACTACCTGCGCGACGCCGAGCAGGACATGGCGGTGCGCGGCGTGGACGAGCCGGACAGCCCGTGAGACTCTCCCGCCTTCGCCTCGTCAACTTCCGCCAGCACGCGGACAGCACGCTCCTGTTCGACAGCGGGCTCACGGGGATCATCGGGCCGAACGGCTCGGGCAAGACGACGATCCTCGAGGCGATCAAGTGGGCGCTCTACGGCGGTGACGCCACGCGCGGCACGGTGGACTCCATCCGCTTTGCCCGCGCCAGCGCGCGCTCGCCGGTGCGCATCGAGCTCGACTTCGAGCTCGCCGGGCACCGGTACCGGCTGGTCCGCGCGCTGACGACGGCCGACCTGTTCGTGGACGGCGGCGAACGTCCCATCGCGACAGGCGCGTCGGCGGTCACGGAGGTCGTCCGCCGCAAGCTCGGCATGTCGCTCGACGAGTTCGACAACACCTACTTCACGGCCCAGAAGCAGCTGGCCGTCATGGCGACGCTCACCGCCGCGGCGCGCGCCCAGTTCCTGTCGCGCGTGCTCGGCTACGAGAAGCTGCGCGCGGCCCAGGACCTGTGCGACGAGCGACGCAAGGCGCTGCGCAACGAGAGCAACGGCATGCGCGCCGGGATGCCGGACCCGGATGTGCTCGCGCGGCAGCTCGCCGACGCCGAGGCGCGGCTGCGCGACGCGCAGGCGCGGGCCGCCGCCGCCGCGGTGGACCAGGCGCGCGCCCAGCAGGAGCTCGGCGCGCTGCAGCCGCGGTGGACCGACGCCCAGCGCGCCCGCGAGGAGCTGCAGGGGCTCGACGCCGAACGCCGCATCCTCGATGCGGAGCTGACGGGGCTGCTGCGCACCGTCGAGCGCGTGGAGGGCGAGCTGCGGCACGTGGCCGACGCCCGCGCGCAGCTCGTGCCGCTCGCCGAGTCGCTGGTGTCGTTCCATGAGGTGGGCGAGGCGCTGAGCCGCCAGCGCGAACTCGCCGTCTCCGATGGCCGCCGCCAGGCGCTGCAGGAGGCGGCGCACGAGCTGGCGACGGAACTGCAGCACCTGCGCGAGGGACGCTCGCGTCTCGAGACGGCGCCGGCGGTGGAGGAACAGCTCACCGACGAGATGGAACAGAAGCGCCGCCGGCTGGAGGAGTTGCAGGGCCGGCTGGAGCTGCGCCGCACCGAGTGGGTGCGCGACCGGCAGGAAGCGGAGACGCGGCGCAACGCGCTG
>JAJZRK010000371.1 GCA_021802745.1 bacterium
GACGACGGCACCTACATGTTCAACCTGAGCACCAAGGGCTTTGCCGCCGGCAGCTACACGCTCGACTACCGGATTGGCAACGACCCGACGATCTATCACTACGCCTTTGTCGTTCGCGCCGAGCATGGTGAGGACAAGGGCAACAAGAATGACGGCAAGAGGGACGGCAAGAAGGACGGCAAGGAGTCCTAGCCTGACGCTGTTGCTGCACGCGCAAACGAACTGTTGAGGGCGCCCGGCACCGAAGTTCATCGGTGCCGGGCGCCTTCCGTTTCGCCACACACGGCCGGGCGAGCGCCACACGCGCGGTCGGGGTCTGTTTATAGCGACGGGGCGTCGCGGGCTCCGCCGCGCGCTGCCGCCCGTTAAGTTTCCACGTCAGGTGACCCCCACACGACGACACACTCGGAGCAGGACATGTCAGACAACACATCACACGCCGAAGCCAAGTGCCCAGTCTTCCACGGAGGTAGCGCGGCGACCACCGGCGGCGGCCGGACGAACCGCGACTGGTGGCCCAACCAACTGAACCTCGCGATGCTCCACCAGAACGCCCCGGCCTCCGATCCCCTCGGGCCGACGTTCAACTACGCCGAGGAGTTCAAGAAGCTCGACCTCGATGCCGTCAAGAAGGACCTCTTCGACCTGATGACCACCTCGCAGGACTGGTGGCCGGCCGACTGGGGGCACTACGGGCCGCTCTTCATTCGCATGGCGTGGCACAGCGCCGGCACGTACCGCACGGGCGACGGGCGCGGCGGCGCCGGCAACGGCACGCAGCGCTTTGCCCCGCTCAACAGCTGGCCCGACAACGGCAACCTCGACAAGGCGCGCCGCCTGCTGTGGCCAATCAAGAAGAAGTATGGCAACAAGCTCTCGTGGGCCGATCTCCTGATCTTCGCCGGCAACTGCGCCATCGAGTCCATGGGGCTCAGGCCGTTCGGCTTCGGCGGCGGCCGCGTGGACGTCTACGCCCCCGAGCAGGACATCTACTGGGGCGCCGAGGCCGAGTGGCTGGGCGACAAGCGCTACACGGGCGACCGCAAGCTCGAGGATCCGCTTGCCGCCGTGCAGATGGGCCTCATCTACGTGAACCCGGAAGGCCCCAACGGCAATCCCGACCCGCTCGCCTCGGCGCGCGACATCCGCGAGACCTTCGCGCGCATGGCGATGAACGACGAAGAGACGGTGGCGCTCACCGCCGGCGGCCACACCTTCGGCAAGGCGCACGGCGCCGGCGACCCGAAGCTCGTTGGCCCCGAGCCCGAGGGAGCGAACATTGAAGAGATGGGGTTGGGCTGGAAGAACGCCTTCGGCAGCGGCAAGGGCATCCACGCCACGACGAGCGGCATTGAAGGGGCGTGGAAGCCGAACCCCACGAAATGGGACAACGGCTACCTCGACACGCTCTTCGGCTGGGAATGGGAGCTGACCAAGAGCCCGGCCGGCGCGCACCAATGGACGCCGACGGACCCGGCGGCGAAGACCATTCCCGACGCACACGATCCGTCCATCAAGCACGCGCCGATGATGACCACGGCCGACATGGCGCTGCGCGTGGACCCGGTCTACGCGAAGATCGCGAAGCGCTTCCAGGCAAACCCGGCCGAGTTCGCCGACGCGTTTGCGCGCGCCTGGTTCAAGCTCACGCACCGCGACATGGGGCCGCGTGCGCGCTACCTCGGCGCGCTCGTGCCGAAGGAAGAGCTCATCTGGCAGGATCCCATTCCGGCGGTGAACCATCCGCTGGTTGACGCGGCGGACATCGCCGCGCTGAAGGGGAAGCTCCTCGCCTCGGGGCTCTCCATCGCGCAGCTCGTCTCGACCGCGTGGGCGTCGGCCTCCACCTTCCGCGGCTCCGACAAGCGCGGCGGAGCCAATGGCGCGCGCATTCGACTCGCGCCGCAAAGGGCCTGGGAAGTGAACGAGCCGGCCAGGCTCGCGCGCGCGCTGGAGATCTTCGAGACGATCCAGCGGGACTTCAACGCGGCGCAGACGGGCGGCAAGAAGGTTTCACTGGCCGACCTGATTGTGCTCGGCGGGTGCGCGGCCGTTGAGGCCGCCGCGAAGAAGGGGGGCGTCGAGGTTGTGGTGCCGTTCACGCCCGGGCGCATGGATGCCTCGCCGGAGCAGACCGACGCCGAGTCGTTTGCCGTGCTCGAGCCGATCGCCGATGGGTTCCGGAACTACGAGAAGGCGGCGTATACCGTGTCCGCCGAGGCGCTGCTGGTCGACAAGGCGCAGCTGCTCACGCTGAGCGCGCCCGAGATGACCGTGCTCGTCGGCGGCATGCGCGCGCTGAATGCCAACTACGGGCAGTCGCGGCACGGCGTCTTCACCGCTCGTCCCGAGACGCTCACCAACGACTTCTTCGTGAACCTCTGCGACATGGGGACCACGTGGACGGCGACGTCTGCTGCGCACGAGACGTTCGAAGGGCGCGACCGCGCCACCGGCGCCGTGAAGTGGACCGCCACGCGCGTGGACCTGATCTTCGGGTCGAACTCGCAGCTCCGCGCGCTCGCGGAGGTGTACGCGCAGGACGACGCCAAGGAGGAGATCGGAA
>JAJZRK010000073.1 GCA_021802745.1 bacterium
TGGCGTCGGTGAGTCGCGGGCCGCCCGGAAGTACCGCCTCGGTCCCTGCCATCGCCCCTCCCGTGAGGTGAGTGGTCGGACCGAGAATATAACCCAAAGATCGCTAAATGAACAGCATTGGGGCTAGGGTGAGCTTAGAGTTGTAGCCGCTGCCTGCGTACGAGCGCACGACTGCCTCGATCATCATCGGCCGTCGCAGCACTCGTCGCAATGCGATGCCGGCCTCCAGCAATAGCCCGCTCGGGCCGAAACCACGCCCCTCGTCGATGACCTGGTGATTGGCCCCGACGGACACACCGCGCCCCCAGTGGCTCACGTAGATACCTCCGCCGGCCAGCACGCCAAGCTCCCCGACACCAAACGCATCGGGTGCAAACTGGCTCGTTACGATCGCGAGTTCAGCGGATTGACCGATGTCCCGAGTGTCACACGGCCAGTCAACGCACACTTCTCTGATCTGCCTTCTATGAGGCCCGTTCTGTCAAGTCTTCCGATTCGTAAGTAAACAAAACTACACGGCTCCTCGCCGTTCCGTGCTCCTGCCCTGCGCGCGCCTGAACCGATTGGCGGCTTCGTACGACGTCGAGAGGACGCGTGCCCTCTCGCACGACCTTCTATCCGTGCCAGTGGCCACTGGCCACCGAACACCCAATCCTGTTTTCGCCCGTGAGGGCGGTGAAGCCCAGTGGGAGCAACCCCATCTAACGATCGGTTCCTTCCGGAAACCCGGCAGAAAAGCGGGCAGCTCGCACCAACGGTCCTCGGCGCGCCGTCCCTTGCAACCGCTACGCTTTCAGGACGGCTCCTTCGGGCGGAACACCCGTCTCGAGGTACTGCCAGAGCGCGATGAGCAGCTTTCGCGCCAAGGCGACAATGCCGATCTTGCGGACGCGACTGCTCCCGTGGCCAAAGCGTGCATTGTACCAGCACGCCAGCGCACTCGTGGGTTGGTAGTGCAACCACGCCCACGCGATCTCGATCGCCATCGCACGGATGTGGCGGTTCCCCGCCTTCGAGATGCCCTGTTCGTGGTGCACGTCGCCACTCTGATACGGCGTGGGAGTGAGCCCCGCGAGCGCGCCAATCTGGCGGCGATTGTGGAACTGGCGCCAACTGAAGAACTCCATGACGTAGAGCCATGCGCTCTCGGGACCGATCGCGCGCAAGGCAAGCAGTTGCCGGACCTGGGCGACAGCGGGATCCGTGGCGGCGCTGTGCAGGAGCTTCCGTCGCGCCGCCTGCAGGGTCCGCATCTGCGTGGTGAGCAGGGTGACCTTGGCCCACTCCCGCTCGAGCCGCACGAGGAGTCCGGGCAAGAGCGGCGTGCCATCCCACAACCGGAGCGTGGGCAGTTGCGTCGACAAGTCCTGCCGCGTGGCGAGCGACACGCCCTGACTGGCGAGCAGTCCTTTGATCCGGTTCGTGACGCGCGCCCGATCCCGCCGGGTCCGCATCAGTTCGCGGTGCACCTGGCGCCGATCCTCTTCCGCCGGCGTCGGTACGCGCACGACGCGCCAGACGCGCCGCTCGCCCGCGTCGTACCGCAGCAACATCGTGAGGAGCTTGCGGACATCGAGATGGTCGGACTTCGCCCGACGCGCCCGCCGATTGACTTCGATGCTGGCGGAATCCACCACCAGGTTGTCCACGCCCTGCTGCGTGAGCGCTCGATGTAGCCAGAAGCCATCGCGCCCCGCTTCATAACAACTGCGCACGCGCGCCGACGCCGGGAGCGCGAAACGCCGCTTTGCCTCCGCGATCTCGGTCGCGAGGGTCGGCAAGTCGCGCGCGTCAATCGTCCGCTCGCGCGGGGACTGGCCAAAGCCCGTGGTGAACCCGAGCGTCCACTCCCGGTTGCCGAGATCGAAGGCGAGGGATAACGTGGGCACTGGTCCAGTAAAGTCGTCGTGAGGTGCGGGGCGGGTCGCTGCTGTGCGCATATGCTCCTCCTGGTGTGAGAACCGGATAGAGCATAACAGTGGCGGCCCGTCCTGTTGGTCCGTCAAGGACCTACATAGGATCTAACGCTGACGGCGACTGATCCTTCGAGTCGGAGCGGAACTCTGGCGGAAGCCGTGATAGCCCGAGCGACGTGAGCCGTGACTCCCCATTCAGGCGGCATCGGCGCCTGCATCCCCAGCCCGACTGTCCACCGCTCGGAGTGCGCCTGTCCGTCACACCTCGCGAAGGGCAGCATCGCTGCAACCATCGCGGCAATAGCGAAGGTGCTGCGCCGGCACGTCGGTGGCCAGTAGGCGGGAGGAGGAGAGTTGGGCATAGTCAAAGTGGGAGGCGCGGCCAGTATAGAGGTCGGAATGAGGTCTAACGACCGGCGTTGTGCTGCAACGCTTCTAATTGATGCGGCCGCGGGCGGGCGCACGAATCGGCGTCGTGCGAGGTGGCCCGCCGCCCGCGGCCGCTTCGCCAAATAGCGTGGTCAGCACCAACGTTGGTTAGGTTGCGTGCCGTCACGACAGATGTCGCCTGGCCCACACCAGCAACTGCACAGCCGCTTTCAGGCCGACGAGAAGCTCTGGCCGCACTTCTGCAAAACGTGACTCCAACGACACTGGCGGAACGGCGATGCGCACGACAAGCGACTTATTTGCTCTCGCGATGCTCATGCCGCGCTCGAGTCTTGGCTCATATTGCGCGACGAAGGCATCAATGCGCCCGGCTTGGCCAGCGCTTTGCAGGTCGACATTGCCGTACGGCACCTTGTGGATTAGCGAGACGCCTTTGGGAAGTCCAGTCGGTCTGAATCTCAAGAAACTCGACGTCGCGGGCTTCTTGCCCGGCTTTGGCATGCGAAGATCCGGCGCCACTTCGACTGCGAGAGCCAAATACGCGAGCCAGAAAGCAGTGGTGGCCTCGTCCGGCACGAGCTTCCAGCCGCCTTCACCACGCTGAATCGCCGCGTCGATCAGCTTGAGCTTGTAAGTCCAGCGCGCGTCTCCTGTAGCAGCATTCGCGAACCACATCCGCACATCCTCGTATGTTACGGCCTTATCGAAACCTCCGATCGTTCGAGCATATGATTCCGGAGCAATGACCATGGTCACGGCGCGCTTGCAGTCGCCGCGGAGGACATACTTCTCGGCGCGCTCGCGGTAACGTTCTGCCTGTCGGTTCTGAAACGCGGCGTCGATCTTGTTCTCCACAAGCAAGCGCGTCAGCGCATTGTCGCGGCGGTACGTCACTTCAAGATCAGATTCGCCACTCGACGCGATGACGGAACGCGAAACTCCAGCAAGGTGATGCGACGCATCAATCCCTGCCTGCGCGCCGAACCATTCGCTGAACTCACGCGAAGCGACAAGTTCTTCGAGCAAAAGAAGATCAATGTCGCGCTCAGTGATGCCGCGTAACTCAATGTCACTCACAGAACACCTCCTTCGCAACCTAACGACTACGGTTGTGCTGCGACCGCCAGCAAAGCGCGGTCGTCAGCACCAACCGGTGTTATACGACGTTTAGCGCTGACGGCTGCACGCTCCAGATAGTATCCAACGCGCCATCACCATACGCAACACGCCGCGAGTCAGGCAAACTGGCGATCCACGCGGACATCAGCGCGTCAAGTCGATCGTGACGTGCGCCGAACGCGCTATCCGTGAGCTCCGCCACATTCCAGCCTGCATGCCTTGCGAAGGCGTCGAGTTGAGCGTCGAGACCACCGGGCTTCGACTTATGTGGCGAGGACGGAGCGATGGTGCGAACAATCGCCTGCGGAAACACCTCGATGCACGAGCGCCAGGGCGACAGCGTGGCGAAGATATCGAAGCCCACGAGCATCCAGATTTGATTCGCGTGGGGCAGAGTTGAGTCCGAACCCCCTGCGGCGGAGTGTACGCGTGCCCGGCGTACAGCATTGTCCAGCGACTCCGACGATGGCGTGGTGATGCAAGAGATACCGTGCGCATCCATCGCCAGTTCCGCGCTTCTTCGACCACCGCGAGCCGGGGCACGAGGTGCATCAACCGCGATTTCCGCGATGTGCACCTGATGCCGCTCCTCGACGGCTATCAGATACTGCAGCGTCGCCTCGGCGAAGTCGCGACGCCAAGCCGGATCCAATGCCTTCCGGTTGCCCATTCCTTGCGGCGGCATTGGGTCTGAGCGACGAAGCGGAAGCGCTCGCACCCTCGAACCGTCGCGGACGAGAACGGCCACTGGAAGCCGCTTCCCCTTGGCGCACGCGACGTCGATGCCGCAGTAGGCTTGCAATGATCTATTGTTTGGAGTTCGTATAACGACGATTCGACAGCGAGTTATGACTGCACGGGAACAGATAGGCCGCGAGTAAATGCACGCGCCGGCCAGCATATCACACCACGTCACTCAGAACCTACGGCGCACTACGTGAATGTGCCACCGCGTCTTGGGCACGCTGACACCCGCCGTACGGTGGTGAGTTAGACGGCGCGCGCCCGCAGCCTAACGTGGGTGCGTCGCCGAGAGCGCTGAAGACGATACCCCTGCGGCGGTCGCGGGGCAGCGGCCCAGCTGCGCGCGGGTCCGACCCGAGCCCCTACCGCCCAATCAAAAACGCCAGCGCCTCCCCCATCCGCTCCCGCCACGCGGTCTCGTTGTGTTCGGCCCCGTCAAACACCCGCGTCATCAGGTTGAGCCCATCCCTATATCCGGATGAACGCATGAGCGCGTCGGCCCGCGCCTGATAGGGCCCATACAGCGCATCCAGCGTCACCGTCCCGTGGTCGAAGTAGAACCGGTGCGTCTTGGGGTCTGGCAGGCGCTCCTTCAGGTACTCGATGAGCGACCCATCGCCCACGGGCGAATGGGTCGAAACACACCCGGCCCCGCCGAACACCTGCGGATACTCGGCCACGGCATAACACGAAATGAGTCCGCCCATGCTCGAACCCATCACGACCGTATCGGTCGGACCGGTCCTGGTGCGATACGTCTTGTCGATGAACGGCTTGAGTTCGGTGACGAGGAACCTGAGGTATGCATCGGACACCACACCGGCGGTGGACATCTTGCGGCCAGGCACCGACATCATGCTGTCGCCTGGCGGCACGGCCTTCTGCGGCATGTACTCCTCGAACCGCTTGGGCGTGTTCCACACCCCCACCACGATCGCCGGGCGCACCTTCTTCTGCGCGATGAGCTGCGTCATCGTCTCGTCTATCGCCCAGTCCACACCGGTGTACGACGTGGCGGGGACGAACACGCTCTGCCCGTCGTGCATGTACAGCACCGGGTATCGCGCCGCCGTGTTCGCCGAGTAGCCGGGCGGCAGCCAGACTTCCACGTGCCGCGCGGCCACATGCTGCGAGGGGAAGTCGCGATGCATGCGCCGGTCGCCGGTCACGCCAAGCGACGGTCCGGGCACCGTCTCACTGATCACGGCGAAGATGCACGCGCTGCGCCTGGGCAGGCGCACCGTCACGCCCGTCCCCCACGACGTTGCCGCGCCGCACACACCCAGGAGATCCGCGCCGACTTTGCCAAGTGGAATGCGCGCGTCCACCGCCGCCGTGTCGTTGTTGATGGCAATCACCGTCGCACCGCGCTGGTACACGTAGAGCTGATCGTCCACCACCAGGTGCCTGATGCGCCCGCCGCGCAGCTCGGTGCGCTCGGCGCGCAGCTGCAACAGCTTCTGCGTGTGTGCCCAGACCGCCTGCTCGTCCGCCGTGCGCCCGGCCGGCGCGAACGCGTCGCGTGCATCGCCGGGCCATCCGCCGGGGATCGTGCGCCGGTTGTCGGGGTCGCGCCCGCCGGGGATGGCGATTTCGTCGCCGTAGTAGAGCAGCGGAATGCCGCGCGTCGTCAACAGGAACGTGGCGGCCAGCTTGAGCCCCTCGACCGTCGCGCCGCGCTCGTTCATGAACCGCTCGACGTCATGGTTGCCGAGGAACGGCGACAGTCGGTTCGGATCGGGATAGACATGGTCGCGCGCGACCATCATGGCGAGGTTGCGCACCGAACCGCGCCGCGCGAAGACGTCGCGAATGGCGAAGTGGAGCGGAAAGTCGAACTGGTAGTCCACGCCGGTCTTGATCTTGTCCCAGTTGTTGGTGCCGTCGAGATGGAACGCGATCACCGACGGATCGCCATCGAAGGTCTCGCCCACCACGCGCAGGGTGGGGTACTCACGCTTGATCGCCGCCATCCACGGCTTCCAGTAGCTGCGCGGCACGTACTGCCACGTGTCCTGGCGAATGCCGTCCACGCCCGTCATCCCGATCCACCAGAGCGTGTTCTGGATGATGTAGCGCGCGACCTCTGGGTCGTTCTGGTTGAGGTCGGGGAGGAACCCGCCGAACCATCCGTCGAGCGTGGCGCGTCGCGTGTTGTCGGTGGAATACGGATCGGCGAGCGCCCATCCCTGCCAGGTGTTCGACAGGTGATTGGCCTTCGTGCCGTTATACCAGGTGGGCGTCGGCGGGTCGTTGACCCACGGGTGATATGGGCCCGTGTGGTTAGCGACCATGTCGATGACGACCTTGATCCCTGCCTGGTGCGCGTCGTCCACCAGTGCGCGATACTCGTCGAGCGTGCCGAGGTGCTCGTCCACCCCGTAGAAGTCGACCGCGCCGTAGCCGTGGTAGTCGGTGACGCCCTGGTTGTCGTAGCGTTCGACTTCGTTGACGTTGTCGTTGTTGTCGTAGACCGGCGTCATCCAGATGGCGGTGATGCCGAGCGACTTGAGGTACGGGAGCTTCTGGCGCACACCGGCGATGTCGCCGCCGTAGTAGAAGCGCCCCTTGGTGCGGTCAATCAGCCCCGGCGACTTGGCCGTCCGGTCATTGGACGGATCGCCATTGACGAACCGGTCGGGCATGATGAGGTACAGCACGTCGTTGACGTCGAAGCCGGCGAAGCGCCCGGCCCTCGGCAGCGGTGCCGACACCGTAAAGTCAAAGCGCACCTCGCCCGCAGTGGTGCGCACGCCAATGGGGTAGGCGCCTGGCTTGGTGGTGGCCGGCACGCTCACGTCCACGAGCACGTAGGTGCCGGCTTCATTCACCTTCGCGGCACCGCAGCGCAGCGCGGACGGGCAGGCGAGCTTCGCGCCCGTCAGGTGCTGGCCGCGGATGAGCAGCCGCACGGGGTTGATGGAGTGGCCGGCCCACCAGTTGGGGGGCTCGACCTTGCTCACGACCGGCGCCTGCGCCGACGCCGCAGCGCTGAAGAGAGCCAATGCCACCAAGTATTTCATGCTGCCTCCGCGCGGTCCTCGACGCGTGTCACGAGGAGGGCGGCGAGCGCGAGGAAGACGCCGCCCGCGACCACCGCCGCCATCCGGTTGTTGTTCAACACGTTGTTCATCACCCAGCCGAAGCCGAGTGACGCGACGATCTCGGGAATGACGATGAAGAAGTTGAAGATGCCCATGTAGACGCCCGTCTTTGCTGCCGGTATCGAGCCGGCGAGGATGGCATACGGCATGGAGAGCGTGCTCGCCCACGCGATGCCGACGCCGACCATCGAGAGGAGGAGCCAGTTGGGGTTCGTGATCACCGACACCGAGAGCAGCCCCGCCGAGCCGGCGAGCAGGCACGCAGCGTGCGTGAACTTGCGGCTCGTGCGGTGCGCCAGCGGCGGGAGCAGGAACGCGACGATGAAGCAGACGAGCGAGTAGGCGCCGAAGCAGACGCCGGCCCATTCGATCCCCTGCTGGTACAGCGGCGACCTGGTGTCGGGGGCGCCGAAGATGTTGGTCGCCACGGCGGGGCCGAAGTACAGCCACATGCAGAACAGGCCGAGCCAGGTGCACACCTGCACCAGCGCGAGTTCGCGCATCGTGTCGGGCATCGCGCGGATCGCCTTGACGATCTCGGCGAAGCCGTGTGCGATGCCGGCACTCTTCTTCTTCTCCGCCTCGAAGGTGGCGAGGTCAACAGGCGGTTTTTCCTTCGTCGTGAGCACCGTGTACAGCACCGCGCCCAGGAACGCCGCCGAGCCGATGTAGAACGAGAGGCGCACCGTCGTTGGGATGGCGCCCGAGTCCGCGCCCGACGTGACGCCGAACCAGTTGGTCATCATCCACGGCAGGGCCGACGCGACCACCGCGCCAATGCCAATGAAGAAGCTCTGCATCGCGAAGCCGCGCGTGCGCTGCGACTGGGGGAGCAGGTCGGCAACGAAGGCGCGGAACGGCTCCATCGAGATGTTGATAGACGCGTCGAGAATCCAGAGCAGCCCCGCCGCCATCCAGAGTGTGCTGGAGTTGGGCATCAGGATCAGTGCGCACGAACTGAGTAGAGCCCCTACCAGGAAGTACGGGCGACGTCGGCCGAAGCGCGGCGACCACGTGCGGTCGCTCATGTGGCCGATGATGGGCTGCACGATCAGTCCCGTGAGCGGCGCGGCGAGCCAGAGAATCGGGATCTGGTCGGGCTTGGCTCCGAGATACTCGTAGATGGCGCTCATGTTGGCCATCTGCAGTCCCCAGCCGAACTGAATGCCGAGGAAGCCGAAGCTCATGTTCCAGATGGTCGTGAACGTCGTGGGTCCGGAAGCTTGCGCCATGTCGGGTGCTCCTAGCGGTCGTAGAGATCGACCAGCGCGCGGAGCCGCTGGACGAGATCAGGGGTGCACTGGTCCCACGTGAAACGGAATCCCCAGTTGCCGGCCTGGCGTCCGGGGAGGTTCATGCGCGCTGCGCTGCCGAGGCCCAGCACGTCCTGCAACGGAATCAGCACGGTGTCGGCCACCGAGGCGAGCGCGGTGCGGATGAGCGTCCAATGAATCTCATGTCCATCGGTGCCCAGATAGCGCCGCGCGAGATCCTTCTCGTTCGCAATCTCCGTGGCCGTGCGTATCGAGTCGCCGCCGGGGGTGGAGTTCCACCAGCCGACCGTGGTGTCGTTGTCGTGCGTCCCGGTGTACACCACGCGTGCGCGTGGGTAGGTGTGCGGTTGGAAGTTGTTGGCCTGGTCGTCGCCGCCAAAGGCGAACTGCAGGATGCTCATCCCCGGGTAGCCGAACTTCTCGCGCAGCGCCTCCACCGCGGGGGTGATCACCCCAAGGTTCTCCGCGACAATTGGCAGCGGACCGAGCGTGCGCGTGATGACCTCGAAGAGCGCGGCCCCCGGGCCGGGAACCCACTCGCCGTTGACGGCGGTCGTGTCGGCGCCGGGCACTTCCCAGTACGCCTCGAAGCCGCGGAAATGGTCGATGCGCACCGCGTCGAACATCTCGAAGGCGGCGCGCATCCGGCGCACCCACCAGTCGTATCCGGTCTCGCGCAGTTTCTCCCAGTCGTAGATGGGATTGCCCCAGAGCTGGCCCGTCGCGCTGAAGTAGTCAGGCGGCACCCCGGCCTGCACGGCGGGGCGTCCCTGCGCGTCGAGCTTGAAGAGGGTGCGATTGGCCCAGACGTCGGCCGAGTCGTGCGCCACGTAGATGGGCAGGTCGCCCATGAGCCGAATGCCGCGGCGATGACAGGCCTGCCGCAGCGCGCGGAGCTGCGAGAAGAACAGGTACTGCTCGCGCCGCCCATGCTCGATGTCGTCGGCCAGCCGCGTGCGCCACGTGGCGAGCGCGTGCGGGTCGCGCCGCGCCGCGCCGCGCTCCCACGACGTCCACGCCGCGCCGCCGTGCGCGTGCTTGAGCGCCATGAACAGCGCGTAGTCGTCGAGCCACCACGCCTGCTCGGCGCAGAAGGCGCGGTACGTATCGTCGGCCGGAATCGCCGCGGTCGCGGCGCGCAGCAGTCGGTGCTTATGCGGAATCACGCGGCCGAAGTCAACCGTGTGCGCGGGGAAGTCACCGCCTTCGCCCGGCACGTGAATGAGCAGCGGGTTGCCGGCGAACGCCGAGAAGCACTGGTACGGCGAGTCGCCATAGCCGGTGGGGCCGAGCGGCAACACCTGCCAGAGCGTCGCGCCCGCGGCGTGGAGTACGTCGACGAAGCGATGCGCTTCGGTGCCCAGGTCGCCGATGCCGTGCGGGCCAGGGAGGGACGTCGGGTGCAGCAGGATACCGGCGCTACGGGGAAACATCATCTGGGCGGCGGGAGCATGGTGATGGATGGAGGCGCCGCGGACAGCCGCGGGTGCGGGGTGGCGGGCGCCGGCCGGCGCCGGCGCCGCGTGCGTGATGGCGTGATCCGTCGCGCCGGGGCCCGCGGGGCGATCCGCGCGTTCGACCACGACTGATGCCGAGCGGGCCGCTGCCGCGATGCTCCCGGGGACGCCGAGTGGCGGGCGCTCGGCGAACGGTCGCTCGCCCGCCGTATCGAGCACGTGGTGCCAGCGAAAGCCGCGTCGCGGGTGCGGCAGCAGAACCGGGACGTCGCGCGCCGAGCAGTTGAGCACGACGACAACGCGATCGGCGGTCGTGAACGACGAACCCTCGGACAGCACCGCGACGAGCACGCGCGCGTCCGGCCCGTCCCAGTCGGACGCGCTCATCTCGGCGCCATCGGCGCGGTGCCAGGTGACGTCGGCGAGAGCTGTCATCGGGTCGGTGATGCCCGTGAGCCAGCGGTCGGCGCGCAACGCCGGGTGCTCACGGCGCAGGGCGACAAGCGCCGAGACGAATGCGACGAGATCGCGATCCGCGTGCTCCCAGTCCAGCCAGGTCAGCGCGCTGTCCTGCGCATAGGCGTTGTTGTTGCCCTGCTGCGTGCGTCCGCACTCATCGCCCATCGCGAGCATCGGGGTGCCGCGCGAGCAGAGCAGGGTGGCGAGGAGGGCGCGCACATCGCGACGTCGCGCCGCGATCACGCGGGCGTCGGCGCTGGGCCCCTCGACCCCGTGGTTCCACGAGTGGTTGGCGACGGTGCCGTCGCGGTTGCCCTCGCCGTTCGCCTGGTTGTGCTTCTCGGCGTACGACACGAGGTCGGCCAGCGTGAAGCCGTCGTGCGCCGCGAGGAAGTTCACCGAGCGCGACGGACTGCGCTGGCGTCGGCGCAGCACGTCGGCCGACCCGGCGAGGCGTGTCGCCAGCTCGCCGGTGAGGCCCGGCTCGCCGCGCCACCACCGGCGCACCGCGTCGCGGTACTTGTCGTTCCACTCGCCCCACTCGGCGGGGAATGCGCCCGCCTGGTACCCGCCCGGTCCGACGTCCCACGGCTCGGCGATGAGCTTGAGTGAGCTGAGCAGCGGATCGGCGGCGATGGCGGCGAGCAGGGGAGCGGCGGGGTCGAAGCCGTGGTCGCGGCGCCCGAGCGTGGACGCGAGGTCGAACCGGAAGCCGTCGGCGCCGGTGGCCTGCGCCCAGTACCGCAGTGCATCGAGCGCGAGCCGCATGACCGGCCCGCGGTCGAGCGCGAGCGTGTTGCCGCACCCCGTGTCGTCCACGTAGCGGTGCGCCTCACCAGGGACCGTCCGGTAATACGTCGCGTTGTCGAGGCCGCGCAGCGAAAGCGTGGGGCCCTTTGCGTCGCCCTCGCCGCTGTGATTGAGCACGACATCGAGCAGCACTTCGAGGCCCGCGCGCTGGAGCGCCGCGACGGCGTCGCGCAGCTCCTCCATGCCGCCGGGGGAAAGCCGCGGGTCGGGGACGAACCAGGCCACGGGATTGTAGCCCCAGTAGTTGGTGAGTCCGGCTCGCGCGAGATGCGGCTCGTCCACCGCCGCGGCAAGCGGCATGAGTTCGATGGTGGTCACCCCAAGTCCACGCAGATGCTCAATCACCGCGGGGTGTGCAAGCGCCGCGCACGTGCCGCGGATGGCGGGCGGCACGTCGGGGTGCAGCTTCGTGAGGCCGCGCACGTGCAGCTCGTAGATGAACGTCTCGCCCCACGGCACGTGCCGTCGCGCAGCGTCTGGTGGAGCGAGCGGTGGCACGGCCACGCCCTTCGGCACAAAGGAGGCGCTGTCTTCGGCGCTGCGCGAACCATCGGCCAGCTCGCCGAGCATCGCCGGGTGAAAGGCAAAGGCGCGGTCGAGCGCGCGTGCGTACGGATCCACCAGCAGCTTCGCCGCATTGAAGCGATGGCCTTCGTGCGGGGCGTACGGGCCGTGCGCGCGAAAGCCGTAGCGCGCCCCCGCCGTGACCCCCTCGACGAAACCGTGGAAGACGTCGCCCGTGCGGGCCGGCAGTTCAACGCGGGTCTCGCGGTCGTCGTCGTCGAAGAGGCAGAGCTCGATGCGTTCCGCGTGCGCGGAGAAGACGGCGATGTTGGCCCCGTCAGCGCCGAGCGTGAGGCCCAGCGGTTCGGGCGTCCCGGTACGCACGCGCGGCATCGGTCAGCCTGTGCGCGCGGCCGCGAGCGCGCGGAAGAGCGCCGCGTACTGCTGGGCCGGTCGCGTCCACGAGACGTCGGTCTTCATGCCACGGCGCTGCATCTGCTGCCAGGCGCGCGGGTCGTGCCGCAGCGACGCCACGCGCTCCAGCGCGAAGCCGAGGGCGTCACTGGAGTCTGGCGCAAACACGACGCCGGTGCCGGCGTCGGCGGCCTGCGCCAACTCGTTGGCGTCAATCACCGTGTCGGCCAGCCCGCCGGCGCGCGCGACGACGGGAACGGCGCCATAGCGCAGCGCACACAGCTGCGTGAGTCCGCACGGCTCGAAGCGCGACGGCACGAGCAGCGCGTCCACGCTCCCCTGGATCTGGTGCGCGAGCGACTCGTCGTAGCCGATCGTCACGGCCACGCGGTCGGGTGCGGCGGCGGCCGCCTGCGCGAGCTGCTCCTCGAGGGCGAAATCGCCCGAACCGAGCAGCGCGAGCTGACCGCCCTGCGCGAGCAGGGCCGGCAGCGCCTCGGGGAGAAGGTCCATGCCTTTCTGCCACGTCAGACGGCTGACGACGCCCACGAGCAGCGCGTCGGGATCGGGGGCGAGCCCGGTGCGCGCCTGCAGCGCCACGCGGTTTGCCGCGCGCCGGCCGAGACGCCGCGCATCGTAGGAGGCCGCGAGGTGCGCATCGGTGGCGGGATTCCAGACGTCCGTGTCCACGCCGTTGAGAATACCCGTCAACTCGCTCGCGCGATGACGGAGCAGGCCGTCGAGTCCCATGCCGTGAGCGGGCGAGCGAATCTCCGCGGCGTAGGTGGGCGATACCGTGGTGATGCGATCGGCGAGGGCGAGCCCCGCCTTGAGGTAGCCGATGTCCCCGTAGTACTCCACGCCGTGGGCGCTGAACGCCTGCGGCGGCAGGCCGATGTCGGCGAGCAGTTCGCGCGGGAACTTGCCCTGGAAGGCGAGGTTGTGCACGGTCATCACCGTGCCCGGCCGCGCCCCGCCGCGATAGTGCAGCAGGGCAATGGCGATGGCCCCCTGCCAGTCGTGCGCATGCACGATGTCGGGCGTGAACGCCGGCACCGCCCCCTGCGCAACGTCGGCGGCGGCGGTGCCGAGCGCGGCGAAGCGCTGCGCGTTGTCCGGCCAGTCCGTGCCGTCGGGCGCGACGTACGGGTTGCCGCCGCGCGCGAAGAGGTGCGGCGCGTCGAGCACGAGCAGGTCGAGCCCGCCGGCTCGTCCGGCCAGCACGTGCGCCGGCGCGCCGTGCAGGTAGTCGTACGAGCGCACGATGGTGCGGTCGTGAAGCGCCTCGATGACGGCCGCGTATCCGGGAATCAGCGTGACGGTGTGGATGCCCTCGCGGGCCAGCGCGGCCAGCAGGGCGCCGACGACGTCGCCGAGTCCGCCCGTCTTGACGAGCGGAAACGCCTCCGACGCGACGGACAGCACCCGCAGGGCGCTCATGCCCCGAGCCGGTCGAGCATCGGCTGCGTGACGAGGCAGATGCCGCGGTCGGTGCGGCGGAACCGCGCCGCGTCGAGCGGCGGGTCCTCGCCCACCACGAGCCCGTCGGGAATGCGCACGCCGTGGTCAATGATGACGTTGCGCAGGCGGGCGTAGCGCCCGATGTCGGTCTCCGGCAGGATCACCGCGTTCTCCACCTGCGCGTACGAGTGCACGTGCGCGCCGGTGAACAGCAGCGAGCGCCGGACCGTGGCGCCCGACACGATGCACCCGCCCGACACGAGCGACGAGATGGCGGTGCCGCGCCGGTCGTGCTCGTCGAAGACGAACTTGGCGGGCGGCGAGATCTCCGCGTACGACCAGATGGGCCAGTCCTTGTCGAAGACGTCGAGCGACGGCACCACGTCGGTGAGGTCAATGTTG
>JAJZRK010000372.1 GCA_021802745.1 bacterium
GAGCGTGGACGAGAGCGCCCCACTGCGCGGGCGCGTGCTCGCCGTGGACGCGGGGCATCCGCCGGGCGGCGCCATGGGACCCACGCGCCTGCGCGAACCAGAGGCGACGCTCGCCATCGCCGAGCAACTCAAGACGCTGCTCGAAGCCAAGGGTGCGCGCGTGCTGATGCTGCGCGGCGACATGAATGCGGTGGCACTCGGCGCGCGCCCCATCGCGGCGCGACGCGCCAACGCCGAGGCGTTCGTGTCCATTCATTTGAATGCGTTCGCCGACGGTGCCAACCCGTACGCCGCCGCGCGCGGCTCGGGAACCTTCTTCTTCCACCCGCAGAGCGAACCGCTCGCGCGCGACGTGCAGCAAGGAATGGTGCGCAACCTCGGGCTGCGGGACGAGGGGATCTTCTTCAACAACCTCGCCGTCGCACGTGCCACGTGGTTCCCATCGGTGCTCTGCGAGGGGGCGTGGGTGGTGATGCCCGAGCAAGAGGCCGCACTGCGCACGGTCGAGTTCCAGCGCGCCTATGCGACCGGGGTGGTGGAGGGGCTTGAGGCGTACTTCAGGGGGCTTGTCCGGTGACGCGGCGACTCCTACTGCAATGCACTGTCGTCGCCGCTTGCCTGCTTTCGCTCAACGCGTCCGCGCAGGCCCCCGACGAACACTGGCGCACCATTCGCACGCCGCACTTCGACGTGCATTTCCCTGCCGCGCTCGAGCCCATCGCTCGACGCGGGGCAGGGAGCGCGGAGCGGGCGTACGGCAAGCTCGCGGCCCTGCTCACCCCACCGCGCGGGCGCATTGAACTCGTGGTCACCGACCACAGCGACTTCACCAACGGTTACGCCTGGGTGTCGCCGACGCCGCGCGTGGTCGTCTACGCGCGGCCGCCGGTGGACGAGCGTTCGCTGCGCTTCCGCGACGACTGGCTCGACCTCGTGGTGCAGCACGAACTGGTGCACATCTTCCACCTCGACCGCACACGCGGCTGGTGGCGCGCGGCGCAGTGGGTCTTCGGCCGCCAGCCGATGCTCTTTCCCAACGCGTGGGCGCCGTCGTGGTTGCTGGAAGGGCTCGCCGTTCACTACGAATCGATGCTCGGCGATGGCGGACGCATCGAAGGGCGAATGCTTCTCCCGACCATCAACGGCAAGGCGGTGGAGCAGCGCCTTCCGCGCTTCGGCGCCTGGTCGGTGGCGGAACTTGAGTTCCCCGGCGGCGCGTCGGTGTACGCGTTCGGCTCGATGCTCGTGGACCAGATGAGCGGACGCGGCGGCGCGGGAAGCGTGGAGCGCTTCATCGAGCGTTCGTCGGGGCGATGGTCGCCGTGGGGCTTTGAACGCACCGCCCGCTCGACGTTCGGTACCACGTTCGCCGCGCAATGGCGCCGTTTCGCCGATTCGGCCACGCGGTCCGTGCGCGTCGCGAATATCGACGCGCCGCGGCGGGAACTCGTGCGCGCCGAGTGGGTCACACGGTCGCCGCGCGTTGGCCCGGATGGACGGGTGCTCTATGTCGCCGCCAATGGGCGCGACGAGACCTCGCTATACGAACTGTCGGCGGCGGAGGGCGGAGCGGCGCGCCGCATCGCGCGCCGCAATTCGCTCGACGCCAACGTGGCGCTCCCCGACGGGCGGATCGTCTTCGCGCAGTCGGAGTGGCGCGACACGTGGCGGCTCCGTTCTGACCTCTGGGTGCGTGAGACGGACGGACGCGAGCATCGGCTGACGCACGACGCGCGCCTTACCGAACCCGATGCCCGCGTGCGCGACGGCGCGCTCGTCGCGGTGCAGGTGGTGCCCGGCACCACGCGGCTCGCGCGCGTCGACGCGGCCGGCGCGGTGGCGCCCATCACGACGGCGAGTCTCGACACCAACTGGAGCGCGCCGCGCTGGTCGCACGACGGCACGCGCATTGTGGCCACGCGGTGGGTGCGCGGCGGTCAAATGAGCGTCGTCATCCTCGACTCGCTCGGTAGCGCGCCGCGCGTCCTCGCCACCGCCCGCGCCGTGGTGGACGAACCGGCCTGGACGCCCGACGACCGTGCTGTGCTCTTCGGCGTGAATGCGCTCGGGGTGATGGCGGTCTGGTCGGCCGATGTCGCGAGCGGTGCGCTGCATCGCGTGGCGGGCGGCGCAACCTCCCTCGATTCGCCCGTGCCCGTAAACGGCGGGTTCGTTGCCATCGAGACGCGCGCGCTCGGCGAGCGGCTCGTGCACATCGATGTTGCGTCGCCAGGTGAAGCCGCCGATTCGCTCCCTTCCATTGCCGACTCTCAGCCGCTCCCGCCGGCGACACCAGCCACGGGTCCGGTGCGTCCGTATCGTCCGTTGCGCCAACTCGTGCCGCGTTTCTGGCTGCCGAGCATTGAAACGACAGACGAAAACCGCACGCGCTACGGCGCCTGGATTGCCGGGAGCGACGTCGTCGGTCGACATTCGTATGCGGCGTCGTTGCAGCGCGAACCCCAGCGTGGCGAGCAGAGCGGGAGTCTGTTCTATCGGTTCTCCGGCTTCGGCGTGCCGCTCGTGGACATCACCGCGCGCCAGCCGTGGGACAACAGCGAG
>JAJZRK010000373.1 GCA_021802745.1 bacterium
CAGCGGGTCAGCGGGCTCCGCACGCGCCGGCTGCCTGGCCCCGATGGCACGCCCGTTGCGCTGGCCCCGGAGCTGTCGCGCGAACGGGCCGGCTTTGCGGTGTCGGCGGCGCTCGGTCTGTGCAGCGACGCCGTGCGCGGCGCACTCGAGCGGATCACGGCGCTCGCCGACGCACAGCATCCCACGGAGTCGCGGCCGGCCGGACTCGAGTACGCGCTCCTGGAGGAGCCGCTCGAGCAGGCCCAACGGTGCGTCGGGTTTGCGCCGATCGCGCGCCTGAGCGGTCCCGTGCGCCCACTCAATCGGGCGGCGGCGTCGCTGTTGGCTGGCGACACGGCGGCAGCGCGCGCGATGTTCGCGAACATGGATCGTGCACGCCAGCGCCCGGAGGCACCACCGCCGACCCCCGAAGCGGCCGTTGGCGAGGCGCTCCTGCGGGCCACGGCGGGTGACACGACCGGAGCACTGGCGTTGCTCGGACGCTCGCTCGACGCCCTGCCCGTACAACCCACGCGGATCTTCGCACGCGAAGCGGCGATGGGGGCGATCGGCCGCGGGATGCTGCTGCTGGCCGAGTGGTCTGCGGCACGCGATGCGGCCGCGGCGCGCCGCCGGCTGGCCAACGTCGACGCGCTATGGTCGGGTGCGGACGCACCACTGCGCGCCGAGGTTGCGCGCGTCCGCCGCTTGATCGACGGCGCGCGCTGACCGCTCAGGCGTTGCGCAGCGTGTCGGCGAGCGCCTGCGTCTCGGCCGACGGCGCGACGGCGAATTCGCGACGCAGGTACGCCGCGAAATCGTCGAAGATGCGCAGCGCGTCGCCCCGGTTGCCGGCGCGCGCGAGCAGGGCCATGGCCGCGCGCACGCGGCGCTCGTCGGAACCGGCGAGCCGGGCCACGCGACGCGCCCAGTGCGCCGCGCGCGTCAGGTCCTGCGCCTGCTCGAGCTGACTGGCGAGCGCCCACGCCGATGCGACCGCCGCCTCGCGCCGCGTTTCACGCTCCGCGTCGAGCCACTGCCCGAACTCGGCGGCCCCCGAGTGAAACGCATCGAGGAGCGGGCCACGATACAACTCCAGCGCGCGGGCGTGACGGCCCTGGGCGTGCGCCGCATCGAACGCCACCGCGTCGCACCAGACGCGCGTCGCGTCGAGGCGCAGTTCGTCATCGCCGCGTCCCACCACCGCAGTGTCGCCCAGGCAGCGGCGCACTGCATGCACCGCCTTGCGCAGGGCGCCGCGGGCGTTCGTGGTGTCGTGCTCGGGCCAGAGCATCGCCACCAACCGGTCGCGTCGCACGAAGCCGCGCGGGCTCTCGAGCGCCAGTACCGCGAGCAGCGCCACGCGGCGGGGGTGCGTCAGCAGCGAGGCGGCGTCATCCACGTGCAGCAGGTCGAGCGCCCCGAGCAAGTGTAACTGGGCGCCGTCGTGCGGGGCGTGTGGGGGGACGGTGTTGAAGTGTGCCACGGATTGGGTGAGGGGCCGGTGTGAATTTCGCCCGGACGACGGGCGGACGGGAGAGGGAACGTTCAGGGAACGGCGACGGGTCGGTTGTGACCACCGCCCGTCGCTATGTTGCGGCGTCTCGTCCCACCCTCAGGAGAACCGCCCGATGACCTGCCCCCCTGTCAGGATCTTGCCTCTCGTGTTGCTTGTTGCCGCTGCCTGCAGCGGGTCCGATACCGCCGCGCCCGAACCCGTGAAGGACCCCAACATCGTCGGCTCGACTGGCGGCACGGTGACTGCCAGTGGCGGCCTCGCCTCGCTCTCCATCCCCGCGGGCGCGCTGAGCAGCGAGGTCAAGATCACGGTCGCCGCAGCGGCCGACCCGGTGAACGACTCGCGCACCGGCACCGGCACGCCGTTCGAGTTCGGACCCGAAGGCACGAAGTTCAGCCAGCCGGTGGCACTCACCTTGAAGTACGACCGGACCAAGCTTCCCGCTGGTGGCGCACAGAGCGAACTGCGGGTTGCCCAGCTGACCGACGACGGGTGGATCCTGGTGCAGGACAGCTTTGTCATCGACTCGACGAGCGGGACCGTCAAGGTCGCCGTCTCCGAACTTGGTAGAAGCGCCGCCGCGGCACGAATCATGGCCCTGAGTGAAACCGCAGTGCCGGGTGGAGCACGCCGGGACTGGCACTCCTTTCGCCGCCGGCCCATCTGGACGCCGTACTACCCGCCCTTCAATCCGTGCCAGGCGGTGGGGCTCGACGGTACCGGCACGCAGGCGTTCAACGGACAACTCCTCGCGGGTGATTGTGTGGAAGCGGGGAATGGCGGGCGCCGCACGGACTACTACACCGTTACGACGAGCGAGCAGACCGTGCTAAACGTGGAAGTCGCGGGGGCCATCAAGGGCCCCTTCGGACTCGTCTCGCAGGGACTCGTCGCGTACTCGAGCGCGCAGATCGGCAGTACCCTGTCGACACTCGTGCCGGCCGGGACGTGGCGCCTGTTCGTGACCGGCGCCGACAGCACGACGACGGGCAGCTACACCATCACGACGTCCACGTCATCGCTCGCCGCGCGCAGCGGCTGCGAGAATCTCGCGGTC
>JAJZRK010000374.1 GCA_021802745.1 bacterium
CTGGACGGAGATTCCGGCGATCGTGCGCGAGATTGCCGACAAGGATCTGTTGACGCTCGCGCTCGTCGAGAACCTCCAGCGCACCGATCTCAACCCGATCGAGGAAGCGGAAGGGTATCAACTGCTCATGTCGTCGTACTCGATGACGCAGCAGGAAACGGCCGAGATCGTCGGTAAGGATCGTTCGACGATTGCGAACATGCTGCGACTGCTCACGCTGCCGGCATCGGTGCGCCGCCAGGTGCGCGAGGGGGTGCTGTCGCTCGGTCACGCGCGCGCGCTGCTTTCGCTCGGCGATGACATTCGCATTGCCGATCTGGCGAAGATTGTCGTGGCCGAAGGATTGAGCGTGCGCGAAGTCGAGCGCCGTGTGCGCGAAGCGACGGGCGGACGCGCGGCCTCGCGCAAGGGCGCGACGCCCAAGCCGGGCGATTCGCGTCCGGCGGAAGCGCGGCACATCGAGGAGCAGCTGCGCCGCAGGTTTCAGACGGACGTGAAACTGACCCTCACCGACAAGGCGGCGGGGCAGATCAGTCTGTCGTTCTACAGCAATGACGACCTGACTCGACTGCTCGAGCTGCTGCTCGGCAGTGCGGAGCGAGGGATCGCGTGACGACGCCCGGCCGGAACTCCGGCGGCGACGAGCACGGCAATGTGTTTGGCCGTGGGTGGGGCAACATGTTCATCCACGTGCAGCGCGAGAGCGGGCTGGCGCACCGCACGCTGGTGCTTCGCCCCTGGCAGGTTCAGGCGCTGCGACTGGTGGTGTCGCGCTGGTTCGCGATCGTTGTCGGGGTCAGTGTGTTGAGCTGGGCCTACTTCGCCGTGCAGACCGCGCGAGTGCCCTTGCTCACCAATCGGATTGCGCATCTCGAGCAGGACGCCGAAAAGATCGACACCCTGCAGGCGACACTCGAACAACTGCAGCGCCGCTACACGCAGGTGCAGCAGATGCTCAGCGCGTCGGCGCGCAACGCGCCGGCGGCGAGTGCCGCTGCGCCGACTGCTTCAGCCGCACCGCCGGCGTCGACTGCGCCCATGGAAGCCAAGGCGGCTCCCGCGGCGACGAAGGAAACCAAGGAAGCCAAGCCGGCTCCTGCGGCGACCAAGGAATCCAAGGAAACCAAGCCGGCTCCCGCGGCGACCAAAGTCCCGACCAAGGTCCCGGACACGCTCCCCACAAAGACACCCGTCAAGTTCCCACCCATCGTACCTGATACAACGAAGGAGCTTTCATGGCACTCCTGAAGAAAGACGGTGAGAAGAACGACGTGCGCGGCAGCGCCGCGGAGGCCGCGCTCTCCATCATTGCCGCCGGGATGCGCATCACCGGTGACATCGAGACGAGCGGGACCCTCAAGGTCGACGGCCGCATCGAGGGATCGGTGACCGGCGCCAGGCAGATGATGCTCGGCCGCAACGGCGCCGTTCACGGCAACGTGCACGCGGGCGAAGTCGTGATCGGCGGTCTCGTGGACGGCGCGATCGTCGCGGACGAGCGCCTCGAGCTGCAGGGATCCGCAATCGTGAACGGCGACATCGAGACCAAGTCCATCGTGGTGCTCGAAGGCGCGTGCATCAACGGCTCGGTACGGATGCAGGAGGGACGCGGAGCCGTTTCTGTTGCGTCGCCGACCGGTGCCCCGGTGATTGGCACCATCGGGTCGTAGATTTCGCGCTTGTTGATGCTGCGAACGAAGTTATCAACACAACGGTAGCACAGACTACATATGTTTATTAGACACCTGTACTATATTGCATTTATTTGAGTTATATATGAGATCATTCACGCGGTTTCTGCTGTACATTGCTCTTTTCAACATCAGTGTTGGAATCTTTTCGGCCTGCGCGCCATCGAAGGATTCGGCCTCTGGCAATGCCGGAAACGCGTCGTTTTCTGTCGCACTGCTCACCCCGGGCCCCATCTCCGACCAGTCATGGAACGGTGGTGCCTACGAAGGGCTGGTGGAGATTCGCGATTCGCTCGGCGCGCAAATCAGCCACATTCAGACCAGGACTCCGGCGGACTTCGAGGAGAACTTCCGGCAGTACGGCGCCAAGGGGTACTCGCTCGTCTTCGGGCACGGCTTTGAGTTCCAGGACGCGGCCGCGCGGGTCGCGCCGAGCTTTCCCAAGACTGTCTTCGTGACGACAGGCGGTTCGCGCACCGGCCCCAACGTGGCGGCGATGTCCTTTGCCTTCGAGCAGCCATCGTACCTCGCCGGGATCGTCGCGGCGAGCGTGAGCCGCTCGGGGGTAATCGGGTGTATTGGCGGCACGGAACTCCCTCCGGTGAAATCCGGCTTCGCCGCCTTCGAGAAGGGCGTGCATACCGTGAACCCGAAGGCCACAGTGGTTATCGCCTATCTCGGCAACTGGGAAGACGCGAGCGCCGGCAAGGAGCAGGCGCTGGCCCAAATGGCTCGAGGGGTCGACGTCATCTACCAGAACGCCGATGCGGCCGGGCTGGGCATCTTTCAGGCCGCCCGCGAATCGAAGGGTGTGTACGTGATCGGCTCCAACGCCGACCAGAACGCCATCGCGCCGGCGGT
>JAJZRK010000074.1 GCA_021802745.1 bacterium
GCATACTTGGGCGCGGTGCCGTGGGTGGCCTCGAATACCGCGGCGTCGTCCCCGATGTTCCCGCCCGGCGCGATGCCAAGGCCGCCCACTTCCGCAGCCAGCGAGTCGGAGATGTAATCGCCGTTGAGGTTCGGCGTGGCGACCACCGAATACTCGTCGGGGCGCAGCAGGATCTGCTGGAACATCGAATCGGCGATGCGGTCGTTGAGCAGCACCGCATCGGCGCGCGCGGTGTTGCCGGCCTTCCCGAGGTCTGCCTCGGCCACCACTTGCGTGGGGAACTTCTCCTTGGCGAGCTCGTAGCCCCAGTCGCGGAAGCCGCCCTCGGTGAACTTCATGATGTTGCCCTTGTGCATCATGGTCACCTTGGGGCGGTTGTGCTTGAGCGCGTAGCGGATGGCGCGCTCGATGAGCCGCTTGGAACCGAACGCCGACATCGGCTTGATGCCAATGGCGGAGCCTTCACGGATCTTCTTGCCGAACTCCTTCACGATAAACTCGCGGAGCTTCTCTGCCTCGGGCGAGCCGGCCCTGAACTCGATGCCGGAGTAGACGTCCTCGATGTTCTCGCGGAAGATCACAATGTTGACCTTGCCGGGGTCCTTGACCGGGGCGCCGACGCCCTGGAAGTAGCGCACGGGGCGCACGCAGGCGTAGAGGTCGAGTTCCTGGCGCAGCGCGACGTTCAGCGAACGAATGCCGCCGCCGACCGGCGTGGTGAGCGGGCCCTTGATGGCAATCTTGAACTCCTTCACCGCCTCGAGCGTCTCGCCGGGCATCCACTCGCCCGTGGCGTTGAAGGCCTTCTCGCCGGCGAGGATTTCCATCCAGTGGATCTTGCGCCTGCCCTTGTATGCGATTTCGACGGCGGCATCGAAGACGCGAACGGAGGCCTTCCAGATATCCGGGCCCGTGCCGTCGCCTTCAATGAACGGGATGATGGGATGATCGGGGACGAGGAATTCGCCGCCCTTTGCCTGCACGCGCTCGCCGCCAGCGGGCACTGTAGAAAACTTGTACGTCGCCATTTTTCTGGGTGGTAAAGGTGTGTCCGGAAACTAGGAACCGCTTGCTATTGGAGCAAGGCGAACCACGAGACACACGCGAGAGAATCGCGCGATTTCGTCGCGCTCGACGCCCGTTTGGAGGCTAGGCGGACATCCAGCCGCGGCTCTCGAACCAGGCGCGGCACCGCACGAATTCCACTTCGGCGGCGGCAAGACAGCCGGCGGCGCCAGCGAGATCGCCGTGCTTCGCCATGCGCTCCGCGGTGGCGCAGAGTGCCTCGAGCTGTCGCGCCCCGAGCTGGCCGCAGCCCGAGCGCATGGTGTGAAAGGCGGTCGCCGCCACCACTCCGTCGCCGGCGTCGAGGCCGCGGTGCGCCGATGCCAGGCGCTCGGGGGCCGAGGCCATGAAGAGTTCGACCACCTCGCGCATCGTCTGCGCGTCGAGGAGATCGAGCAAGGCGTTGAAATCGTCTTCGGCGACCGGCGCGGTTTCGTCCATGCGGTGCGGAATTGGGGAGGAGAGCCGTCCATGCCGCGGCGCCATCAGCGTCGCGTAACCTTATCTTCCGTGACATGATCTCCGCCAGCCCGACGACAGTCTTCGTCCGCCTCTCGCGCGCAGCCCGCTTGCGATGCCCTGCCTGCGGTGCCCGCGGCATCACGCGGCGCTGCTCTGGGGCGTCCTGTTGGTCGCCACCTGGCCCGATCCGTCCTGGGCGCTCATGCAGTGGAGCGCGGCGATCCTGATGGTCGTGAGGCCGCTGGCACTCTATCCGTTCACGCGGCTGGTGTTTCTCGCGGTGGATCTCACCGCCCAGCCGCGGCAGCCGGGCGATTGCGGCGCCGGCGACCCGACGTACAAGTAGGCGCGCCCATTACTCCCACTCGATGGTGCCGGGCGGCTTGGTGGTGATGTCGAGCGCGAGGCCGCTCACGCCGGGGAGCGCCAGAATCTGGTCGCAGAGCTCGGCGCGCAACGCGGCTGGCAGCGGCGCCGGAATGGCCGTCATGGCGCGCTCCGAGTGAATGGGCCGCACGATGACAAACTCACGCCTCCGCCCGTCCACCTCGAGCGGCACCAGCACGGTGGGACACTGCCAGATGTCGCCATAGAGGCCGTGCCGCCGCAGGCCGTCCATCACCAGCTGGTCGGCCTCGCGCAGGAGATCGAGGCGTTCGCGGGTGACCGTCGCGGCAAGCGGCCTGAGGGTGCGCGGCGCGCCGGCCCCGAGATTCCAGATGGCGCGATTGATGCCCGGCACCTGCTTGAACATCTGTCCCGCCATCTCCAGCAGCTGCTTCCATTCGGCCGCGCCGCTCACCAGCACCGGATGCTCGTACGACCGCAGGTCCGCTTTCACCCCGACGGACTTGATGGGCAGCGCCATCGCATGGAGCCCGTGTCGCGCCGCGACCGCCTTCACGGCCGGCTCGATGGTGTCCATCCCCTCCCGGAACTCGGTCCCCGTGGAACACAGCAAGCGCACGCCAAGCCCGGGCCCCGGGAAGGGATGCCGCCAGATGAGATCGTGCGGGATTCCCAGCTTCTCGCCCAGCTCCCGCACTTCCACCTTGTAGAGGTCGGCGAGCGGCTCCACCACGCGCCCCTCGCGAAGCATCTCCTCGATGATCGGCACCCGGTTGTGGTGCGTCTTGATGGTGTCGGCGCGCCGGGTGCCGCCCGTCTCGATGGTGTCGGGGTAGATGGTCCCCTGGCCGAGCAGGTGCGTCGCGATGCCCAGCGCACGCGCTTCTCGCTCGAAGACCTCGATGAAGGTGTTGCCGATGATCCGGCGCTTCTGCTCGGGCTCCACCGCGCCGGCGAGGGCCGCGAGAAAGGTCTCACTGGCGTCCACGAAATGCAGGTTGCGGTCGAGGCCGAAGGCCCGAAACGCTTCGAGCACGTCCCGGCTCTCGTTCTTGCGCATCAGGCCATTGTCCACGTGCAGCAGGTGCAGGCGGTCGGGGCCCAGCGCTTCGCCAAGCAGCCGCGCCGCGACGGTGGAATCCACGCCGCCCGACGCGAGCAGGAAGACCGACTGGTCGCCCACCTGGCGGCGGACTCGCCCCATCTGCTCGGCGATGTACTGCTCCATCGTCCACGACGGCGTGCAGCCGCAGACGCCGAGCACGAAGTTGGCGATCATCTCGTCGCCGTGCACGGTATCGTCCACTTCGGGATGGAACTGGAAGCCGTAGCGCCGCAGGGCGTCGGAGCCGATGGCCGCATAACGGTGCGATGGCCCGCTGTCGCCCAGCGTCGTGTAGCCAATCTCCGAGAACGCAGGCCCGACGCTCGTCACCGAATCGAAGTGGCTCATGAAGACGCGTTCGACCGGTGCCAGGCCGCGGAAGACGGGAGAGTCCTGCGTGAGGTGCAGGTCGGCGGGGCCCCACTCCTGCGCGCCGTGCACCACGGTGCCGCCATAGTGCTTGGCGATCTCCTGATGGCCAAAGCAGAAGCCGAGGATCGGCACGTCGAGATCGTAGATCTCGCGGTTGTAGGCGGAGTCCTCGCCAAACGCCGACAGGCTCGGGCTCCCGGAGAGAATGATCCCCTTGTAGCGGGCGAAGCGTTCGGTGGCATCCTCCGGTTGGCGGATCTCGGCCAGCACATGCAACCGGCGGACCTTCGTGGCGATGAGGTGCGCGTACTGCCCGCCGAAATCAATGACGGCGATCGCGTCGTGGGCCATCGCCTACTCCGCGACGGGCCAGACGCGCAGCATCACGACGCCGTGCGACGGCACCGTGGCCGTGAACGCATTCTCCACCGACGCCTGTTCGGTGTGGGCCCAGAGGTCGCGCACGCGGGCTTTCGTCGTCGCCAGCCCGATGGTTCGCCATCGTGCCGTGATCGGCGACGGCACGGAGACGCGATTGAACAGGAGCACGGCGCGCGATCCGTCCTGCAGCGGCTTCACCCAGACCTGCAGTTCGCTGGGCGACGCCTGCACGATCTTGCCCTGGATGCCGAGCGAGTCCTGGTCCACGGCAATGACGTCGCGGTTGAGCAGGATCTCGCGCACCTCGGCGGCGGCGCGGGAGGAGTCGGACATCGCGCGTAGGTCGTTGCCGGCGATGAGCGGCGCGGCCATCATCGCCCACAGGCTGAAATGCGCCTGGTACTCGGTGCGGGTCATGCCGCCATTGCCCACTTCGAGCATGTCGGGGTCGTTCCACCCGCCGGGACCGGCGACGTGCCAGTACTGCACGTTGAGGTCAACGAGCGACAGCAGGCTGGCCCAGCGGTCTCGAATGTCGAAGGTGGTGCGCCAGAGGTTGCCCACCGCGGGCGCCCATTCCCACGGCCGGTTGCTTCCCCACTCGCAAATGCTGAAGACCATCTTGCGTCCCGAGGCGGCGAGCGCATCGCGGAAGATGGTGTACTGGGTCTTTGCGTCGAGCCCGTCGGAGTTGCACCAGTCAATCTTGACGTAGTCCACGCCCCACGCGGCGTAGGTGCGGGCGTCCATCGCCTCGAAGCCGTAGCTTCCCGGCCGGCCTTCGCAGGTGCGGCGTCCGGCGTCGGTGTACAGGCCGAACTTGAGTCCCCGCGCATGCACGTAGTCGGCGAGCGCCTTCATGCCGTGCGGAAAGCGTGCCGAGTCGGCGACGATCGTTCCCTGCGCGGTGCGCGCCACCTGCCAGCAGTCGTCAATGGTCACGTACTGGTAGCCGGCGTCGCGCATGCCCGAGACGACCATGGCATCGGCGGTCTCGCGGATGAGCTGCTCACTCACATTGCAGCCGAACTTGTTCCAGCTGTTCCACCCCATGGGCGGGGTGCGGGCCAGTCCGTTGTCAAGCGGTGCACGGCGATGGGCGGCGACGGTCGAGAGCGCGAGCGCCGCGAGGGCCCCCAGCGGCAGGAGGCGGCGCACAATGGAATGCACGGGGTTGAAACCTCGAAAGGCGTGAAGCGATCTCCGGAATGTCGTCACTTGACCGCAACCTCCGCCACGGGCGCCGCTGCGCCGGTCGCGAAGACGGCCATCGTCACGGCTCCCGCATGGAAGGCGGCCAGGTCGAGGCCGAGCAGGCGCACCCAGCCGCCGGCCGCCCGCATCTCCGGCCCGAGCACACGGCGAATGACGCGGGTTCCACTGGCGTCCTTTCGCCGAATCACGACGGCATTGAGCGTGGCGGCCGCGGCGGGCGACGTCCGCACCGTGTACGAGAGGTCGCTCGAGGCCGGTTCGAAAATGAACCGCGCCTCCACTCCGCCCGCCGCCACGGTGAATGTCACTGGCGCCGGCGCCCTGCCGTCCACGAGCGCGGGGGCGCCCGGCGGCGGGCGCCGGCGCGGCCCGGCCTGCTCGAACGCGTAGGCGTAGGCCACGAGCCGCGCATCGCTGAACGGACGGCCGAGCAGTTCAATGCCGGTGGGAAGTCCGTCGGCGGTGAACCCGGCCGGCATGCTGATGGCGGGCAACCCGGTCTGCGCCGAGAGTGCGCACGTGCCGCCAAGCTGCGGATCGCCGGTGAGCACAGGTTTTCGCGTGCTCGTCGGATACGCCAGCGCGTCAAGCTTCAGGCTGTCGAGCAACGCGATGACGCGCGCCCGAACCACGGCCTGCTTGGCCAGCACCTTGCGGTGCGACTCCGTGTCGCGCGCGCTAGCCGTGTCCGCCATCTGGTGCCTCGCCTCGAGCGCCTTGTCATAGAGCCCCAGGTCAAGGATCTCGCGCAACGACTTCACCGGGGCGCCGCCGGGCCGGGCGAAATAGTCCATCAGGTCGAACTTCGTCTCGAGGATGATCGCGCTGCTCCCCGCAATCAGGTCGTCGAAGTCGGGCATGGTGACTTCCACCACCTCGGCGCCGAGGGCGCGCAGCGAGCGCGCCGCCGCGCGAATCGTGTCGGCCACATCGGCATCGGCGTTGCGGAAGTACGGGGCGAAGATGCCGATGCGCGCTCCGCGCAGGGCGGTGGTGCTGAGCGAGTCCACGAAGTGCGGGCGGACGCGATCGCCAAGGTGCGTGGCGGCGTCGTTCGGGTCCTCGCCGATGGTGGCATCGAGGCCGATGGCGAGGTCCATGACCGTGCGGGCGAGTGGTCCCGGCACGTCCTGGGTGAGCGCCAGCGGCACGATGCCGTCGCGGCTGAACAGTCCCATCGTCGGACGCAGGCCGAAGAGCGACCCGAAGGCCGACGGGATGCGAATCGAACCGCAGGTGTCGCTGCCCCACCCCAGCGCACCGAAGCTCGCGGCCACCGCCGCGCCTGTGCCGCCGCTCGAGCCGCCGGGGCACCGCGAGAGGTCATACGGATTCCGCGTCTGGCCGCCGAACGAACTGATGCTGGTGACACCGGCTGCGAGTTCATGCATGTTGGCCTTGCCGAGGATCACCGCCCCCGCGACACGCAACTTCCGCACGACAAACGCGTCGTCGCGGGGACGATGGTTGGCCAGCGCCAGCGAACCGGCGCTGGTGGCCAGGTCCCTGGTGTCGTAGTTGTCCTTGAGAATGACCGGAATGCCGTGCAGCGGGCCGCGAACGTGGCCGGCCCTTCGTTCGGCATCCAGCGCCGCGGCATCGGCGCGAGCATGCGGGTTGAGCCGGATCATCGTGTTCAGCATCGGCCCGGCATGGTCGAAGGCGGCGATGCGTGCGAGGTACGCGTCCACCAACTGCACCGCCGTGGCGCGTCCGTCGGCCATCGCCTGCTGGAGGTCCATGACGGAGGCTTCGGTGACCTCCACGCGCGGCGTCGCGCCCGCTGCGGTGCGCTGAGCCGCGCGAGGCGCGGCACGCGGCGTGGTCGCCGAGGCTGGCGCTTGGGCAGACGCCGTTGCAGGCGCGGTCTGCCACGTGGCAGCGAACAGGGCAAGGACGGCGAGCGACCGCGGCATGAGAATCCTCCCGCGCACCAGTATCCCGAGCGGCGCGCGTCTGCGCAATCCGGCGTGGTCATGAAGCGTTCGCACTGCCCCGCTTGCCCGGAACTCCCAAAACAGGCATGTTCGCGGCGAGTCCACGGGGGGACGTGTGAGCGACGCTGTGCGCTTTTGTCCGTCGTGTGCTGCCGAGGTCCCGTCGGGTGCACCCTCGTGCCCGAGGTGCGGAGCCATCTCCAGCCCGCCGAGCTCGGATCCCGCCGACGTCGAGGACATCGCACGCCGTCTGACGGCGGTCGTCGGGTCGCGATACGTGATCGAGCGCACGCTGGGGCGCGGCGGCATGTCGACCGTCTTCCTCGCGAACGACCTCCGCCATCACCGGGAAGTCGCCATCAAGGTGCTGCTCCCCGAGCTGTCGCCGGTGCTCGGCCCCGATCGGTTTCTGCGCGAGATCGAGATCGCGGCGCAGCTGAATCACCCGCATATCGTGCCACTCTACGACTCGGGGGAGGCCGACGGGCTGCTCTTCTACGTGATGCCGTACGTGGAGGGCGCCTCCCTCCGCAACCGCATGGCGCGGGAAGGCGGGCTTCCGATCGCGGACGCGGTGCAGATTGCCCGGGAGGTCGCCGACGCCCTGGCGTACGCGCATGAGCATGGCGTGGTGCATCGGGACATCAAGCCCGAGAACATCCTGCTGACGCACCACCACGCGACGGTGGCGGACTTTGGTGTCGCACGCGCCATCCATGCGACGTTCACGTCGGCCCCGACGACGACGAGCGGCGTCACGCTCGGCACGCCGCATTACATGAGTCCGGAGCAGGCCGAGTCGTCGCCGACGGTGGATCATCGCACGGACGTATACGCGCTGGGGTGCACGCTGTTCGAGATGCTCACCGGGCACCCGCCATTTGCCGGGCCGGGCACCGTCGCGATTCTCGCGCAGCACCTCGGCGAACCGGTGCCGCGGCCGAGTGCCCTGCGCGCGGCCGTGCCCCCGGAACTCGACCGCGTGGTGGCGCGCGCCATGGCCAAGTCGCCTGACGACCGGTTCGCGACGGCGAGCGAGATGAGCATGGCACTTTCGGCGATCGCCGCGGCGACTGGAGCCGGCGCCGTTGCGTCCTCGGCATCCCTGGGCAGGCGGCTCGGGTGGCGAGCGGCGGCCGCCGTCCTGTCGCTCGTCGCGATTGCCGGCATCGCGCAGTACGCCACCCGTGGTCGGCAGGCGGCCGCACCGGCGCCTCGCGCCACGCTGCGGGTGGTGGTGCGCCCCTTCGACGATCGCGGCGCCGGGCTACGGGAGGTGGCCGACCGGCTGACGGAGTCGTTGACCGAACAACTGCTGGCGATCCCCGCCCTGCAGCCGACGTCGAGTGCGGCGGCCGCCGACATGCGCGGCGCGCCGCTCGACAGCCTCGCGGCGCGGTTCAACCCCGATCGCATCATCACCGGGCAGGTGGAGCCGGCAGGGACCGACAGCATTCGAATCGTGGCGCAGATCGTTGACCCGAAGACGCTGGGCGCGCTGGGCAGCGACAGTCTCGTGGTCAACCGGCGCGCCGAGGGTCCCGTGGCGGCGCGGGCTCACTTCGGCAAGTTCGTCCGGGGCAGGCTCTGGGCCACGCTCGAGGAATCACAGCGGCGCGCGCGCGTCAAGGACTCCGTCGCGTGGCGGATGCTGCGCGATGCCGACGAGCGCGTACGGGCGGCGAGAATGGCGGTCTTGTCACGCCTCGACCAGAACGGATTCGAGTCACTGCGCCTGGCCGACTCGCTGCTCGCGGCGGCCCATGCACGCGACAAGGACAGCGACCTGCTGCGGGTGGCGCGGGCGCGCCTTTCGGAGCAGCGAGCGTTCCTCGTGGAGTGGCTCGTCCAACAGATGCCGGTCACGCCACCGAACCTCCCCAACCCGGCATTGGAGCGGCGGCGGGCCCTGGCGATTCTCGACCCGCTCATCGCAAGCCATCGCGGTCCCGCGGACGCGTTTGCCCTCCGCGGCATCGTCAAGCGCGGACTCTTCCGGAACATTCTCGAGGATACGCTCCTCAGTTCCGCGGTTGCCGACCACAAGTCGGCGACCGAACTCGACATGCATCGCGCGTCGGCATGGTCGGAGCTGGCCGACGCCCAGCGCGAGACGGGGCTTTTCAACGACGCCCTATTCAGCATCCGGCGCGCATTTGAGGAGGACGTTTTTCAGCAGTCCACCGCGACGCTGCTGCGGAGTCGCTTTGACGCGGCCCTCCGCGCGGCGCGGTTTGACATCGCCGAGCCCGCGTGCGAGGACTGGATGGCCCTCGCCAGCGCCGACGAACGCCTGATCGACTGCGAGTTGCAGTTATGGAGCCGCATGCGCTCTGACGAGCGCACGGCCCGCCGGGCCCTGGCGCGCCGCGACTCTCTGGCGTCATCGGGCGACTCGACGTCGCTCAACGCCGCCCTGCGAACGCTGTGGGTCGCGCAGCTCCTCTCACGTGCCGGCATGCGCGCCCGCGCCGACTCCCTTGCGCAAACGGCCATCGCCAACCCGCCACGCGGCTGGCGTGTGCGACTCGGCGAGGAAGAGGCCTATCTGCGCGTCCTGCGGGGCGACCTGAATGGCGCGGTGGAGCTTATCGTCCGACTGCGCGCGCACGACCCCACGATCAGCCACCGCATCGCGGCGTTGCCGTGGTTCAAGCCGGTGGCCGGGGACGCGCGACTCACCGCGCCCATCCAGCACGCAGCTACGCCTGGTCGCTGACGATCAGGTCCTGCGGCCCCAAGGGCCTGAAGTGTGACATGGCCTCGCCACGCGAGCGGCAGATCACAAATGGGAGCTTGTCGTCGAGGACATCGGACACGGCCATCAGGTACGCGACGCGCGCGATGATCTCGGCCCGCTGGGGCGAAACGCTCAGGAGCCCGCGCTCGAAGGGGTAGCTCGCGAAGAACGTCCTGATCGCATCGATGTCATTGTCCTGCGCACCCAGCACCTTCGTCTCGGCGCACGGATCAGCACCGCAAGAATGCGACTTCAGCGGCGACGACATGCATTGCATGCCAGTGGCGGTCATGATGCAAATGGGATCGGCGGGCACGATTCCTCCTGGCGCATGGTGGGGTAGCCTTCGTCGGCTGGACGGACCAGGGCACGCGTGCATTTCAGGGGGCCACGTGCGCCTACAATACAACGTCCCGGCAAATGCGCAACGGGCTATGGACGGAGCGCCGGTACATCCACCAGCCGGTACGCGTGCCCCGTCGCCACCAGGAATCGTTCCGCTGCGTCGTGCGGCACCGAAAGTGTGGCCGTGTTCACGAGCGGGTGGCAGTGGAAGGCGTTGGCGGCCCAAATGTCGCGGTCAATGAACACCTCCACCGCGTGCGCCGGGTCGTTCACGAGCGCCAGCAGCGAGACGCAGCCCGGTGCGATGCCGAGGCAGCGCTGCAGGCGGTCGGCAGAGCCAAAGCTGGGGCGTTCGAAGCCGGTGCTTGCCGCGAGCGCGCGGAGATCCACGGGCTTGGTTGCGCCAACGACCACCAGCGCCTGCCGGCTTCCCTTCTTGTCGCGCAGGAAGAGGTTCTTGGTCGGCACGCCGCCGAGCGGCGGCACGAGCTTCTCGACCTCTTCTATCGTAAAGACGGGCGGATGGTCCACCCGTTCGCACACGACACCGTGCTCGGCGAGAAACGCGAACAGGTCAGCCATCGGCGGGCGGACTGCCTTCGGTGCGCTTCGGCGCCCGGCCCAGCCCGACCAGCACCGGCTTCGGGTGCTTCCGGCGGCGACGCCGCCACACGAGAAACGCCACGGCGCCCACCGCAAGCGCCGCCACCACGGCGTCCTGCCAGCCCAGCCCCGTCATGCGCCGTAGCCGAGCAGGCGTCCGCCCTGGTACACGGCGAACGACGCGAGATATGCCATCACGTTCATCAGCACGAGCATGAAGATGGGCCATCGCCACGAGTTGGTCTCGCGCCGCACGACCGCCAGCGTGGACATGCACTGGCAGGCGAGCACGTAGAAGACCATCAGGCTCAGCCCGGTGAGCGGCGTGTACGCACGCAGCCCGGTGCGCGTATCCATGGCCTCGCGCAGGCTCTTGCGCAGCGGCTGCACGTCGCGCCCCCCGCTCTCGAGGTTGAAGACGGTCGCCATCGTCGAGACCATCACCTCGCGCGCCGCCAGCGACGTGATGAGCCCGATGCCGATGCGCCAGTCGAAGCCGAGCGGCGCGATGGCCGGTTCGATGAGCTTGCCAGCCTGGCCGGCGAAGGAATGCTCCAGCGCGGCCGACGCGATGTGCCGATCGAGCACCGCGACGCGGGCGGTGTCCGCCGCCTCCACGGCCACCGCGCGCTCGGCCTGGAACGCGAGTTCCATCTTGCCGCCGCGCGGATAGCTCGCCAGGAACCAGAGCACCACGGTGATGGCAAGGATCACGGTGCCCGCGTTGCGCGTGAAGAGCACGCTGCGCTCGCGCACCGTGGTGAGCACCGACCGCCACGCCGGCATCCGGTACGGGGGCAGCTCCATCACGTACAGCGGCATGCCCCCGGCCAGCACCGTGCGCTTGAGCGCCCAGGCGACCGCGATCGCCGCGAGAATGCCAAGGAAGTACATCGAGAAGAGCGTAAGTCCCGGCAGCGTGACAAAGCCCACCCAACGGTTCGGCACGAACGCGCCGATGAGCAGCGCATAGACCGGCAGGCGGGCGCTGCACGACATGAAGGGCGCGATCATGATGGTCGCGAACCGGTCGCGCCGGTTGTCAATGCTGCGCGTCGCCATGATGCCGGGAATGGCGCAGGCGAACGACGAGAGCAGCGGGATGAACGACCGGCCGGAGAGCCCCACGCGCGACATCACACGGTCCATGATGAAGGCGGCGCGCGCCATGTATCCGCTGTCCTCGAGTATGGAGAGGAACAGGAAGAGGATCGCAATCTGCGGCACGAAAGTGAGCGTCGTGCCGACGCCGGCAATCACGCCGTTCACCACCAGCGAGCGCAGCGGGCCGTCGGCCATCACCGAGCCGACCGCGTTGCCCACCCCGGTCATGCCCCAGTCAATCAGGTTCATGATCGGCTGCGCCCACGCGAAGACGGACTGGAAGACCGCCCCCATCAGCACGACGAAGATGATCGGGCCGAAGATGCGGTGCGTGAGCACCCGGTCAATGGCCTCGCGCCGGGCGTCCTTGCGCGGGCCCACCGGCGCGTTGACCGCCTCGGCGACGAGGGTGGTGATGGCCTGATACCGCCCCGCCACGTCGCCCGCTCGCCAGGCGGGCGAAAACTCGTCGAGGCGGCGCGCGAGCAGGTGGGCGTCGGAGAGCACGGGCGCCGGCACATGGCGCTCGAGGGCGTCGTCATCGCCATTGTCGAGCAGCATCGCGATGGCGAGGTCGCGGCGCGCGCGATCGGGGAGCGCCTCCCGCCGCGGCAGCCGCTGCTCCAGACGCTCGATGACGCGCTGCAGGTGCGCGGGCCACTCGCGGAAATGGCGCGTGGTCGGCTCGACGTCGCGCACCATCAGCTCGCGGAGGCGATCGAGGCCCTCGCCCTTGACCGCCGAGATCCCGATGACCGGCACGCCAAGTTGACGCTCGAGCGCGTCCGTCTCGATGCGCAGCCCCATCGCACGCGCCGCGTCCATCATGTTGAGCGCGAGAATCACCGGTCGGCCCAACTCGATGACCTGCAGCGCGAGGTACAGGTGCCGGTCAAGATTGGTTGCGTCAACGACGAAGACGATCAGCTCGGGGGGCGGCGTGTCCTGCTGCAAGCCGAGCAGGACATCGCGCACGACCATTTCGTCGGGGGAGGCCGGCTGGAGGCTGTAGCTCCCTGGCAGGTCAATGAGTTCGGCGCGCTGGCCGCCGGGCAGGTCGCAGAAGCCCAGTTTCTTCTCGACGGTCACCCCGGGGTAATTCGCGACCTTCTGGCGAAGCCCGGTGAGCGCGTTGAAGAGCGTGGACTTCCCGGCGTTCGGGTTGCCCAGGATGGCAATGCGGCGGGCGCGCGGCTTAGACGGGCGTGACATCAATCGCGCGGGCCTCGGAGCGGCGCAGGGAGAGGTGCACCCCGCGCGCGGCGATTTCCATTGGGTCGCCCAGGGGAGCGCGACGAATCATCTCGACTTCGGTGCCGGGAATCAGCCCGAGTTCCATGAGCCGCCGGGCGATGGGCGGCGGGCAGTCCACGCTGGCAATCACCGCGCGCTCGCCCGCGGCGAGCCGGTCGAGCGAGCGCGAACCCTGGTCCGATGGGGGGCGGCGCGTCGTCATGCGCGCTGCGGGGCACGGCCGATCGCGGTGGTCAGCTCGTCGCGCAGGCAGGTGGCGCCGCAGAGGTCGCAGTCACCCGGCTCGTGCTCCTTGCACGACCGCGGGCTGTTGCGGTAGGCGTCACGGAACAGCGCAGCGGCCGGATGGCGCGAGCGGATGAAGGTCGTGAGGCGCAGGAGCTCGATGGACACTTCCGGGCTCACCAGATGCTCGATCATGCAGGCATCCTCCGTGGCCACGTCCTCATCCACGCCCAGGATCTCGGTGAGGAACATCGAGAGCACCCGCCGGCTCGACGCGGTACGGGACGCAAAGCCCGAGCCGTCGTCGGTCAGCTCCACGCAGCCGTAGCGTTCGTGGCGCACCAGGCCCCGCTTCTCGAGCGACCGGAGCATCGAGGTGACGCCGCTCTTCGAGACGCCCAGATGGTCGGCGATGTCACCCACGCGGGCGTGCCCTTTTTCCGCCTTGAGTTCTGCGACCGTCTGGAGATAGTGGGCCATGGAGTGCGAGACTTCCTTTTCGCCGTATCGCTTCCAGATTTCCATCAGCTCCCCTGTGGTGCGGTGGCCTCAAGACTGTTAAGGAACCTTAACAGAGTCTCTGTTTCAACGCAATCGGGTTCGCAACGCGCCGATGCTCCGCGTCGCCGCTTGCTTGTCCAATGGCGCGCGCCGCGTGATCTTCCGGGCATGAAGATTTTCGTGGTCGACGACGACCCGTTCGCTCTGCGGTTGCTGCAGCGGCA
>JAJZRK010000075.1 GCA_021802745.1 bacterium
TAGCTGGTGGCGTTCGGGTCGAGGCCGCTCTCGGCCATCCCCTGCGCCTTGAAGTAGCGCCAGTCGAAGCCGGGGCCGAAGTAGCGCTTGCCGTAGCGGCGAAAGGTGTCGTCGTACCGGCTGGCGCTGCGCTCGGCGAGGCGGCGCGAGGCCGCACTGCGGGGCTGCTGCTGCGCGTGCAGGCATGCCGGCAGCAGGGCCGCCGGCAGCAGGACCGCCGGCAGCAGGACCGCCGGCAGCAGGAGCGCAGCAAGCTGGAGCGACCATGCGCGATGCGGGGCGCGCGGTGCGCCCCCAGGGCCGGAGGCCATCGGCATCGCCGTCAGTTCAGCGCGTTGCCGATGATCATCGCAATCGAGATGAAGATCGACGCAACGAAGATCGCCACGGCGATGTTCCCCTTGCTCAGTTCCGCCGGGAAGTTGACCTCGGGGGTGAGCCGGTCTATGACGCGGTAGCTCACGAACATCAGCACGACGCCGGCAATGGCGTAGAGCAGGTTCAGGCCGATGATCTCGAGTTGCACGATCGGGCTCCGGAGTTGTCGTTCCGGATTGTAGCACGCGCCGGGGCGGGCGGGAATGCCCGGAGCAGCCGTCGCACCGGGCACACCGGTTGCCGTCTTCGGGACTTCGATCCAACGTTGACGTCCGGTGCCGCGTCATTGTACCGGCCTCCACTCGCTACCCACCCCCCACAGGATCTGGGCATGATGCGTGTTCAGCGGTTTCTGACCCTTGCGCTGCTGTCCGGCGTGGCGCTGACTCTCACCGCCGCCGGCCGCGGCGCCACGCATGCGCCGTCGGCCGCGCCGGCCGTCGGCCCGGAGTCCGCGCTCGTCGCCGCGCTCAAGTGGCGCAACGTCGGCCCCGACCGCGGCGGCCGGTCCATCGCCGTGAGCGGCGTGAAGGGACGCCCGAAAGAGGCCTACTTCGGCGCCGTCGGCGGCGGGCTGTGGAAGACGACCGATGGCGGCGAGACATGGGCGCCGGTGACCGACGGCCAGGTGCGCTCCGCCTCGGTGGGCGCCGTGGCGGTGTCGGAATCGAATCCCGACCTCGTCTTCATCGGGATGGGCGAGACGTGCATTCGTGGCAACATCATGGCCGGCGACGGCGTCTACAAATCCACGGATGCGGGCAAGACGTGGACGCACGTGGGCTTCGAGCAATCGGAGAACATCGCGAAGATTCGTATTCATCCGACGAACCCGGACATCATTTGGGTCGCTGCCTTCGGCAGGCACTCCGCGCCGAACCCCGAGCGTGGCGTCTACAAGAGCAGCGACGGTGGCAAGACGTGGCGCCGCGTGCTCTTCCGCAACGATTCCACGGGGGCCATTGACCTGACCGTGGACCGCAACAACCCCAACGTGCTCTATGCGGCGCTGTGGCAGGCCTACCGCACGGAATACACGATGTCGTCGGGCGGTGCGGGAAGTGGCCTGTTCAAGAGCACCGACGGCGGCGAGACGTGGACGGAAATCACGCGCAATCCGGGGATGCCGGCGGGCCTGATTGGGCGCATCGGCGTTGCCGTGTCACCGGCGAACTCCGGCCGCGTGTACGCGCTGGTGGAAAATGCCAAGGGCGGACTCTTCAAGTCGGACGATGCCGGCGCAACGTGGTCGCTGACCACCGACAACCGCAACGTGCGCCAGCGCGCGTTCTACTACACGCACGTGACCGCCGACCCGAAGAACGCCGACGCGGTGTATATGCTCAACACGAGCGTGTTCCGGTCCACGGACCAGGGCAAGACGATGACGTCGGTGGGCAACGGCACGCACGGCGACTTCCACGATCTTTGGGTGGACCCGGACGATCCGCAGCACCTGGTGATCGGCAACGACGGCGGCGGCGCCGTCTCCACGAACGGCGGACAGCGGTGGAGCGAGGAAGACTACCCGACCGAGCAGTTCTACCGCATCGCGACGACCGCGCACCTCCCGTACCACCTGTGCGGCTCGCAGCAGGACAACACGACGCTTTGCATTCCGTTCAACTGGAACCTGGGTCCGGCCCGTGGCCGCCAGATCGAGGGGCTGCCCGAGGCGCGCGGGCCGCAGGTGTGGTACACGGCGGGCGGCGGCGAGCCCGGCTACATGGCGCCCGACCCGAAGAACCCGGACATCTATTTTGCCGGCACCAACAACGGCGGCTTCCTCGACAAGTACGACCGGCGCCTAGGGCAGGGACGCGAGGTGAATCCGTATCCCTGGATGTACTCGGGCGAGCCGTCGAGCGAGATTCGCGAGCGCTGGCAGTGGACCTATCCGGTCATCTTCTCGCCGGCCAACCCGAACCTGCTTTACGTCTCGTCGCAGCGCGTCTGGCTCACGCCGGATGGCGGCAAGACGTGGACGGCGATCAGCGGCGACCTCACGCGCCACGACCCGAAGACGATGGGCCACTCGGGCGGCCCGATCACCGGCGACATGAACGGTCCCGAAGTGTACGCGGTGCTCTTCGCGCTCGGCCCGGGGAAGAAGAACACGAACGTGCTGTGGACGGGGTCCGACGACGGCCTCGTGCACGTGACGCGCGACGGCGGCAAGACCTGGGCCAATGTGACACCGCGCGAGATGCCGGCGTTCGGGCGCGTCAGCATGATTGACGCCTCGGCGTTCAACGACGGCGCGGCCTACGTATCGGTGCGGCGGCCGCTCATGGATGACAAGGCGCCGTACATCTTCAAGACGGCCGACTTCGGCCGGACGTGGACGAAGATCGTCACCGGCATCCGCGAGGACGACTACGTGCACACGGTGCGCGAAGATCCGTGGCGCCGCGGCCTGCTGTACGCGGCGGCGCAGCACGGCGTCTACCTGTCGTATGACGATGGCGCGCACTGGTCCTCGCTGCGCCTCAACATGCCCGACGCGCCGGTGTCGGACTTGCTGGTGAAGGAGAACGAGCTGGTGATCGCCACGCATGGCCGCGGCTTCTGGGTGCTCGACAATGCCTCGACCTTGCGCCAGGTGACGCCGGCCATCGCGGCGTCCGCCGGCCCGCACCTGTTCGCTCCGCCGGTGGCGTACCGTTCGGCGCTCGGCGCCACCATCAACTACTGGCTGAAGTCGCCCGCCAAGTCGGTGGTGATTGACATCCTCGACGCGAGAGGAGATGTCATCCGGTCCTTCGTGCCCGATACGGCGCCGGCCGCCGCCCCGGCGGCGGGCGCGGGACGGCGGTTCGGCGGCAGCACGCCGCCGCCGCGGACGGCCGGGTTGCATCGCTTTGCGTGGGACCTCAACTATGCCGGCGCCACGACGTTTCCGGGGATGATCCTCTGGGGCGCGACGACGGCCGGTCCCGCCGCGCCGCCCGGCACCTACACCGTGCGGCTCAACGTGGACGGCGCCACCCAGAACCAGCCGCTGACGGTGAAGCGCAATCCGTTGAACAGCGATGTCACGGACGCCGACTTGCAGGCGCAGTTCGCCATGGCGCTCCGGATCCGCGACAAGGTCAGCGAGGCGAATCAGGCGGTGATTGACATTCGCCGGGTGAAGGCGCAGGTGGCGGACCGCCTGAAGCGGGCGGACGATGGGGCGCTCAAGGCCGCGGGCGATCGCCTGACGCGCAACGCCGCCGACGTCGAGGATGACGTGTACCAGGTGCAGAACCAGAGCGGCCAGGATCCGTTGAACTTCCCGATCAAGATCAACAACCGCCTGGCCTCGCTGCTGCGGGTGGTCAGCGCCGGCGATGGCCGGCCGACGTCGAACATTCCGGAGATCTTCGCCATCCAGTCGGGCCAGCTGAAGGTGCAGACCGATCGCCTGGCGCAGGTATGGAAGACGGACCTCGCCGCGTTCAATCGCGAAGCGGCGCGGCTGAAGCTGCCGCCGGTTGATCCGAAGTGTGCGAAGGCGGAGGGGTGCATGGTGCAGCCGTAGGGCGCAACCGCACGGTGCGCGACGGGCTCCCGGCGAATGCCGGGAGCCCGTCGCGGTTTCGCGGTCGCTGCAGTCGGCGCTGCGTTAGCCGACGAGTGCCGCGTCAAGGGTCATCGGCACGGCGGCGAGCGCACGCGACACGATGCACCCGGTCTTGGTCTCCTCGGCGACCTGCTTGAATTCCTCGGCGGAGAGGCCGGGCACGACGCCGCGCGTCGTGAGCGCGATCTTCGTGATCGCGAAGCCGGCGTCCGTCTTGTCGGCGGTTACCACGGCGGTCGTCGTGACGTTCGTCACCGGCTTGCCGCGCTGGGCGAGCGTATTGGAGAGTGCCATGGAGAAGCAGGCGGCATGCGCCGCGCCGAGCAGTTCCTCGGGATTGGTGTCCTTGTTCCCCTCGAAGCGGCTGATGAACGAGTAGGGGCCGCTGAACGCGCCGCTGCCGACGGCCATCGTGCCGCGCCCCGACTTGAGGTCGCCAAACCACTGCGCTTCCGCCTTGCGATGCATATGTTGACGTCTCCGTTCCGGTGTTGAGTGGTGATCCCCGAAGCTAATGCACGACGGCGCGGATGCGTGCCGAGTGCTCCCGGGGGCGGACAACCTGGCGCGTGTGTTGAGCCGGTCGCTCGCCAGCTAGTCCGCGGCGGCCGGTTCCGTCTCGACGAGCGCGGGGTCGGCGCGCACAAGGTCCACGAGGGCTCCGCGCGAATCAATGCCGAGTTTCTCGAAGATGTTGGAGAGGTGGGTGCCGACCGTGCGCGCCGAGATATCGAGCGTGGCGCCCACTTCCTTGTTCGTCTTGCGCTGCGCAATGAGGCGCGCGATCTCCTGCTCGCGGCTCGTGAGGACGCCCGCGGAAGTCGAGGCGCGCACGGGCGGGCGGGCGCCGAGGTCGCGAATGGCGTCGCGCGTCAGCCGCAGTTCGCGTTCGGCGCCAAGCTGCTGAAAGACGGCGTGCACCTGCCGCAGGACGGCCAGCGCAGCATCGCGCGCTCCCTCCGCGGCGAGCAGTTGGGCGGCATTGAGCCGCAGCCGTGCGGCGTGGAAGACGAACGGGACGCGGTCGAGCTCGTCGGCCGCGGCGAGCATCGCCCGCGAGGCCTGCGGACTCTGGTCGCGGAAGCGGAGGTTCAGCGCGTCGGCCGCATCGGCCCACGCGGCGCCGAGCCGGTGATCGAGCAGGGCGGAGTCGGCGCGCAACCGCGCGGAGTCGCGCGCGGCCCCGTCAAAGTCCTTGATCCAGATGCGGGACTCGAGAATCACGGGGAGCAGCCGGTGAATGGCCCAGGCGCGATAGCCGTAGTGGTCAGCGAGGGCGAGTCCGTGCTCGCCATACCGAATCGCCGAGGCATAGTCGGCGGTGGCCAGCGCATAGGCGGCGCGCCCGATGTAGGCGGGAATCAGCACGTGCACGTCGTCCACGTGGCGCCCCGGCGCGTCGGCGTTGGCGCGCTGCCACGCCTCGTCAAAGCACGCCTTGGCGTCGGCGAGCTGGTCCTGCGCCAGCAGAATGAGCCCTTTCCACACGAGAAGACGCGGCAGGACGGTGCGGGAGGCGACGGCGCGCGCCAACGGCACCACGCTCTCGGCGACTTCGAGCCCCTTGCGCCAGTCGCCCACCGCTGAGGCGTGCTCGATGACGATCTCCCCCGTCCAGACGGAGAGCACCGGCGAGCCGGTCTCGGAGGCGATGACTTGCGCGGCTTCGAGATGCTCGGCGATCAGCGCGCCGTCGCCGGTGAAGCCGGCGAGCAGCGCCATGGCCCAGTGCGCCGACCACGCGACCGCCGGCTCCCCGACAACCCGCGCGTAGTGAAGGGCGCGCGTGGCGTGGTGGCGCGCGCGCTCGGCGGGTCCAGTCCATGCGTAGGCGAGGAGCAGCGCCCGATGCACGCGGGCGAGCAGTCCGTCGTCGCCGCGGCGCTCGGCGATCTCGAGCGCCTCGTCGAGGCTTCGCATCGCTTCGGTGGGCTCCCCCACGGCACGCAGTGCCGTCGCGCGGGCCACGAGCGCCTTCACCACGCCTTCGTCGTCACCGAGCGCCCGGCTGCGGAGGATGGCCGCGGTATAATGCGCGATCGCCTCGCTGGACCGGCCCGACCAGAAGGCGGAGAGTCCCATGCGGCGCTCCGCCTGCGCCACGAGGCCCGGGTCCGTCAGGCGCTCGGCTTCGAGGCGGACCTGCGACCACAGCGCGAAGGCGGCATCGTACTCGCCAAGCCGTTGTCTCGCCCGCGCGAGCCCCTGGAGGATGCCCAGCCGCGCGGCTCCGTCGTCCGGCGGCACCACGTGCGACGCGCTGAGCGCCTGCTGAAAGAGCGCGGCGGCCTCGCGGTCGGCGTGGCGGGCGAGCGCGTCGCGTCCGGCGGCGGCGAGAAACGTGATGGCGCGCGGTGACGAGGCGATGGTGCCGGAGCGCGCGTAGTGCCACGCGAGATCGTTGAGAAACTCCCCGGGCTCCGCGTCGTGGAACCGCTCGTACGCCTCGGCAATGGCCCGATGCAGCGCCTGGGCGCGCGACGGGCCGAGGGCGTCGTATACGCTGGCCTGCACCAGCGGGTGGTCGCACTCATACCAGAGTTCGCCGTCCACCGCCGACTCGGTGAGCAGGTGGCGCGCCGCGAGACTGGCCGTGGCGTCGAGAAACCGCGGCGCGTCGAGGCCGGTCAGCGGCTGCAGCAGGCGCGACGGGGCGCGGCGCTCGACCACGGCGACGAGGTCAAGCACGCGCCGGCTGTCCGGGTCCAGCGCATCGGCCCGGGCGAGGACGCCGTCGCGCACCGAGGCAGGGAGGGCGATGGTGTCGAGCAGGCCGTTGGCCGGCATGCGCCCGACCGGCAGCCCCAACCGCTCCACGGCTTTCAACATTTCCTCGACGAAGAACGGATTGCCCTGCGTACGTGCCATCAGGCGGTCGGTCAGCGCGTCGTGCAGCGCCGCCTCCTGCGGCAGGGCGTGACGCACCATTTGCGCCACATCCTCGCGGCCGAGCGGGTCGAGCGTGCGCGCCACCGCCAGCGAGGCACGCGTGAGGGAGCGCTCGATGGCGCGGAGGGCGGGCGCCGGGGTGCGATCGTACGGATTGTAGGCGACGATGGCGCCGACGCGTGCGTTGCCAAGCTGCCGCAGCAGAAAGTGAATGAGTTCCAGCGACGACTCGTCGGCCCACTGGGCATTGTCGAGTGCGATGACGATGGGGCGCTGCGCGGCGGCGCGTCGGACGAATTGCGCGACGTGCCAGAACACGCGGGCCTTGCCCTCCGCGCTGGGGCGTTCGTCGCCGCGGTTTCCCCCGCGGCCGAGCGTCGGAAGAATCAACCCCAGTTCGTGCTCGGCGCCGCGGGCGAGCACGGCCACCGACGCCGGCCCCAGCTCCTGCACCAGCGCGGACAGCGCATCGGCGACGATGGCGAACGGGAACGCGCCCTCGGCAGGGAAGGCCCGGCCGACGACGGCGAGACAGCCGTGCTCACGCGCGATGCTTTCGAGTTCCTCCAGCAGCCTCGTCTTGCCGAGCCCCGAGTCTCCGGAGAGGAAGAGGGCCCGGTGCCCGCCGGCGACAACCGATGCGACGAGTTCGTGCAACGCAGTGAGCTCGGCCGCGCGCCCCACAAGCGGCGACCGCGCGCGGGCCGTGGCCCGCACGCGGTCGATGGTGTCGGCTCGCACGGTCGGGCCCGGCACGCGGGTCGCTACTCCAGCGCGGCGTGCGCGGCCGCGAGGCGGGCGATGGGAACACGGAACGGCGAGCAGCTCACGTAATCGAGGCCCTGCGCGTGGCAGAAGGCGATGGAGCGGGGCTCGCCGCCGTGCTCACCGCAGATGCCAACCTTGAGCGTCTCCTGCACGCTGCGCCCTTCGCGCACCGCGTAGGTGATCAGCTTGCCAACCCCATTGACGTCGAGCACCTGGAACGGGTCGTTGGTGAAGATGCCCTGCTCGACGTAATGCGGCACGAAGCGCCCGGCGTCGTCGCGGCTCAGGCCGAGCGTAGTCTGCGTGAGGTCGTTGGTGCCGAAGGAGAAGAATTGCGCACCGGCGCCCGCGATCTCGGCGGCCGTCAGCGCGGCGCGCGGCAACTCGATCATCGTGCCGGTCAGGAAGGCAACCTCGACGCCAGTTTCGCGGGCCACCTCCGCGGCCACGCGCACGATGATGGCGCGCTGATTGGCGAACTCGCGGTGCGTGGCGACCAATGGCACCATCACCTCGGGCAGCACCTTCACGCCGCGCGTGGTGACATGCGCGGCGGCTTCGAAGATCGCCCGCGCCTGCATCTCCGTGATTTCGGGGTAGGTGATTCCCAGGCGGCAGCCGCGATGCCCAAGCATCGGGTTGGTCTCGCGCAGCGACTCGATGACGTGCGTCAGTTCCTGGCGCGTGAGGCCGAGCGTGCGGGCGAGGATCTTGGCCTCTTCGCCGCCGCCGTGGGGCAGGAATTCGTGCAGCGGCGGATCGAGCAGGCGGATCGTGACGGGGAGCCCGTCCATCGCCTCGAAGATGCCCTCGAAATCGGTGCGCTGCATCGGGAGGAGCTTCTCCAGCGCCCGGCGCCGTCCCGCCTCGTCGTGCGCACAGATCATCTCGCGCATTGACGTGATGCGGTCGCCTTCGAAGAACATGTGCTCGGTGCGGCAGAGTCCAATCCCCTCGGCGCCGAACATGCGCGCCTGCCGGGCGTCGTGCGGCGTGTCGGCGTTGGTGCGTACCCTGAGCCGGCGCACGCCGTCGGCCCAGCCAAGTATTTCGCTGTAGGCCTGGTACACGGGGGCGTTGTCGGCGGGAAGTTCGCCGAGCATGACGCGCATGACCTCGCTCGGCCGCGTGGGCAGGTCGCCCACGTAGACATGCCCGGACGCCCCGTCCACGGTCACCCAGTCTCCCTCCTTCACGACTGTGTCGCCGACGGTGACCTGCCGGTGCACCGCATCCACCTTGAGCGCGCCGCATCCCACCACCGCGCACTTGCCCATGCCGCGCGCCACGACGGCGGCGTGGCTCGTCATGCCGCCACGGGCGGTCAGCACGGCGCGCGCGGCGACGATGCCGTGGAAATCGTCCGGCGTGGTCTCGTCGCGGATGAGAATCACCTTCTCGCCCTTCTTGGCGAGCGACTCGGCGACGTCGGCGTCGAAGACGGCGATGCCGCTGGCCGCCCCCGGGCTCGCCGGCAGGCCGGTGGCCAGGGGCACGTGCCCCTGGCCGGTGTCAATCACCGGGTGCAGGAGCTGGTCGAGCTGGTTGGGTTGCACGCGCTGGACGGCCTCGCCCTGCGAGATCAGCCCTTCGCCCACCATGTCACGGGCGATGCGCACGGCGGCGCCAACGGTCCGCTTGCCGTTGCGCGTCTGGAGCAGAAAGAGCTTGCCGCGCTCCACGGTGAACTCGAGGTCCTGCATGTCGCTGAAGTGCTTTTCGAGTGTGGCCTGCACCTTCATCAGCTGGTCGTACGGGCCCGGCCAGAGTTCGGCCATCTTCGAAATCGGGAGCGGCGTGCGAATGCCGGCCACCACGTCCTCGCCCTGCGCGTCCACGAGGAATTCCCCGTAGAACCGCTTCTCGCCTGTGGAGGGATCGCGCGTGAACGCGACGCCCGTCCCCGAGTCGGGGCCCAGGTTGCCGAAGACCATGGCCACGATGTTGACCGCGGTGCCGGGCGCTTCCGGGATGTTGTACTGGCGCCGGTAGTCCACGGCGCGCCGGATCATCCACGAGCGCCAGACGGCCTCGATGGCGCCCCACAGCTGCTCGCGCGGGTCCATGGGGAATGGGCGCCCGGTGTGCGAACGGATGAGCGCCTTGTACTCGACGACGAGCGCCTGCAGCAGCTCAACGGGCACCTCGGCGTCGGTCTTCACGTCCGACACCATGCGCTTGGCGGCGAGCAGCGACTCGAAGAGGTGCGCCGACGCGCCGAGGACGACCTCGCCGTACATCTGCAGGAAGCGGCGGTAGGAATCCCACGCGAACCGCGGGTTGCCGCTCTGCCGGGCGAGGCCCTGCACCGTGTCGTCGTTGAGTCCGAGGTTCAGGATGGTCTCCATCATTCCCGGCATGGACACGCGCGCGCCGCTGCGTACCGAGACGAGGAGCGGATTCTCCCCCGTGCCAAACGTGCGGCCGCTCGACTTCTCGAGGCGGGTGATGGACGCCTCGACCTCCTCGCGCAGTCCGTCGGGGACCTTGCCGTCGTGGAGGTAGGCATCGCACATGGGACACGAGATCGTGAATCCCGGCGGCACCGGAATTCCGATGTTCGTCATCTCGGCGAGGTTCGCGCCCTTGCCTCCGAGGAGGTCTTTCCATTCGCGCGTTCCTTCCGCGCGGCCATCGCCAAAGAAGAAGACTTTCTGCGTCACCGTGCGGCCCCTCCGAGGGGTCGGCCGGCCGGGCGCCTAGACGCCCGACCGGTATCGCTTGAGGTCAATGGGGGGTTGCGTGGGATACTGTCCTGAGAAGCAGGCATGGCAGAAGCCGCCCGGACCACCGGGAACTGCCGCGAGCATGCCTTCGAGCGAGAGGTAGCCGAGCGAGTCCACGCCGATGGCGCGGCCCACCTCCTCAATCGTCATGTTGGCCGCGATCAGCTGCTCGCGCTCCGGCGTGTCAATGCCGTAGTAGCACGGACCGGTGATCGGCGGCGACGAGACGCGCATGTGCACCTCGCGCGCCCCGGCGCCGCGAAGCAGCGCGACGAGGCCCCGCGTCGTGGTGCCGCGGACAATCGAGTCGTCCACCATCACCACGCTGCGCCCCTCGAGCACTTCGCGCACGGCGTTGTACTTCACCTTGACCTTGGCATCGCGCCCCGCCTGCGTCGGCTGGATGAACGTGCGCCCGACGTAGTGGTTGCGAATGAGCGCGTGCTCGAGCTGAAGGCCGGACTTTTCGGCGTAGCCGAGTGCCGCGGCATTGGAGGAGTCGGGGACGGCAAAGACGATCTCGGCGCCCGGTGCGGGCTGTTCGGTGGCCAGCTGACGACCGAGCGCGCGCCGCGCCCGGTCCACCGAGCCGCCAAAGACCTGGCTGTCCGGGCGCGCGAAGTAGATGTACTCGAACACACAGCGATGGAGGGTGGGCGAGGCAGGGCCCGGCATGGTGCGCATGCCGTGCGCATCAATGGCCACGATCTCTCCCGCCGCCACGTCGCTCACGTAGGTGGCCCCCACGATATCGAGGGCGCACGTCTCCGAGGCGAACACCCACGCATCGCCCAGCCGGCCGATCGCCAGCGGACGCCAGCCGTGGGGGTCGCGCGCCGCGAGGAGCGTCGTGCCGATGACGACCACCAGCGAGAACGCCCCCTCCACGCCGGCCAGCGCGTCGGCCAGCTGCTCCTCGGGCTTCACGGCGCGCGACTTGGCGATGCGGTGGACGATGATCTCGCTGTCCATGGTGGACGCGAAGATGGATCCCTCCGCCTCGAGGGCGCCGCGCAGCTCCACCGCGTTGGTGAGGTTGCCGTTGTGCGCCAGGGCGATGTGTCCGCCCCGGAAGCGCACGAAGACGGGCTGCGCATTGTCAATGGTGCTCGTGCCCGCCGTGGAGTAGCGGGTGTGTCCAATGGCCGTGGGGCCGCGCAGCAACGCGATGCGCTCCTCCTCGAAGCCGTCGGACACGAGCCCCATCTTTCGCACCGTCTGCGCCGTGCCGTCCTCGGCGACCGACACGATGCCGGCCGATTCCTGCCCGCGGTGCTGCAGCGAGTACAGGCCAAGGTGCGTGATGCGTGCCGCGTCCGGCGTGCCGTAAATGCCAAAGATGCCGCACATCAGCGGGTCCCTCCGGCCAGCGCGGGGTCCTGCTCCACAATCTCGGCGGCGGCGCGCTGCATCGCGCGCGGCAGCGCGCCGTGGAACGCGTCGGACAGTCGCGCCGTCACGGCGCGCATGGTTCGCGCGCCGACCGTGACCACCAGCCCAGCGCTGGCGCTGCGCACGGTGCCGATGACGGCGGCCGGCACTCCGTGCGACGCGGCCACGGCGAGTACCGCCGGCGCATCGGCCGTGGACACGACGACGCGACCCTGCGCCTCGCCGAACAGCAGGGCGCGCAGCGGCAGTGACGCCCACGCCGACAGGTCCACCTGCGCGCCGAGCGGCGTCGCCTCGCGCGACACGCAGCACTCGGCGAGTGCCACGGCGAGGCCGCCCTCGGAGCAGTCGTGGGCGGACGCCACATGGCCCCCGCCGATCGCCTCGAGGAGCGCATCAATGAGCCGCTTCTCGGCGTCGAGGTCGCAGGCCGGCGGCGCGCCGGCCACCACGCCGTGGATCCAGGCGAGGTATTCGCTGCCGCCCAGTTCCGACGTATTGTCGCCGAGCAGCACGATTGCGTGCCCTTCCTTCTGGAACGGCGCGCGCGTCGCGTGCCGCACGTCGTCCATGAGCCCGACCATGCCGATGGTCGGGGTGGGATAGACCGCGCCCTGCGGGTTCTCGTTGTAGAGCGAGACATTGCCGCCCGTCACCGGCGTGCCCAGCGCGCGGCACGCATCTCCCATGCCGTATACCGCTTCGCGGAACTGGAAGAAGACCTCGGGCTTCTTGGGATTGCCGAAGTTGAGGCAATTCGTGATCGCCATTGGCCGCGCGCCGGTGCAGGCCACGTTGCGCGCCGATTCGGCGACGGCAATGCGGCCACCGACGCGCGGATCGAGGTAGACGTAGCGTCCGTTGCAGTCGGTCTTGAGCGCGATGGCCTTGCGCGTGCCGCGAATGCGGATCACCGCCGCATCGCCGTCGCCCGGCCCCATGACCGTGTTCGTGCGCACGGTCGAGTCGTACTGGGTGGTGATCCAGCGCTTGGAGGCGATGGTCGGCGACTCGAGCAGACGCTCCAGCGTCCACACGGGATCGGCTTCCTCGGGCTTCTCCGGCGTCCGGTGCACATCCCGCGCGCGGCGGGCCACCGCCGCCTCCGACTCGCGCGCCTCGGGATGATAGAAGGGGCAATCGGTCACGAGGCGCGTGCCGGGGAACTCGGCCACGATCTGGTCGCCTTCCATCACGCGATAGACAGGCTCGGCAATGACCTCGCCGATCACCTCGGCGGTGAGGTCCCACTTGGCCAGGATCTTCTTGACCTCGTCCTCGTGTCCCTTGAGCGCCACGACGAGCATCCGCTCCTGCGACTCGCTGAGCAGGATCTCGTACGGCGTCATCCCCTGTTCGCGCTGCGGCACCTTGCGGGTGTCAATGACCACGCCGACATCGCCGCGTTCCGCCATCTCGGCGGAGGACGAGGTGAGCCCGGCGGCGCCCATGTCCTGAATCGCGACGATGTGGCCGCTCGTGATCAGCTCCAGCGACGCCTCGAGCAGCAGTTTCTCGGTGAACGGGTCGCCCACCTGCACGCGCGGGCGCTTGGCCTCGTTCTCGGCGCTCAGGTCCTCCGACGCGAACGACGCCCCGTGGATTCCGTCGCGTCCCGTCCGGGCGCCGACGGCGATGATCGGATTGCCGACGCCCTCGGCCTTCGCGCGCATCAGGTCCTGCTCGCGCAGGATGCCGACGCACATGGCGTTGACGAGCGGGTTCCCCTCGTACGCGGCGTCGAACATGACGTCGCCGGCCACCGTCGGGATGCCCACGCAGTTGCCATAGTCGCCGATGCCCTTGACCACGCCGCCCACCAGATAGCGCACGCGCGGCGTCTCCAGCGACCCGAAGCGCAGCGAGTTGAGCATGGCGATGGGGCGCGCGCCCATGGTAAAGACGTCGCGCAGGATGCCGCCCACGCCGGTCGCCGCGCCCTGATAGGGCTCGACGGCCGACGGATGGTTGTGCGACTCGATCTTGAAGGCCACGGCGAGCCCGTCAGATCGGA
>JAJZRK010000076.1 GCA_021802745.1 bacterium
GGCCGCCCCCTCTCTCATCCCTCCTCCCTCCACTCCTCTCCCCTCCCAAGCCCCTGCCCCCCTCCTCCTCACTCCTCAAACAGATCCTTCCCCTCAACCTCAAGGAATTTCGTATGCACATCCCCCCGCACGAAATCCGGGTGGCTCATGACTTTCGAGAGAAACGGAATGGTCGTCGTGACGCCCTGCACGATGAACGTGTCGAGAGCGAGGCGCATCTTGGCGAGCGCCTCGGCGCGGTCCTCGCCGTGGACGATGAGCTTGGCGATCATCGAGTCGTAGAACGGCGGGACGGTGTAGCCGGCGTAGGCGTGGGTGTCCACGCGCACGCCGTTGCCGCCGGGAAGATGAAACACCTCGATCTTGCCGGGTGACGGCTGGAAGTTCCTGAACGGGTCCTCGGCGTTGATGCGGCACTCGATGACATGCCCGCGCATCACGGGCGTCTCCTTTTCCTTCATGGGCTCGCCGGCGGCGACGCGGATCTGCTCCTTCACGAGGTCCACGCCGGTGATCATCTCGGTCACGGGATGCTCCACCTGGATGCGGGTGTTCATCTCCATGAAGTAGAACGATCCGTCGGTGTCGAGGAGCATCTCGATGGTCCCGGCGCCGACGTAATCAATGGCCTTGGCGCCGAGCACGGCGGCCTCGCCCATGCGCTCGCGCAGGGCGGGGGTCATGGCCGGTGACGGCGATTCCTCGATGAGCTTCTGGTGCCGCCGCTGCACGGAGCAGTCGCGCTCGCCGAGGTGAATGACATTGCCGTGCATGTCGCCGAGGATCTGGAACTCGATGTGGCGCGGCCGGCGCAGGTATTTCTCGACGTACACATCGCCGTTGCCGAACGCGGAGAGCGCCTCGCTGCGCGCCATCTGGAACGAACGCAGGAACTCCTCGGCGTCGTTGGCGACGCGCATCCCCTTGCCGCCGCCGCCGGCGGCGGCCTTGATGATCACGGGGAAGCCGATCTCCGACGCGAAGCGGAGCGCCTCCTCGGGATCCTCGACGGGGCCGGGCGTGCCGGGGACGACGGGCACCCCGTTCTCGATCATCTTGGTGCGTGCCGCGGCCTTGTCGCCCATCATGCGGATCTGCTGCGGCGTGGGGCCGATGAACGTGATGCCGCTCGCCGCGCACGTCTCGGCGAACTCGGCGTTCTCGGCGAGGAAGCCATAGCCGGGGTGGATGGCATCGGCGCCGGTGATCTCGGCGGCGGCGATGAGGCGCGGGATCTTGAGGTAGCTCTCGCGCGCCGGCGCGGGGCCGATGCAGACGTCGTCATCGGCGAAGCGCACGTGCAGCGACTCGCGGTCGGCCTCGCTGTAGACGGCGACCGACTGGATGCCGAGCTCGCGGCAGGCGCGGATGACGCGCAGCGCGATTTCGCCGCGGTTGGCGATGAGGACTTTCTTGAACACAGAGGGGAGAGATGAGATGAGAGATGTGGGATGGGAGATGGGAGATGGCGGACGCTGCGGGTGCGACGGAAGCGAGCGGATGACACCGTCTCACCTCCCCCATCTCACAGCTCACTTCCCTACTGCGTAAACGAATCCCAGCTCGTATCGCTGGTCCCGGCGATGCCCTGCACCTTGAGCGCGAACTCGCTGGGGTTGGTCGAATGGAAGAGCGCGTTCTCGTACGAGATGATGCCCTTGGAGTACCACGCCATCAGCGACTGGTCGAAGCTCTGCATGCCGTACTGCACCGTCCCTTCCTTGATCAGGTCGGGAATGTTGAGCGACTTGTTCATGTCGCGGATGTTGTCGGCGACGGCCGCGGTGTTGATGAGCACCTCGCACGCGGGGACGCGCCCGGGACGGTCGGCGCGCGGCACGAGACGCAGCGAGACGACGGCCTGGAGCGCGGTGGAGAGCGAAAAGCGCACGTCGGCCTGCTGGTGCGGCGGGTAGAACGACAGCACGCGGTTGATGGTCTGCGTGGCGTCGGTGGTGTGCAGCGTGCTGAACACCATGTGGCCGGTGTCGGCGGCCTTGAGCGCGATCTCGAGCGTCTCGAGGTCGCGAATCTCGCCGATGAGGATGATGTCGGGATCCTGGCGCAGCACGCGGCGCAGCGCCGACGCGAACGAGCCGGTGTCGAGTCCGACCTCGCGCTGGTTGATGTTGCAGTTGATGTCGCGGTGCAGGAACTCGATGGGATCTTCGATGGTGATGATGTTCGCGTGCCGCGTCTCGTTCACATACTGGATCATCGAGGCGAGCGCGGTGGACTTGCCCGACCCGGTGATGCCGGTGACGAGGACGAGGCCGCGCGGCTTCATCGCGATCTCCTCGAGCACCGGCGGGAGATTGAGGTCGCGGATGGAGGCGGCCTGGAAGGCGATGGCGCGGAAGACGAACGCGATGGTGCCGCGCTGCTGGTACATGTTCACGCGGAAGCGGCCGATGCCGGGGACGCCGATGGCGAAGTCGGCCTCCTTCTCGGCGTCGAACTCGCGCTTCTGCTTGGGCGGGCAGATCTGCTCGCCGATGGACTTGAGGTCCTCGGGCTTGAGCGGCGGCAGCTCGAGCGGCATGAGCTCGCCATTGAGGCGCGCCATGGGCGCGCGCCCCACCTTGAGGTGCAGGTCGGACGCGCCCATCGTGACGGCCTGCTGGAGGACGACCTTGTAGTTGTACGGCGGGGAGGGCGGCGGCCCTCCGGCCTGCTGCGCGGAGACCGCCGGCTGCGCCGAGCTGGGTCGCGGTCCAGTGGGATCAGCCATTGGGATCCACGCGGAAGAGGGCCTGGCCGAACTCGACCGGATGCGCGTCGGTGACGCAGATCTCGCGGATGGTGCCGGCCACCTCGCATTCGATCTCGTTCATGATCTTCATGGCCTCGATTATGCAGAGCACCTGGCCCTTGGTGACCCTGGAGCCGACCTGCACGTACGGGTCGGCACCGGGTTCCGGACGCGAGTAGAAGGTGCCCACCATCGGCGACTTGACCTCGAGGAACTTGGAGGCGGCATCCGCCTTGGGGGCGGCCGGCGCCGGCGCCGCGGCCGCCGCCGGCACAGGCGCTGCCGCCACGGCGGCGGGCGGGGCCGCGTGCACCACCGGGGCGACGGCATGCATGGCCGCACGCGCCACCGGCGACTTGCTGATGCGGATCTTCATCCCCTTGTCGGACGAAATCTCGATGGAGTCCACGCTCGATCCATCGAGCATGTCCACAAGCTTTTTCACATATCTCAGATCGATCATCGTAAGGCTCTCGAGAGAGACAACAGAGAGACAACAGAAAGACAACAGAGAGACAACAGACCGCGCTGCGCGGGGTGCATCCCTGTCAGCCAATCACCAGTAATTCGCGCGGGAAACTTGTCAGCACCTCAGGGCCACCGTCGGCAAGGAAGACATCGTCCTCGATGCGCACCCCGCCCCATCCGGGCCGGTAGATGCCGGGTTCGATCGTCACGACCGCCGTGGGGGGCAACGGCGCGTCCGCGGTGCGGGCCAGCCGCGGCCCCTCGTGCACCTCGAGCCCGATGCCGTGCCCAAGCGAGTGCCTGAAGAGCGCCCCGTAGCCGCGGGACTCAATGTAGTCCCTCGCGATGGCATCGGCATCCCTCCCCCGCATTCCCGCCCGAACGGATGCCGAAGCGCGCAGGGTCGCGTCGCGCACAATGTCGTGAATGTCCTGCATCTCCGGGTTCACGCTTTGCACCGCGAACGTCCGCGTGATGTCGCTGCAGTAGCCGCCATGCGACGCCCCGAAGTCAATGAGCAGGAAGTCGCCGGCGCGGAGCTCCCGGTTCGTGGCCCGCGCGTGCGGGAGCGCCGCACGCTCCCCCGAGGCAACGATGGTCTCGAACGGCGGCGCGTCGCTGCCAAGGTTGCGCATGTGATGCTCGAGCATGCCCGCCACCTGGCGCTCGGTGAGCCCCACGCGCACCTCGGCGATGGTACGCTCGAGCGCGGACTCGGCGATGCGCACGGCCTCGCGGATCAGTGCCAGCTCGCCGGGATCCTTCCGCATGCGCAGCGTCTCGACGAGCCCGACGCTCCCCTTCAGCTGCCACCGGCCGGCGAGGCCGGCCAGCTGCTCGTGGTCGCTGACGAGCAGGTGGGCCGACTCGAAGGCGAGGCGATCGCCGGGCGGCGCCGCCGCGAGCGTTTCCCGCAGGCCCGTCCAGAGCGAGCTGGGCTCAATGCGCACCGTGGCGTGGGCGCCAACCTCTTCCTCCACCTGTACGGCGTACCGGGTGTCGGTGATGAGCACCGACGGCGAGCCGGCGAACACCACGAGGAGCGCCGCCGAGCCGGAGAAGCCTGTGAGATAGCGGACGTTGGGGAGCGACGTGACGAGCATCGCGTCGTACTGGCTGTCGCGCAGCGAGGCGCGCAGGGCCGCGAGGCGGTGCGGTCGGCGATCTTCCATGGCGTGAAGTGGCAGGGCGCGCCTAGGCGCGCAGTGCCGCGACCAGCCCGCGGAGGGCCATCGCGTATCCCGGCGCGCCAAAACCGCACAGGAAGGCGCGCGCGCCGCCGGCCAGCGTGGTGTGCCGGCGTTCGGGTTCGCGCGCGAAGATGTTGGTGAGGTGCACTTCGGCGTACGGGATGGCCACCGCCGACAGGGCGTCGCGCAACGCGACGCTGGTGTGCGAATACGCCCCGGCGTTGATGACGATGCCGTCCACGCTCCCCTTGGCGGCGTGGATCAGGTCAATGAGCATCCCCTCGTGATTGGACTGACGGCATTCGACGGCGACGCCTAGCTCGGCGCCGACCGCGACGAGGTCGCGCTCGATCTCGGCGAGCGTCGTGGTGCCGTAGAGCTGCGGCTCGCGCGTGCCGAGGAGGTTGAGACTCGGGCCGTTGAGAACGAGGATCTTCACGAACCCTTCAGCCCCTTCAGCCAGTCGGTGAACTGTGCGATGTCGTCCGCCGGACCCGTCGGCGACGAGGACGGTGGCGGAGGCGGAGCGCTGGCCTCGCCCTCGCTGCCGGGGAAGAACTGATCGAAGCGCAGGCGGCTGGATTGCCGCTGCACCGCCGTCTGGCGTTCGGAACCGGGTTCGCCCCGGAACACCGAATCGAGGGACAGTTCGTCGGTGACGCGTCGCGTGGGTTCGCCCTTGATGGGAGCGGCCGGGGTGCCACCGTAAGCGGCCGCCATCGCGAGGGCGGCCCCCTCGTCGGCCGCGACGATCCCGGACATTCCGAACAAACGATCCACCGAGCCGCCCGGCGCGATCGAAACGTCAGGCGTTGGAGCGGCGGCAGCCATCTGCGCGGTCGCAACGGGTGCTGACGAGGCAGCGGCGGATTCAGTGGAAGCTGGCATTGACGCCGATGTCGCCTCGACCGGAGGCACAGCCGCCGCGGATTCCGGCGCCCCTTCGGGAGCGATGAAGCCGCCACCGGGAACGGCGCGGCGACGGGCGATGCGCGCGAAGAGTTCGCGGACCGGCGGGCTGGCCACCACGGGCACCGAGACAGGCGTCGGCTCGGCGATCATCTCCATCTCGGGTTCCGGCTCGACGGGCGGCGCGACAAACGCCCGTGCGGACGGCGTGAGCGCGGCGGGCCGAGCACTCTTGGGCTCGGTGATCATCTCGATGATCGGCGCCGGGCCCGTGGGCTGCTCCATAATTGGCGCGGTGCCGGTTGGCGCGGCAGTGATCGGCTCCACGACTGGCGCGGCGGCGATCGGTTCCACGACTGGCGCGGCAGCGATCGGCTCCACGACTGGCGCGGCGGCGGCCTCCTCCGGTACGCTCGGAATGCTCCCCGACCGGCGGATCTCCTCGGCCTTCACCTCTGCCTCGATCTTCTCGCTGACCGAATCAATGGCGAGGCTCGACCGCGTGCCGTGCTCGAGGTGCATCACGCGCTCGGCGAGCCCCTTGTCGTCTGGATTCTGCGCGAGCAACTGGCGGTAGACGCCAAGCGCCTCTTCGCGGAATCCCTGCTGCAGGTACAGTTCGGCCATCGTCTCGGTGACGAACGGCGACGGCGGCGTGGCGATGTCGGGCGCGGACTCGAGGATCTGGTCGGTGGGTTCGCGGCCGACGAACGAGTCGGCGACGAAGCCCGCCTCCTCGGTGGGCGCGGTCGCCTCGCCACCGCCGACGACGACATCGGAGATGAGGGCATTGCCGAAGAGCGCATCGAAATCGGCCGGCGTGGCCGGGGCGGGTGCCGCGACGTCCCCGCCCAGCGCCTCGATCGGCCGGGGATCGGTGACTTGCTCGCCGATCGGCACGGAGTCGCCGCTGTCCATGATGGACAGCGCATCGAGATGACTCGCCCCTTCCGGCGCCGGCTCGGCGTAATCCATCGAGGCGGTGATATCGAGCGAATCGCCGAAGGCGGGTGCGTCCTGCGCGGCGGCGAACATGGGCGCTTCGTCAATCGGCAGCGCATCGAACGACGTGTCCTGCACCTCGATCTCGCCACCTTCGGGGATCGTGGCAGATAGCGCGATGTCCTCAACGCCAGCGACGGCGGAGCCCTCGATGGACGGCGCGGCCTCACCCACTTCGGTGAGGGCGAAGCTCTCGTCGAAGGACGGCGCCGGCTCGAGCACGTCGGGCGCGACGGTCTCGACTGGCGGCGGGGCCTCGAACGCAGAGGGCGGCGCGGCGGGCGGCGTGACTGCACCCGACAGGTCCAGGGCGGGTTCGGTGGCGTCGGACAGGTTGAGGTCGAGATCCATCAAGCTGATGCTGAGTCGCGGCGCGCCCGGCGCGGGAGGGGCGGCCGGCGGGGCCGACACCGTGGGAACAACCGGTACGGCGGGCGCCGGCGGCACGGCCGCCATCGGGATGACGGGTGTTGGCGCCTCGCCACTGACTCTCGTCGCGGCGGGAGCCTGCTGTGTCTCCGCGTAGTTCGGCGGCGGCGGCGGCTCGTGCTGCTCGGCGAGGATGACGGTCGGTTGCGGCGCGAGCTGTCCCAGCGACTCGATGAGCGCCGTGACCTCGTCATTGCGCGGGTCGGCCTCGAGCACACGTCCGTACCAATGCCTGGCGGTCGCCGCGTCGCCCTCGCCCTTGGCAATATCGCCGAGGCAGCGCAGGGCGATGAGGTTCTCGGGGTCGAGGGTGAGGGCGGACTCGAAGACGGTCTTGGCCTCGGCCGGGCGCGACGACTCGAACAGCGCCTGGCCGTAGACGATGTGGCCACTCAGGTGCCCCGGCTGCTCCTCGAGGTGCATGCGGCAGAGGTCAATGGCCGCGTCGAGGTCGCCTGCCTTGCGGTATTCATTGGCGAGCGGCGCGAAGAACCGGCGGGGGTTCTCCTCGTAGCGCTTCTTCAGCTCGTCAACGCGGGCAGGCGGTGGGCTCATGAGTGGGGACGAGTGCGGGGTGCGGAGTAATTGGTGAATGTACTACCCGGTTGGAACCGACGTCAATCAGAAGTGCCAGCCCGACTTGATCTTAGGCCGACTTCCCGGGTAGGTTTCTAGGCTAACAATGAGACGTGGAGCTGGTCAGCGGAACCGGTGCGGTGCTCGTGCTTGGTCCGCGGACCGTCGCGTCGTTTATTCACTTCGTTCCTGGGAGTTGCTGCGCCGTGCTGCAAAACATGCGGAGCGCCGCGAAGTACATCTGGATCTTCATCTTCATCGCCTTCGTGGGCGGCTTCCTGCTGGCCGAGACGTCCGGCCTGCTGGGCCGCGCGCCCGTCACGACGTCCACGATCGTGGCGACGGTGAACGGTGAGGACATCCCATACATGGTGTGGGCGAACACGTCGGCCGCCCTTGCGCAGCAGCAAGAGCAGCAGTCGGGTCGCGGCCTGACGCTCGACGAGCGGGCCGAAGTGGACCAGCAGGCTTTCGACCAGCTGGTCAACGACGTCCTGCTCCGTCAGGAATACGAGAAGCGTGGCATCCGCGTCACGGATGACGAGCTGATCGAGACGGCCAAGTACGCGCCGCCCCCGCAATTCCGGCAGAATCCGGAGTTCCAGACGGACGGGCAGTTCGACATGGCGAAGTACCGCCGCTTCCTGGCGAGCCCGGCAGCGCGGCAGCAGGGCATCCTCGCGCAGCTCGAGCAGTACTACCGCACGGAGATCCCGAAGGAGAAGCTCTTCACGCAGGTGGCGGCGGATGCGTACGTGAGCGATGCGCGCCTGTGGCAGATGTACCAGGACCGCCACGACTCCGTGGCGGTGTCGTTCATCTCGTGGGTGCCGTCCGACGTCGAGGACTTCGCGAAGAAGGTGACCGACACGGAGCTGCAGCAGTACTACGCGGCGCACGCGAAGGAATTCGACCGGCCAGGACGCGCGGTGCTGTCGCTGGTGAGCATTCCGCGCACGCCGACGGCGGCCGACAGCGCGGATGCGCTGCAGCGGGCGCAGGCACTGCGCGACGAGATCGCCAAGGGCGCGAAGTTCGAGGATGTGGCCCGCCGCGCCTCCGACGACACGGTGAGCGGCGCGCTGGGCGGCGACCTCGGCAAGGGCGGCAAGGGGCGTTTCGTGAAGGAGTTCGACGACGCGGCGTTCAAGCTGGCCCCGGGTCAGCTGTCGGCGCCGGTGCGCACGAGCTTCGGCTACCATCTCATCAAGGTGGACTCACGCAAGGGCGACACGCTGTCGCTGCGGCACATCCTGGTGAAGATCAAGCAGAGCGACTCGTCGGCGGTGAAGACCGACCGCCTGGCCGACGAGCTGGCCCGGATGGCGGGCGGCGCGCTCGAGGCGGCGAAGTTCGATTCGGCCGCCAAGCAGATGGGCCTGCTCGTGACGCAGATCGAGGTGACCGAGGGTCAGCCGGCGCAGTACCTGGGCCGGGTCGCGCCGAGCGTGAGCGCGTGGGCCTTTGGCGGCGTGCACCCGGGCGAATCGAGCGACCTGTTCGACGAGGAGAGCATGTACTATCTCGCCCGCCTCGACTCGCTGCGCGAGGGCGGCGTGCAGCCGCTCGACGCGGTGAAGGACGAGGTCCGCGAGCGGATTGCGACGGTGAAGTCGCTCGATGCCAAGATGGCAGCGGCCAAGCAGACGGCGGCGGCGGCGGCGGCCAGTTCGCTGGAGGCGGCGGCGAAGGCGGCCGGGCGCTCGGTGCAGACGGCGCCGATGTTCAGCCGCGTCGGCTTCGTGATGGGGATGGGCCAGCTCAACCAGGCGGTTGGCGCGGCCTTTGCCCTGCCGGTGGGGGCGATCAGCGCGCCGGTGCGCACCGACAACGGCATCTTCGTGATCCGGGTGGACAAGAAGGTGTCGGCCGACCGGGCGGCGTGGGAGGCGCAGAAGAGCGAGCAGCGCCAGCAGGCGGTGAACGCGATGCGCGACGCCCGCGTGCAGGCCTTCGTCGGCGCGCTCCGCAAGGACGCGAAGATCGAGGACCGGCGGAAGAAGATACAGGCTTCACTACGTCGCCAGGCGACGTAGTGAAGCAGAAAGACAACAGAGAAACAACAGAGAGACAACAGAGAAACAACAGACGGGGCGCCTCGAGAGTCGGGGCGCCCCGTTCTGCTTGTTACGTCGAACCTCTGTTGTCTTTCTGTTGTCTCTCTGTTGTCTCTCTGTTGTTTCTCTGAGGCTAAATCAGCTTCTTCGGCTCCGGCCGATCCTCATCCGTTGACGATCGCTCAACGCGATCCGAGGCGCCCGGCAGCCGGTCCACGGGGCGCGCGTCGGGCGCCTCGATCTCCTTCTGCACATCGGTCATGTTCTTCTTGAACTCCCGGATGCCCTTGCCGAACGAGCCGGCGATTTCCGGGATGCGCTTGGCGCCGAACAGGAGCAGGATTGCCACCAGGGCCATCAGCATTTCGCCCGGGCCGAGTCCGAACATGTTGCCTCCTAGAAGAGCGAGCGCGCGATGAGATAAGCGACGAGGACCCCGACGAGACTCAGCAGCGAGACGTCGAGCGCGATGGGCCCCAAGCCAATATTAACGATGATCAGGTTGATAGTCAGTGGCCCGATGGCGGGCGTCACGCCGGTGGTGAGGAATTCCTTCACCGCCCCGCTCGGCAGCCACATGCGGGCGAACTGGGTCAGGAACCCGCCCACGATGAAGCCGACGGACAGCACCACGGCATGAAACCCCGGCCGGTGCTTGGAGGATCCACTCGGTGCCATCAGGACCTCCGGTCCATGACGTAGCCCAAGGCGTCAATGAGGGCCTGGCGGGCCTCGGACGCGGGAACGCTCACCAGCGCCGCCTCGGCCTCCGCGGCGAACTCCTCGCCCTTGCGGCGGGCCACGTCAATGCCGCCGCACTCATGCACGATGGCGACGACGTCGGCGATCGGCTCCTCCCCCGGGACGGCGGCCGAAAAGACGCCCTCGACGCGCGCGCGCTGGGCGCGCGACATGCGCGGCAGCGCCGCGATGAGCGGCAGCGTGACCTTGTGCTCCTTGAGGTCATTGCCGCTCGGCTTCCCGGTCACCGATTCCGTCTCGGTGTAGTCGAGCAGGTCGTCGGCCACCTGGAAGGCCATGCCGAGCAGGTGGCCGAACCGTGCCAGTTCGCGACGGAAGCGCGGCGCGCCGCAGAGCGCCCCCGCCTCGCTGGCGGCGCCGAGCAGCGACGCCGTCTTGGCCTGCACCAGCAGCCAGTAATCGTCCTCCGAGAACTGCAGCGCATCGTACGACGCGAGCTGGCGCAGCTCCCCGAGGGTCATGGCGTTCGACGCCCCCGTGAGCACGCGGAGGAGCTCGAGGTCGCCGACAGCGACGAGCTCGGCGAGGGCGCGCGAGTACAGATAGTCGCCGGCGATGACCGCCACCTGATGCGAAAAGAGCGCATTGATGGTCGGCATGCCGCGACGGAGCGGCGAGTGATCCACCGAGTCATCGTGCACCACGCTCGCGAGGTGGATGAGCTCCGTCACCGCCGCCATGCGCACCCCGCGACCGTCCGGCGTTCCCTCGATCTGCGACGCGAGCAGCAGCACCGTGGGGCGGAACATCTTCCCCTTCATGCCGGTGAGATGCGCGTTCACCGCCTCGATGATCGGGGCGTCGGCGCGCACGATGCGCCACATCTCCTCCGGGACGCTGTCGAGCCGGACCCGAATGGAGGCCTGGATGTCGAGCAGGGCCGGCGCGAGCGGCATGCGGAGGGGGGGCGGAACCGCGGTCACGAAATCGCCGCCTCCACCGTGCGCAGCCGGTCGCCCACGTCGCGGAACTGGATATCCACGGCGAAGACGCGCTCGTAGTACATCTTCGCGTCGGCGGGCTTCTTGAGACCTTCGGAGACGTAGCCGAGCAGGTACAGCACGCCAACCAATTGGTCGTCGCCGACGCCCGGCTCCGCGAGCGCGCGCTGGAGGATGGTGAGCGCGACGGGCAGCTGCCCCTTCTCGAGGAAGCACATGCCAAGCGCCTCGTAGGTGCGCACGCGAAGCTGCGCCCCGCGCAGCGCCTTCTGGAACTCGGCGATGGCCTCGTCGAGCAGGCCCATCTCCTTGTACGCGACGCCAAGGTCGTAGTGCGACTCGTGATCCTCTTCCTCGACGTTCTGCGCGACGCCCTGCTTGAACTTGCGCAGCATGTCCTGGAAGTCGGCGTCCTCGTCGCCAGTCGGCTCCTTTTCCTCGACGACCATGCGCGTGGACTTCGGTTCCTCGTCCTCGCGCAGCCAATCGCCGAGCGAGACGAAGTCGTCGTCGGAGGCGGCCGCTGGTGCGGCGGCCGGCTGCGGCGGCGGTTCGGGAATGGCGGTGATCATGCCGGTGTAGCGCTTGCCTGGCGGCGGCGCCGCGGCCGGCTTCTTCTCGGGCGCGCTTGCCGCAGGCGGTTCGAGCGCCGAGAGCGACTCGATGGCCGCGTGGGCGCGTGCATCGTCCGGCGCGATCTCGAGCACGCGCTGGTACACCGCCTTGGCCTTGTCGGCCTGTCCCTCGCGGAAGAGGGCATCGGCGAGATCGAGATAGGCCTGCGCGAGGCCCAGCTTGTCGTCGTCGCGGAAGGCGTACTCGACGCGCTTCTGGTGGAAGCGCACGCCCATGGGGTTGAGGCGGACGATTTCATCCGCGACGGAGCGCGCCTCACCGATCTGCCCGGCCCGCTCGAAGCCGGCCATGGTCTCCTCGAGCATGGCGAGCCCTTCGTCGCGCTGTCCCTCGTCGAGCATCGCCTCGGCGAGCTGCCGGCGAAGGATCCAGTTCTCGGGCTCCTTCGCCACCTGGTCGCGCAGGTCCTCGACGCTCGAGGCGAGCATCGGGATGGCCATCGTGGTCGTGCGCCGCACCGGCGGCGTTGGCGCTTCGACAAATTCCGTGTCCACCTCGCCGAAGCCGGTGGGCTCCTCGACTTCCGGCGCGGACGACGCTTCCGTCTGCACCGCATCGAGGTCAATGAAGCCCAATTCGTCGGCGGTGGCCGGGGTGGCGGCGGACGCGGCCGCGGCCGGCTCCGTCGTGTCGGGCATCGGGAGCTCGATGTCGGCCACCGGCGTGGGCGCGGTGGAGGCCGGCTCCTCGTCGAGATCGAGCAGCGGGATGTCCACGGGCGCTTCGACGGCCGCGCCGAGATCCATCGCCGTGTCAATGACCGGCAGGTCGCCGGGGAGCGCCAGATCGCGCGCCGATTCGCGCGCGGGCGCCTTCACCTCTTCCACCACCGACAGGTCCAGCTCGGCGAACTCGCCCGCCGTCATCGGCGCCGATTCGTCGGCGGCCTCGGGAACGAGCGATGTCGTCTCGAGCCCGAGCATCGCGACCGAATTGCGGGGCGGCGCGCCGCTGTCGAGCGCAGTCGTCTCCATGCCGGCGAGCGCGGTGGTCTCGATGCCCTCGAGCGCGGTGGTCTCGAGCCCTTCCAGCGCGGGGGCCTCGGCCACCGGCTCGGGCGCCTTGGGCGGGGGCGGCGGCGGCTCCGGCATCTTGATGACCGGCGCGACGGTGGACATCCGCGTCTTGCGCGGCGGCGTCGGGGCGTCGAGGTCAATGAAGATGAGGTCGTCCGAGGAGGCGGCCTTCGCTTCCACCGACTTGCGCACCGCCGCCACGCGCGGCGTCGCCGACGGATCAATGGCGCGGATGCGTTCCTGCGCGGCATCGGCCTCGGCCGTGCGGCCGCCAGCCTGATAGAGCTCGAGCAGGATGGAGAGCTGCTCGATGGCCTCGTCCTTGCGCTCGGCCTTGAGCAACTGGTCGGCCAGCATCAGCCGGATGTCGTCCTGGTCGGGGCAGAGATCGGCGAACTCCTTGAGCGCCCGGAAGGCCTCGTCCTTGTTGCCGGCCTTCTGCATGCGGTCGGCGTACTCGAGGAAGTTCTTCTTGGCGTCGCCGTTGAAGCCCTTCGCGGCGGAGATCTTGCCCAGCTTGTAGTAGACCGACGCGCGCCCCGGCGAGGTGCGGAGCACCTTGTTGCAGAGGGCGATGGCGTTGTTGAAGAAGCCGCCCTCGGCGTACAGGTCCACGGCGCGCTCGTAGAGCGTGACGGCCTCGGCGGTCTCGCTCTGGCGCATGAGCAGGTCGCCCACGCGATTGTAGAGCGCGACCTCGATATCGGACTCGTCGCCCGCGTCGTAGACGTCAAGGATCTCGCGATAGGCAGCGATGGCCTTGTCGAACTTCTTCGCGGCCTCGAAATCGGCGGCCTTCTTCTTCAGCTTGGCAATGTCAGCCATAGGGGTGCGCGCGCAATCCAGACCGATGAGACAACCATAGACGGCGTAATCGTCCGGCTGGAAAGGTACGCCCCCGCAGGGGAGGATGACAACGGGGGGAACCAGGGCAAACGCATTATGAAATCCCGTGACGGGGTGCGGACTCGGTCGTCTTCGCC
>JAJZRK010000375.1 GCA_021802745.1 bacterium
CATGCTGACGACTGTCGATAGCGCTATCCGGCAGGCGGGCGTCGTGCCCGACGCCGAGGCGCGGGAGGAGGATGGAGCCTGATGGACGACCGGGAGCGCGAGCTGGACGCCTACCGCATCCTGCGGGGTGATACCGAAGTCGGGGCGCTCGCCTGCTATCCCGACACCTGCGAGGACGAAATTCAGGCCCTGACGGCGGCGGGACTGACCGTGCGGCCGATGGAGGGCGAGGAAGTAGCGGATCTAATCCAAATGGACACGGAATGCACGGAAGATAGTCACGAATCCTGCGATATTTCCGTGGCGGCAGCATGGATACGCGACTTGGCAGAGGACGCCGGTACGGACTCGCATGAACTTACGGCGCTCATCGAGACTGGATACTCCTCTAAGGAGCAGGTGCTTGCGGCCATGGAGACGGTGCGAGACCGTCTGCCCGAAAGCGTAACCGTCGCGGGCGATGAAGTTCATGCTCGGGAAGAGGCCGACATGGCGATTGTCTTCGCTCGCGACGGCGGCGAGATGCCGCAATGACGATTGCGGACGATTTGGGAATTCTTGTCGTCTACGGTCTGGCGGTTGTGCTGATTCTCGGGCTCGCGTACCTCTTCAGGCTGCGGTAACGGCAGCGCAAATGCACTTGCGCGACGACCGCTAGAGTGTAGCCATAAGGATCCACGGGAGGGCAGATGCATGAAGGTCAACATGGGGTCGATGTTCCACCTGGCCGACCACCACGACGCGGTGACTGGCGAGCACAGCACCTACGTCCGTTCGGCGCACAGCATGGGCGGCAACAAGAAGTTCCGTGCCTGCGTCCGCGAGAAGGCTTCGGGTTCTGGCGGCTCCGCCGACCAGCGTCGCGAGCGCTTCGGCAGCGCGGCTCGCGCTTGCAAGGGAGTTCGCTGAATCTAGCAGATCCGAAGTTTCCGCCGCCGAGTGGCATGCCTAACAGACGGTCCCCCGCGCAGTGAGCGGCGGAAAGAGAACCCCCGGAAGACCACCTCCTCCGGGGGTTCCGCTTTTGCTCGTCAGTGGCAACCGATGATCGCCTGTAGGATGTCCAGAAGCGCCGCGAACGCCAGCGCCATGGTGCTCATCGCAGGGCCTTACGACAGTCGGACAGGATGTTCTGCATGGCCCGCTTGTCGCTCGGGGTGCAGGAGATGCTGACGACGCGGCCCGTAGGCGCGACGAGCTTCAGGTGACGGCCCTGCTTCACGCGCCAGCCGTTCGCCTGCAGGTCACGCACAAGCCGCCGCACCTCCCTGTCCACCTCTAGGACTCCCTTCTACTTCGGGCACGCTCCCGACGCCTGCGCGGCCCCCTGCGGGTCGCCGCCGATGGCACGTTGCAGAATCCCCGCCGCCCAGACCACCCGCGCCATGCCCTTCTTGTTCAGGCGCCGCTCCATGTGGTTGAGATCGAGATTCACCTGCCGAGAGTCGATGCGGTGGCCTTCGTCGTCCTCGAAGGGGAGCCCGGTGTCCATCAGCGCCAGCGCCGCCGCCGCGTTCGCCTCGATCTCGTGGGGATCGTTCGCATAGTCCGGCGTGTCACGGTAGATGTCGCACGACGGGCTGTGCAAGAGGCTGTGGACGCTTTCGTGGACGAGCGTAAAGAGCCCGTTCGGCGACTCGCTGACGACGGCGGGCGAAAGCCAAATGTTGCCGCCACTCGGCAGGTAGGCGCCTTGGATGGTGCCAAGGATCTCGCCCTTCTCGATCACAGGTGGCAGGTTCTCCTCCCTGACGGGGATGCCGCGCAGCTCCTGCATCTTGAGGATGTTGCGGTAGGCGGCATCGGTCGCGTCCGTGGCCCCGAGCAGGCGATTCAAGGGTTCCTGCGCCGTTGTGGTCTCAAGCCGGGCCCCCTTCAGTTCGCGGGGCAGGTCTCGATCAACGTCTGCCTTCGCGGCGCCCCGGTACGCTCCCTGCACCATGTCGCGGTAGAAGGCGTCCCTCGCCGTGCGGGCCTTGCGCGCCACGTCCTGCGCCTCTGCGTCCGTGAGGTCCGGCGTCATGGCAACCGTCGCGTCGTGCAGCGCCGTCTCGGCCTGCGCCAGCGCGTCGGGCGTGTAGCCCTCGCGGGTCCAGCGGTGCCGCGCCTGGCGGATCGCCTTCAGGTGCGGCTGCCACGCGGGGTCCGAAGCGAACGTGCTGTCGAGGTAGCCCGCCATGCCGTCCACGTCGCGCATGCGGATGTTGACCTGTACGCGGTCGCGGTCGGTCGGGTTTGGCGAGCGGGCGAAGCGTGCCGCCTCCCCCACGGTCGCCCACGCAAGCACGACCTGGCGCGGGGCCATCGGCATCGACGTGACTACGGGCTGCATGTTATTGACGGCCTGCGCGATGGCCTGCCGGTCGCGGGGGTTCGCCTTCGCCAGTTTCTCGCCCGTCACGTCGTACTCCATCCACACCAGCGCCTCACCCGCCGCGAGGGCGAAGTTTTCCCGCCGCTCGCCGGGGTCCTGGGTGGCCGCGCCGGTCTTCGTCGCCTCCGTGAT
>JAJZRK010000376.1 GCA_021802745.1 bacterium
CACCAGGCAATCCTCGGCTCACGCTCGCGCCACTGCTCGATGCGGCTCCATGTGTCGTCGCTCGACCCGTCGTCGCGAATCCACAGCGCCCAGTCGCCGTGCGTCTGCCCTACGAGAGACTCTATGAGGTCGTCGAGATAACGCCCCGCGTTCCGCGCCGAGCAGGCAATGTGGACGAGCGTCATCGCGCACCGCGCGTGCTACGCACAAAGGCCAACGCCAGGAACGCCGTCACGCACGATTCCGCCGCCACCACCGCAATGGCCATCCCCATTGCGCTCCACCGAGGGACCAGTAGCACGGCGAGCGTCAGGTTCACTGCGCCGCCTAACAGAATGGCGCCAAGAAAGAGCCGCTCCCGACGCCACGGAAGTGCCCAGTAGATCCCCAGCACCGTCCCTGTCGCCACCAGCGGGAATGTCGCCACGAGCACACGCAGCACCGGCACGCTCGAGGTATAGCTGGCTCCCAGGAGCAGGGCGATCACCGTCTTCCCCAGCAGTGCGATGAGCACCGCGCCCCCTACGGCAAGCCCCGTCAGCACTAGCAGAGTGCGTCGAATCTCGGTGAGCGCCTGCGCGGGGTCCGACCTCGCCAACTGGCTGATGCGCGGAAAGAGCGCCTGCGTCAACGGCGTCAGCAGGTTGATGGCCGCGCGCGCTATGCGCTCGGCGCCGCCGTACGTCGCCACCGCCACCGCCGGCGCCGCCAGACTGAGAATGAGCGTATTGGCCTGCAGGTAGAGTCCCGACGCCGCGCGCGCCGCAAACATCGGCGCCGCCCCGCGCAGCGCTTCAAAGGCCTCGCCGGTGGAGACGGACGGCAGCGTGTGCTGCCGGTGCATTCGTACGGAGAGCGCGGCTGTGGCAAGCGCTGCACCTGCCGCCTGCAGGGCCAGCACCCGCCAGGCATCGCCCGCTTCGCGCACGAGCACGAACATGGCCAGGGCCGGCAACAGCTTGCTCAGTGTGTCAACGAACGCCGCCGTGCGGATGCGCTGCTTCCCCTGGAAGAACCAGTAGGGACTCAGCCCGCGCGCCACCACAAATGCCACCGTCCCAGCCACCAAGCGGTGTTCGTGCCCCAGCAGCAAGGCCACGCCAACCACACCGAGCGTCACCACCGGAGTGAGCAGCAGGCGCGCCCGCTGCACCGCGGCGGCCGTGCGCGCCATCGCGTCGCCAGACTCCGCCTGGGCCACGTCGCGTGTGCCGGCCAGGTCAAAGCCGAACTCCAGCACGAGAATCGCCCACGCCGCCAATGCCTGGGCCACGAGCACCGGCGCCCATCCTTCTGGTCCCAGCATGCGCGCCAGCCACGGTACCGTGAGCAGCGGCACCAGCAGCCCCAGCGCGTGCGCGCTGAACAGGAGCGCTACCGCGTGGGCGAGCCGAGGACGAGGAGATGCGGCGGGCGCAGGGGCGGGCATTGCGCACGGAAAGGTACGGACCGGTTGCCCACCGCGCGACGGCCGCTGGGGGTCACGTCACGCGCGCCCCGCGCAGCCGCTCAACCTCGGCGCTTCGCCAGCGCGTCGTTCGCCACCGCGCGCTTGATCGCAGCGGCGCGATCGCGCAGGCGCTCGAGCGTGCGCAGCTTCTCCGCGATCGGTCGCTCGGCCGCCTTTTCGCGGTGCGTCTGCTTGTCGCGATCCACGGTGGACCAGTCGAGTTTCATGGCGATTGCCCGAGGAAATGCGCGAGGTATGTGGCCCACGTGGCGCTCAAGTCGTACGTGGCGACGAGCGCTTCGAACCGCTGGCGATCGAACCCTTTCCATTCGAGAAACTGCTGAAGCCGGACCTTGTCCTTCGGACGAGATGTGGCAAGCGCGATGGCGGCGAGATGTTCCGCGGAAAGCACTCGCACCGGCTGGCCCTCCACGTCCACCGATCGAGCCTCATTCAGTGCGTCGTGCTCAAGGGGCGATGTCGCAGGAAGAAACTGCACAGGCCAACTGCCGATGACAAGGTGCTCACCTTCTACTCGAGCGCCGCGAGCAGCCAGGAACGCGAACACGACATCGAGGGTGACGATGAGCCTGCCCGGGGGCGGATCGAGGACCACGAAGACGTCGATATCCTCGGTCGCCGCCGGTTCGATATAGAACGTCGCCGCGACGGCGCCTCCAACGGCATAGCGTGTGATCACGCCGGCCGCCGAGGCGGCATCCAACTCGGAGAAGACAGTGCGGAAGTCCATACCCTGTCAATAACGATACATCGTGGCGCATCGTCACGCCGGTCACCCGGAAGATCTCGCGCGAGTGACCCCCGACGACAGAATGCGTCATCGTATTTATGTCACTGAGGACTAGCGACCACCACCCGCACGTGCGGCCGGCGACTTCGCGCACGGCGTGGCCGGACGACAATGTCTACATCCTGCCCGAGTCGGGTAAGCAGACTCATGAGTCGACCGGTCGAGAAGCCCTCGGTGTGCCCACGCAAGAGCCGAGAGACCTTCGACTGCGGAATACCGAGGAGGTACGCCGCGTCAACTTGG
>JAJZRK010000077.1 GCA_021802745.1 bacterium
ACAGCGCCGTCTTGTTGTGCAGCAGGTGCTCCCACCAGTGCCGCGGCACGATCTCGGGCACCACAATGGTGACGAGGTCGGTCTCGCGGCGGTCGGAGAGTCCCTGCACGTAGTCCACGAGCGGACGCAGCACCGAGCGGAACGGCGACGGGATCACCACGAGCGGCACCCCGATGTCCCATGATTCCCAGCGCTCCTGCAGCGCGGCGGTGGACGCCCCGTCCACGTCCACGTACACCGCCCGCACGTCCTCGGAGATGGTCGTCGCGTACACCAGCGCGCCGGCCGTCGGCTTCGAGATGCTGTTCACGGGCACCAGCACCGTGTGATGCAGGAACATCAGCGGCGCCTGTCCGGTGTAGGCGAGCTCGGCGGAGAATCGCGCGTAGTGCCGGTGAATCGTGCGCAGGAGCACGATGAGCACCGGAATGATGATTGTCACGATCCACGCGCCCGCGGTGAACTTGGTGACCACCTGGACCACCGCCACCGCCGCCGTTGCGAGCGCCCCGATCCCGTTCAGCCACGCATGGCGGCGCCATCCGGCATCCTTGAGCCGCCACCAGTGCACCACCATGCCCGCCTGCGACAGCGTGAAGCACACGAACACGCCGATGGCGTACAGCGGAATCAGCGCGCTGGTGTCGCCATGGAAGAGCCATACGAGCAGCATGGCCAGGAGCGCCAGCACGATGATGCCGTTGGAGAAGGCCAGCCGGTCGCCGCGCGCGGCGAACTGCCGGGGCATGTACCCATCGGCGGCAAGGATGCTCGCGAGGCGCGGGAAGTCGGCGAACGCGGTGTTGGCGGCCAGCACCAGCACGGCGAACGTGGCGTACTGCAGGGCGTAGTACATCGCGCCGCCGCCGAGTATGTGGCGGCCCAGCTGCGACAGCACGGTCTCGCTCGTGCTTGGCATGATGCCGTAGTGATGCGCGAGGTAGCTCGTGCCGAGGAAGAAGGTTGCGAGAATGGCGGCCATCCATCCCAGCGTCACCGCCGCGTTGCGCGAACTTGGCTTCCGGAAGGCGCTGACGCCGTTGGAAATGGCCTCGGTGCCGGTCATCGCCACGCACCCTTCGGCGAAGGCGCGCAGCAGCAGGTAGGTGAACGCGAAGCCCGCCGGAATGCCCATGCCGTGCTGGGCGGCGCTCAGCGCGTCCACGCGGGGGGTTGCCGTGAGCGCGGCCAGCTCGTGACCCATCATGCCGCGCAGCAGGCCGGTGCCGATGAGCAGCAGCATGAGCGCGATGAACACGTAGGTGGGCACGCTGAACGCGATCCCCGATTCGCGCACGCCGCGCAGGTTCACGAGCATCAGCACGGCAATCGCGCCGATGCCCATGGCCACGGTGTTGGGGGCCAGCGATGGATACGCGGAGGTGATGGCCGCAATGCCGCTGGAGATGGACACCGACACCGTGAGGATGTAGTCGGTGAGGAGCGCGGCGGCGGCCACCAGTCCGGGCCCCGTGCCCAGGTTGTCCTTGGCGACCGTGTACGAGCCGCCGCCCATCGGATACGCGAAGATCGTCTGCCGGTACGACACCGCCACCAGCACCAGGAGTGCGACGATGATCGCGGAAATCGGGATGATATAGTTGAGCGCGGCGGCGCCCAGCACCGCGAGCACCAGGAGTGTCTGCTCCGTGGCGTACGCCACCGAGGAGATGGCGTCGGAAGACAGCACGGCCAGTGCGGTCTTCTTGTTCAGTCGTTCGTGCTCGAGGCGGTCTGAGGAAAGCGGCCGGCCGAAAAGCACCCGCTTGAATCGGACAAGGGCAGATGTCACGCCTCCACGATCTCACATGATCCGTGAATCACGTGTGAACGCGAGGAAAGAACCCACAAGGAAATCGTAAAGACGCAACCTCAGGGCTCGCCATCGCCGGCGGGCTCCGGCGCGCTCGGCACTCGCAAGGCAAAGACCGCGCCGCCTCCTTCACGCGATGCGTACCGTACCGATCCACCCTGGGCTTCTGCCAGCCCACGCGCGATGGAGAGACCCAAGCCGGTGCCGCCGGCATCGGCAGGCGTTCCAGCTGGCCGATAGAACGGCTCAAAAATCCGCTCCGCCTCCGCTTCCGGCACCCCTGGCCCGCGGTCCATGACCGACACCACGATCTCGTCGGCCTCGCGGCGGATCTGCAGGTCGATTGGCATGCCGGAAGGCGAGTACTTCGCGGCATTCTCGAGCAGGTTCACGAGGATGCGCAGCGTGTCGCTGAAGGCGAACCGTCCACTCAGCATTTCCTCCGGTCCGTCAATCGCCACCAGGCGATCCTTCAGCACGCTGCGGGACTGCTGCAGTGCGGCGCCGACGAGGTCGTCAATCGTCTCAACCGCGACTGCCGGACGGGCGGCGCCAGCCTGAATCCGTGAGAGTTCAAGCATGTCGCCGATCAGCACGTTCAGGCGATCGGCGGCCTGTTCGATGTCCGCCGCCGAGTGCGGATCGCCGCCGACGACGATCTCGTGCGCGAGGCCCTTGATGCTGGTCAGCGGCGTCCGCAGGTCGTGCGACACCGACGTGAGCAGGGCGCTGCGCAGTGCCTCCATGCGACGCTGTGCCTCGGCACGCTCCGCCGCATCCGTGAGGCGTACGCGCTCCACGCCGAGCGCCGCGTAGTAGGCCAGCGCATTCAGCAGGCGCCGGCGCTCCGGGGTGAGATTCAGCCCACGGGTATCCTCGATCCGCAGCGCTCCCACCATCTCGTCACGCACCCGAAGCGGAAGCAGCAGGCGGTGCGCGGTCTCCAACGGCGCCTCCAAGGCGTTCACCGTGGCATCTTCGACTTCGCAGGTCGCGACGCCGAGAATTGACTGAATCACGCCGACGATCGCACGGAGGCCGTCGCGCGCGTCCGCCGCGTTCAGCGTCTCGGCGCCCAGCGCGGCCAGGCGGTCAATCTCCTCTGCGCGCGTGCGCGCCTTTTGGGCCTCACGGTTCGCACGGTAGAGCAACTGCGTGGCCACGATGCTGGTGATCAGAAACGTGGCAAGAACGAGCAGGTCAAGCGGATGCGCAACGGTGAACGTGCCGAGCGGTGGCAGGAAGAAGAAGTTGAAGCATCCAAATGCGGCCGCAGAAATTGCAAGGCCAAGGGTGCGGCCGCCGGCGCTGCTGGCGCCAAGCACCACCAGCAGGAACAGCAGCGCCACATGTGCCCGGTCAAGCGTCGCTCGCGTCAGGACCATCGCGGCGGTCACACCACCGAGCAGGCTCCACCACGTCAGCCACGTGCGCCAGTGGATGGAGTTGCCGCGTGTGCCTTCAGCCGGCCTAGGACGAGGCATCGTCATCCGGCTCGAAGCGGTAGCCAACCCCCGGTTCCGTCTGCAGATAACGCGGCCGCATCGGATCCAGTTCGATCTTTCGGCGGAGATGGCCGACGTACACGCGCAGGTACTGCTGCGCATCGCCCTCCGAGTTGCCCCACACCGCAGTAAACAGGTGACGATGCGTCAGGGTCTTGCGTGGGTGCTCGAGGAACGTCCTCAGCAGCGCCCACTCGGTGGGCGTCAGGTGCACCAGGGTTCCGCCACGCTCCACGCGGCGAAGCGTAAAGTCCACCGTGAGGTCGCCGAGGGTGATACGGTCTCCGATCGCCGCCGGCGTGGCGATTTGCCGCGCGCGCCGAAGTTGGGCGCGCGCGCGCGCCAGCAATTCCACGGTGCTGAACGGCTTCGTCAGGTAGTCATCCGCGCCGGCATCGAGCAGTGCGGCTTTCTCCCGGTCTTCATGTCGTGCCGAGAGCACGATGATGGGCGCGTTGCTCCACCGGCGAATCTCCCGGCAGACGGCAATCCCCGTGAGATCGGGAAGCCCCAGGTCCAGAACGACCAGTGCCGGCAATTCGGCGGCGGCAAGATCTATTCCTTCGCGCCCCGTCGCCGCCTCCAGCACGTGAACGGGCGGCGAAGCCTCCACCTGTCCCGTCGCGAGTGCGTCAGCCGTCATGGCATTGCGCACCACGCGCCGGATTTGCGGCTCATCGTCAATGACCAGAACAGTGAACGGGACGCCGCTCATGCTGACCGCGCTTCAGGGCACATGCTTCATGCTGTCGCATCCGGGTCGCGTGCGGAAGTCCCGAGCCGCAGTCGTAGGGATCTTCACGAATCATTTACGCCCTTGACTCAGCCGTTCACGCCTGATTCACCGCGCCTGCCGTATCCTGGCCGCATGAGGAGCGAACCGGATCCCCTGACCGACGACCGATGGTCCGCCGTCCATGCACTCGTCGAGCGCTGGGCGCAGCTGCCTCCGGCTTCATGGCGTATGCTGCTTCAGGCCGAGCCGCTCCGTGCCGATACGGCACCTCCGCGCGCTCCGCAGCCGCTTGACCAATGGCTCATACGCGACTTGATCGAGACGGCGTGGTCCCTGGCAAGCCACGGGCGTCCGGTGAAGCCCGAACCATGGACTGAGGAGGCACGACTCGCGTTGGAGCACCTCGCGTGGCGTTTGCTCGAGGTGCGTACGGTCAACGAGCGAGCGGGCCACGGCGACCGGCGCTCCGATCGCGCGCCACGCCACGGCTAACGACGACACCTGCATGCCTTGAGCCGTTCCCTGCCGCAGCGTGGCGGGAACACAATATGTTTCAATGCATGCGAAATGCGGATCAATGATTCAGCCGCAGTCCCCGGCGCTGCTTCACGAGTTCTTCACGCGCACCGCCGCGCGCTGGCCGCATCATGTCGCCGTGGACGTCCCGCCGGGACGTCTCCGTCCGCATCGCCATCGCACCACGTACGCTGAACTCGACCGGCAGTCGAACGCCGTCGCGCGGGCGATCGCCCCGTTCGTTGCCGGTGAATGCATTGTCGCCATCCTGTTGCCACGCACCGGGGCGCACCTGTACGCCTCGCAGATCGGCGTGATGAAGGCCGGGGCCGCCTATACCTGCTTCGACCTCGCCTTTCCCGACGAGCGCCTGCGCGACACGATCGCCGACGCGCAGCCCGCGGCGCTGCTTACGGACGCCCTCGGTCGCGCTCGGGCCGTTGCCGCGGGCTTTCCGGCGGAGCGCATTCTCGACGTCGTTGACCTGGCGCATGAACGTCATCACGCGCCGCCCATACCGACGCCACCCTGGCTGACCCCCGCGTCGCTGGCCTACGTCATCTATACCTCCGGCACGACCGGCCGCCCCAAGGGCGTGATGATCGAGCACCGATCCATCTGCAACCTGGTGCAGTCCGACCTCCGGACCTTCGCCCTCACACCCGACGATCGTGCCGTGCAGGGATCGTCCGCGGCTTACGATTCGTCCGTCGAGGAGCTTTGGCTGGCGTTTGCCGCCGGTTCCACGATTGTCGTCGCCGACGAGGACACGTCGCGACTGGGCCCGGATCTCGTTGGATGGCTCCGTGACGAGCGCGTCACCGTCTTCTGTCCGCCACCCACCCTGCTACGTGCCACCGGCTGCGTGAATCCCACGCAGGAGCTTCCCGCACTCCGGGTGCTCTACGTGGGCGGCGAGGCGCTCCCCCAGGATGTCGCCGACCGCTGGGCGCATGGCCGCTCACTGGTCAACGGCTATGGCCCCACCGAGTGCTCCGTCACCTGCACGCGCGCGCACATCACCGTGGGGGCGCCGGTCACCATCGGCATTCCGATCCACAACGTGCAGGCGTGGATCGTGGACGAGCAGCTCCAGCCGCTCCCCGACGGCATGCAGGGCGAACTCGTCTTCGGCGGCGCCTGTCTCGCCCGCGGCTACTGGCAGCAGCCCGAACTCACCACCGAGCGCTTTCCGCATCATCCCACACTCGGCCGCATCTATCGCACCGGCGACAGCGCGCAGCGCGAGCCCGACGGCACCCTCATCTATCACGGTCGTCTCGACGCACAGGTGAAGCTGCGGGGTTATCGCGTCGAACTCGGCGCCGTCGAGTCGGCGCTCGCCGCGTGCGACGGCGTCCGCGAGGCGGCCTGCACCGTGCAGGACGATGACGGCCGCCAGACGCTGGTCGCCTTTATCGTCCCCGAGGCGATGGTGCCGGTGCCGAGTGCGCTCGAGCTTCAGGAAGCGCTGCGCGCGGTGCTGCCGCCCTACATGGTCCCGGCCCTCATCGCCCCGATCAACGCACTGCCAACGTCCATCGGCGGCAAGCTCGACCGGAAGGCGCTCCCTCGCCTCGACGGCGCACCAGCCAACGGTTCCGATGCGGCCCCGGACGATCCGGTCGAGCGCAGCATCGCCGACGCCGTGCGGCACGTGCTGCGCATGGCACAGTACCCCGAGACCACCGCGGACTTCTTCACCGCACTCGGCGGCGACTCGCTGAGCGCGGCGGAGTTCGTCACGCGCCTGCGCGATGACCCGCGCGCCAACGTGCTCGACGTCCGTGACGTGTATGAGGCGCGCACCGTGGCTGGGCTCGCCGAGCGCGCCCGCAGCCGGTCCCCGCACGCGGCACAGGCCGCGGACAACGCCGCACTACTCGATCTCGACTTTCCCGTTGCGGCCGTCACGCTGCGACAGGGACTCTCGTTGCTCCGCTCCCTGCTCCTCGCATCGGTGGCGTTGTGGCTCGCGGCATTCAAGGTGCTGCCCGCGATTGTCCTCAAGATCGGGCTGGTCACGTCGGTCATTCTCGCGCCGCCCGCCGCCCTGCTCGTCATGCTCGCGTGGGCGCCGATCGCCGTCGCGCTCGCCGTCTTCAGCAAGCGCCGCCTCATCGGCACGTACACCGCGGGCCGCGTGCGTGTCTGGGGCCCCGACTATCTGCCCCATTGGCTCGTGCAGCAGTCGGTGAAGGCCATTCCGTGGTGGATTCTCGAGGGCACCGAGTTTCAGGTGATGGCGCTGCGGGCCCTCGGCGCGCGTATTGGCCGCCGCGTGCACATCCATCGTGGCGTCGTCCTGCTGCGCGGGGGGTGGGATCTCCTCGAGATCGGCGACGATGTCACGCTGTCGCAGGATGCGGCCATTCGCATCGCCGAACTCGACGGCGGGCATCTCGTGTACTCGCCGGTGACGCTGCACGACGGCGTCACGCTCGGCGTGCATTCCGGGGTCGGCGCTCACTGTGTGCTGGAGCGCGATGCGATGCTGGCCGACAACGCGTCGCTCGGCGATGGCGCGCGCGTGCCGGCCGGTGAACTCTGGGACGGCATTCCCGCGCACCCGGCCGGACGCGCACCAGCGGCGCCAGTGGTGGACCGTGGGCACGACCTCTCGCCGTTCGCCTACGCGGCCCATCTCTGGGCCACGCGAATCACGCTCGCCCTGCTGTTCGCGCTCCCACTCGGTGCGCTCACCTGGCTGACCATGCGCACCTGGTTTGTCGGTGATACGCAGGTCGTCGAATGGTTGCTGAGCGGCGCGTTCAGCGTGCGTGTCGTTGCGGTTGTGGCGATGATGCTCGCCGCCGCCATCCCGCTGCGACTGGTGCTCAGCGCCCTCGCCTGCCGCGCACTGGGGCGCATTCCCGACGGCGCCATCTCGCGCTGGCGCGCCGACTATGTGCGTGTCTGGATCAAGCCGCTCCTCGTGGACAACGCCAGCAAGTGGCTCTATGGCGCGCTCTTCTGGCCGTACTGGCTGCGGCTCGCCGGCGCGCGCGTCGGGCCCGACTGCGAGATCAGTTCGCTCATAGACACCGTGCCGGAGTCGCTAACCATCGGCCGCAAGAACTTCTTTGCCGACGGCATCTACATCGGGTTCCCAAGGCTCCACCGTGGCACGGCGACGGTGGCCCACACGACGTTCGGCGACTCCACGTTCTTTGGCAACGGCGTGATCGTGCCCGGGGGTCAGCACCTCCCCGACGACCTGCTCCTCGGCATCTGCACCGTCGCCGACAAGGCAACCATGCGGACGGGCAGCGCCTGGTTTGGGCATCCGGCGTTCGAGCTGCCGCACCGCGAGGTGATCGAGTACGACGCGCAGTTCACGTTCGATCCCACGCCGTGGCGATACGCGGTGCGCATCTTCTGGGAACTGACGCGATTTGTGGTGCCGACGCTCGCGGTCGCCATGGTGCTGGCCTGGTTCGCGCTGGTGACCGCCTGGTCGGAAGTCTCGTTGCCGGTCTTCCTGCTCGTGGCACTCCCCGCGGCCACGCTCGTCAGCGGCGCGGCATTCACCGCGGCGGTCGTGATCACCAAGTGGTTCCTGCTCGGCAGGGTGCAGCCCGCCATGCACCCCCTGTGGTCCAGTTGGGCTTCGCGCTGGGACCTCATGTGCCTCGCCTGGCACATCTGCGCCGGGCCGCTCGTCTCACAGCTCGACAGCACGCTGCTGCTCAACGCGCTGTTGCGCATCACCGGCGTGCACGTCGGCCGGCGCGTGGTGCTCGGGTCCGGGTTCGCCGAGGATCTGCCCGACCCCGACATGCTCACGTTCGAGGATGGGTGCACCGTGGACTGCCTGTTCCAGGCGCACACGTTCGAGGACCGCGTCCTCAAGATGGACCGCATCGCCATCCGCCGCGGCGCGACCGTGGGCAACAATGCCGTGCTCCTGTACGGCGCCGACATCGGCGCCGGCGCACGCGTGGCGCCGCAGAGCGTCGTGCTCAAGCACGAGCATTTGCAGGCGGGGCTCGGTTATGCAGGCTTCCCCACCCGCCCCATCACGTAGCCCGCCAAGAAAGAGGACACGCGGAAACACAGAACGCCCGAGCCGACCAGCTCGGGCGCTCTGTTGTCTCTCTGTTGTCTGTCTGTTGTCTCTCTGTTGTTTTTCTGCCGTTCAGAGGCGCCGGTCGAAATCGAACCGACGAATGAGAGATTTGCAATTTTGAATTCGCGGGCCACGGAGGTCAGCGCGAACGCTGCCAACAGGGCGTAACCCGCTACGGCAATGCGATTTGGCCGTCTTGGCCGACGTGTGTGACTTCGTTCGGCACGCTTCGCTTACCTCAAGTTTGTTACTCGATTTGTTACTCGTGTGCCATTCAAGCAACGGCGGTTCCCGTGGGTCGACGTAGGCGATAAGCCTTGGGTCGACACCAACGGAGCATTCGCGTCCGCCTTTTGCGGGCTATGCTCACCCGGCATCGGCTTTCGCACGGCACCCTGCGTGTTTGCTCACTAACCCGTTCCGCGTCGCACCCAGGGACCGTTCGCTGAAAGCTCGAGAGATCGCTGCATATCTCGTCTGCCTAATGCGCACTTGTTCCTGTGACGTCGTGGAACGCAGAAAAGAGCAGCTCGGCGATTCGATGACGCTCGCTGGCTGGATGAAGCGATCGACCAAGTAGGGCAAGCTCCGCTAGCCTGAGGTATCTCTGCACCTCAAGAGCTCGGGCACCTGACGCCAACATCCCCTCGATGGTAAGCGCCTCCTGTTCTACCGCGACAGCGTCGCGAGCACGGAGTTCTCCTGATGCATCCCAGCAGACGAGGAGAATCTCGAGAATACGGCGAGTTCCGTCGTCCATTGGCGTTAATTTGCCTGCTGCGGGTTGATGGTCGAGTGTCAAAGCATCGGCTCGCGGATGCGTTATAGTCTACCCGCCAGAAGGCGGCACAGCAACGCAACGTCGCAGGAGAGGGCCCAATCGCGCCTCGTGAAACCGCACGGCAATTCTTGTGCGATTTCGCGAGGCGTTCCCACGATTTGTGTCCTCCGCCTCGAAACCGAAAGCGGGCTACTTGGGAGTGACGGATAGGGACAATAGCGACCCAGACACTGACGCCCGCGCTTTGTGATCGGCGCCGGCAATACCGACGATCTTCATCCACAGTCCCGGAGCCAGTTGAACGGAAGCGAGGGTGTACTCCGTCTCTTCACCGCCCTCAATGACGGTCGCACGTCGGATCGAAAGCGGTGACTGCGGTCCGCTGTCGCGCTCGCACTCGCTGCCCTTCACCAGCGCAATGCCCTCGCCGAGTGCGACGCTCGGAAATCCAGCGGACTCCGAAAGGTACAGTCCGACACGGCTCCGGAAGGACCTCGACAATCCCTCCTCTCGCGACCACCCACCAGCGAGTGCATCTCCTGCCCCAAGATCTGCTTCGGCAATGAAGGACGGGAGTGAACTTCCCCCGATTTAGTGGACACCGGGTTTAGGCTGCTGCCCTGCGTTCGAACTCCATCGGGGAGAGATGGCCGAGCGACGAATGCCGCCGCCGGGGGTTGTACCACATCTCGATATAGCGAAAGATCGCCGCGCGCGCTTGCTCGCGGGTATGCCAGTCGGCGTCGTTGGCCAGCTCCGTCTTCAGCGTGGCGAAGAAGCTCTCCGCGACGGCATTGTCCCAGCAGTCCCCGACGCGACTCATGCTCACCGTCAGCGCGTGCTCCTGGAGTAGGGCTTGATAGTCTTCATGCGCTGAATCCCGCGGTCCGAGTGGTGCAGCAGTCCGACGCCGGGCTGCCGATGCGTGAGCGCCATCGTCAGCGCATCGAGCGCGAGTTGCCGCTCGAGCGTGTGCCGCATCGCCCAGCCCACCACGCGCCGCGAGCCGAGATCCAGCACGATGGCCAGGTAGAGCCAGCCCTCGCGCGTCCACAGGTACGTGATATCGGACACCCAGACGCGATCGATCCCCCCGACCTCCGCGACCCCGAACTGGCGATCCAGCGTGTTCGGCGCCACCGGCGCCTGGTGCCCGGACTGCGTCGTCACGCGGAACTTGCGCTTGTTCTTCACCCGCAGCCCGTCGGCCCGCATCAGCCGCGCCACGCGGTTCTCGCTGCACGGATGCCCCAGCGCCACCAGCTCGGGCTGCATCCGCGGACTGCCGTACGTCCGGTCGCTCGCCGCGTGCACCACGCGGATCGCCAGGACCAGCTGCTCGTTCTCGACCGCCCGCGCACTCGGCGGTCGTCTGCGCCACGCGTAGTACCCGGCCTTCGACACCATGAGGACCCGGCACATCGTGACCACCGCGAACTCCACGCGGTACGCCTCGATGAACGCGAACCTCATCGCGCGTCCTTCGCGAAGAAGACCGTCGCTTTTTTCAGGATGTCGCGCTCCTCTTCCAGCACGGCCACCCGCCGCCGCAACAGGCGCAGCTCCTCATCCTGGCTCGTCAGCTGCCCCTGGCCCGGGAACACGTCCCGTCCCGTCGCCCCGCCCTGCGCCTCCACCCGCCGCTTCCAGGTGCGCAACATGTCCGGCCGCACGCCGAGCATCCGGACCACCTCCGCCAGCGGGTCTTTCGTCGTCAACGCCTGCCGCACCGCCTCCACCTTGAACTCTCGGCTGAACTGCCGTCGCTTCCGTCCCATTCGACACCTCCGCCCTGAACATAGCAGGGCAATTGAGGTGTCCATCAAATCGGGGGAACTTCAGTTCTTCTTGCGCGGGATCACTGGGGACGCGTGCGTGGACAGCACATCGGCGTGATCGGCGCATCGCTCTTGCGCAGCGCGAGCGTGCGCAACACGAAGTACCAGCACCTGCTTGCAAGAGCCGTATCGTTGTTGCTGTCCTATTGTCCCAAGTGTGACGCAACGCGGGCGCGGGCGCTCGTTAACGCGCAAATCATCAGCGCAGTGCACGCCGGTTACCTGTTCATCGACGCCGCGGTGCAACCGCCTCTTGACGTTCAATCAACTCATCATGCGTGACGGAAGTGCTCTGAGCCGCTGTGCCCCTTCCTAATCCGGGAAGTGGCTGTTCATTTCACCGTGGAGGTTCTATGTCGGAGAAGAAGAGCGAGACGCTTGAGGATCTGGTGGTGGACTCATTCGAGCTTGTCGCACCCGACGGAGAGGGGGAGTATGGAGGCGTCTTTGCACAATCCGACACGCTGACCGGGAATGACACATGCGGCTCCTGCACAGGTCAGGATACGTGCATTACGCTTTGCGGTGGTGGTGGTGGTGGTGGTGGAGACACGCCTTTGTGCTGGTAGCGAAGCCGTAATGACCACGTCTCGTCGATGCGCGGGGTTCCGTCGGCGAGGCGTGAACGGGCGTCCAAGCACGGACGCCATGCGCACCTGCCTGTCGGGCTGATCATTCATCAGGAAACGCATGCATGCGACACTTTCAGTGCACGCTACACGACGAACGGCAGCGGCCTGAACCGTACGAAACCTCGAGTTCCCGTTTCTCAGCGAACGCGGTGCGCCAGAGATGCGTGCTGTGTACTGCCACGTCTTTGCTCTTGTCGTGTGGCCTGTCTCGCGTGGGCGCCGGCCAAGCGACTATTCAGGGAAGGGTGCTCGATTCGTTGGGAGTTGCTTCAAGTAGCGATGCACCGCGGTGGCGAGCGCCCACGGTCGCATTGGTCGGTTCCTCGCTCGTAGCCGAACTCGATGCGCGCGGACGCTTCGTCATTTCTGGTGTCTTGCCTGGTGAACAGCGCCTTGTGGTCGTGCATCCGTTTCTCGACTCCCTGGATGTGGCGCCCCCTCCCGTCATCGTGCACGTGGGACGCGATGGCGTCGCGCGTACGACTCTTGGTGTACCGAGCCCTGCCTCCATATACCGATGGTTATGCGGTCGCCCCATGGCCGGGGACGGCGCCGTCGCAGGCCGTGTCTATCGCTCTGACGGAGCAACGCCGGTGCGAGATGCCGTCGTTGCGTCGGAGTGGAGTGAACGTGTGATCGGCGCTGCCAAGTCCGCCGCCGTGCAGCGTCGTGTCAGCGCGATGACGCGCGCCGACGGCGCGTTCACGCTGTGCGGAGCTCCGGCCGATGTCCCAGCCGACTTGTCGATCACTGCAGCGGACGGCAGTGTGGCTCGCTTGTCCGTCGAGTTCGCCGCGGTTCCATTGGAAGTGCGCGACGTCATTCTCGCTCTGCCTGGCGATCCAGATGGAACAGTGAGCGGCCTGGTGCTCGATGCGCAGGGCCATGCCGCGTCCAATGTCCTCGTTGCCGTCTCTGGCGACAGCACTGGGGTGCGCACGGATTCCCTCGGTCGCTTCCGGCTGGAGCATGTGAGGCCGGGAACGCACAGAGTTACGGCGCATCGCATCGGCCAACACCCCGGACAGGCTGCGATTCAGGTGCGATCGGCGGAGGTCGCCACCGTGACGCTCCGCATCGGAGGTACGGTGCAGCTATTGGCCCCGCAGCGGATCCTCACGCGTCAATCGACCGGTCGCGACGGCTTCGCTCTTCGACGCCACAGGGGCGCCGGGCAGTTCATCACCGGCGAGGAGATGGAGAAGTTCGGGTTTCGCACCGTGAGCGATGCCCTCCGCCGAGTGAATGGGCTATGGGGTGCGCTTGAACCGAACGGCGGTGCGTGGCGATTTCTCATGCGAAGTACAATTGATGGGACCAACTGCATGCCTCGTGTGTATGTCGGGGGGTTCTTGTGGCACGACTGGGGTAATCCGTTTGAAGATCTGGAAGTGACTTTTCGCACGCGGGACATGGTCGGCATCGAAGTGTACAGGGCCACCGAAGCTCCTGCAAACTACCCGCCGGATATCAGAACCGGCTGCGGGGTGATCGTGATCACGACGAAACTTCAGTGAATCGTCCTGAGAGAAGCGCATACTCGTGGAGCCACTTATCGCAGCAAATCGCAAGGCGGCTTGAGTGACGTGACATAATGAAGCCTCCCCGCCCCAAGGGGCGGGGTATCTACCAGCCTAGAATAGTGCCAGTTGATGGTCCACGTGCAGTTGCTCGTACTCCTGGCCCTGCCCCCGCACGTAGGTCCCAATCACGGTCTCGT
>JAJZRK010000078.1 GCA_021802745.1 bacterium
GACCGCAGCGGCCGAAGCCTGGTTGAACGGCTTCACCACGGGCGCCGGCTCAGGCACGACGACCGGCTTCTTCTTGCAAGCGGTCGTGGTCACGGCCGAAATCGCGATGGCGACGAGGGCGAGAGAACGAATACGAGCATGCATGACAAGGGTCTCCAGTGGGGGTACTGCTGCAACGGCTACGGTTGTTCCATCCGAGGCGACCAAGCCGCCTGCCGAGCCACGCCGGCACCCCGCGTCAGCTGCCGCGCGCGTCCCGACTCGGAATCGAGCACCCACAGCTGCTTGGCGCCGCTGCGGGTTGACGTGAACACCAGATGCCGCGCATCGGGCGCCCACGACGGATTCTCATTGCGGGCGTCGCCGGTCAGCTGCCTGATGCGGCGGTCCCGAATGCTGATCATCATCACCTGCAAATTTGGCCCTTCCTGCGACGTGAACGCCACGGCCCGGCCGTCCGGCGACCAATCGGGATCCGAGCGATAGGGCCGGTCCCCACTCGGCGTTTCGGTCAGCAATTCCGCGTTCGTTCCGTCTGCGTCGGTAATATACACTTCGGGGTGGCCGAGGCGACCCGAGATGTACGCGATCTTCCGGCCGTCGGGACTGAAGGTCGGCGATGAGGTCGGAGTGCCGCGCCCGAATGTCACGCGCCGCGGCCGCTCCCCGCTTCCGAACGCCGAGACGGCATAGAGATCGGTGCCATCATCGCCGGCCGAATAGACCAGTGTGCCACCGTCCGGCGAGAAGGTGGGCGTGAAGTTGGAACTTCCCATACGGGGCATGCGGTGCGCCCGCCCCGACTGGAGGTCGCGCACGACGACGTTCAAGCCGTCGTCCGCCATCGCGGTGTAGGCGAGATAGCGGCTCGTGGGATGCCAAGCGGGCGACAGCGCCGTGCCGCCGACCCCAACCGGCGTCAGGCCGGCCCCATCGGAGTCCACCATCCACAGCCGCTGGTCGCGCACAAAGACGATACGCGTCGCGGCGATGCCGCGCACGGAGGTAATCCAGCGCTCCACCTCGTCGCTGGCCCGGTGCACCGTCATGCGCCATCCCGGCGAGAGCGGGGCGGCGCCGTTGAAGGCAAAATCGCCGACGTTGAGCACCCGTTGCGCGGCGACGTCATGCACCGCGACATGCAGCGAGCCCTGGCGTGTGACGGAGGCCTGCACGATGGCCGAGGCGCCGAGCTTCGAATACAGCTCGTAGTTGAAGCGTCCCGCAGGCGCCGGCCCCGCCTCGGCGCTGATGACGGTCAGCCGGTCGCCAAAATCGAGGTCGCGCGCGAGGATCGCGCGCACTGAATCGCCGGTCTCACCGGCGACGGAAGTCACGAAGACCCCCGGCCGCGTGCTCGGATCGTAGGTCAGGCCGACGCGCACGCCGGTGGGGACGGTGTCCTGACCCTGCACCAGCCAGGGGACGAGGCAGAGGCCCAGGAGGCCGATGACGCGCGGGAGTCGCAGGGGCATCAACGCAGGGTTCTCGGGTCGAAGCGAAAGATGACCGGGAGCACGTCATCCATGAACTGCGCGGGGAGCGGACCCCACGCCTTTGAAGCGGCGGCGGCCTCGACCGCCCCCTGGCATTCCAGGTCGAACGAGTAGGAGCCGCTCTTCTGCAGGAACCGGAACCCCGCCATCGAACCGTCCCGCCGGATGAAGAAGAAGACCTCCGCCGTGCGCAGCGACTTGTCCGTCGGCGAGAAGTTCAACCGCACCTGGCGCACGATATTCTGCAGATACCCCGGAAACGGGAAGTCGATCCCCTCGGTGCGGATGTTGGCGACGTCAGCGCCCGCCCCACCCACCGCGCCGCCGCCGGCGCGCGGCGCCTCGGCCCCCGCCTTCGCCTTTGGCACAGGCGTGGCCTTGGTGGCGGTCTTCGCATTCCTGGCGGCTGGCTTCTTGATCGGCACGGCGTCCGGCGTCGCCTTGGGCGGCGTCTTTGCCTTCGCCGCGTCCGCGGCTGGCGCATCGGTCACCACACCGACGGCGGGCGGCCCCGGCGGGGCGGCGATCAGTTCCACCTTGTACATCGGCGGCCGGTTGACCTTTCCCTCGGCGCGCGACGCCAAGACGAGCGCGGCCGCGACCAGCACATGCAGCGCCGCCGAGGCGACGAGCGGCGCGGCGATTCCCGTCGGGCGCGCGTGCGCGCGGATCACGGCTGCACCGCCTCCGGTTCCGTGACGAGGCCGACATTGACGATGCCCGCCTTCTGGATGGTGGCGAGGACCTGCGCCACGATGCCGTACGGCGCCCCCTGGTCGGCGCGCACGTATACGCCGTCGCGCCCCGCCCGCGACGAGAGCATCTTGAACGACGCCTTGAACTCGGAGAGCGACATCCCCGTCTCGTCGGCGTAGACGCGGCCGTTGGCGGCGATGCTGACGACGATCCCGCCCTTCGGCTCGATGGAGCGCGACTCGGTCTTCGGCAGCCGCACGTCCACGCCGCCCTGCATCAGCGGTGCGGTCATCATGAAGATGACCAGCAGGAGCATCATCACGTCAATCAGCGAGACGACGTTGATGTCCGCGTTCAGCGGCGTGCGGTCCCCATGGGTGCGGCGGCGCATGCTAGACCCGGCCCTCGCGGGCCATCAGGGCGATGACTTCCGAGCCGAAGCCCTCGAGTTCGCCATCAAACCGGTTGAGCCGCGCGGCGAAGATGTTGTACGCGAAGGTCGCCGGAATGGCGACCGCCAACGCTGCGGCCGTGGCCACCAGCGCCTCGGCGACGCCTGGCGCGACGGCGGCCAGGTTGCCCGACCCCTTGATGGCGACGCCGAGGAAGGCTTCAATCACGCCGAGCACCGTGCCGAGCAGGCCGATGAGCGGGCTCGCCGAGCCGATGACCGCGAGCGACGGAATGAACCGCCCCAGCGCGTCGCGCTCGGTCGTCACCTCGGCGTCGAGCAGCAGTCGCATGGCCTCGACCTGCGATTCCCGCAGCGCCCTGGCGTTGCCCGACTCGTCGCGCAGCGCGGTGTCCTGCAGGAAGTTCACGGCGCGGGCGAAGACGCGGTTGAACGGCGACGGCGGCGCCTTGCGCGCCATCGCGACGGCCTGCTCGAGCTTGGTGGCGCGGGCGAACTCGCGCAGGAAGGCCTGCGACGCGCCGGTCATCCGGCGGAACTCGTACCACTTCGCCAGCATGATGCCCCAGCTGTAGAGCGAGAGCACGAGCAGCAGCGCCAGCACGATCTTGGTCGCGAGGACGGAGTTGACGATCAGCTCGAGCGGGGTGGTGGGGATGGCAGAGTTCATGACGGCGGATTGAGGATTGGGAATCCGGATTGCGATTGAGGCGAATGCGATTCAGGATTGCGATTGGCGATTGACGGCCGCGTTGCGCGACGGCCGGCCTTCAGTTCCCTCTGCCACCTCGTGCTGCGAAGAAGTACTCGAACGTCTCCTTCAGCCCCACCTCGAGCGTGCGCTGGGGCTGCCAGCCAAGGCGCTGCTGCACCTTTCCGATACTGACGGCGGAGCGCCGCTGTTCCCCGGGGCGTGCGGGAGCGAACTCGATGGCCGCGTCGCGGCCGCTCACGCGCCGCAGCGTTTCGGCGAGGGTGAGCACGTCGGTCTCGATGCCGGTGCCGATGTTCATGGCGCGCACGTCGAGCCGGCCCGGCGGCGGCAGGGCCGCGGTGGCGACCGCGACGTTGGCCGCAGCCACATCCTTCACGTGCACGTAGTCGCGCGTCTGCTTGCCATCGCCAAAGACCGTCAGCGGCTTGCCGTCGAGCAGGCGGTTGCAGAAGATCGCGACGACGCCCGCCTCGCCGTGCGGATCCTGCCGCGGGCCGTAGACGTTGGCGTAACGCAACACCGCCCCCTCGACACCGTGCACGCGCCCGTAGTAGGCGAGGTAGTGCTCGACGGCGAGCTTGGCGATGCCGTAGGGCGAGTCGGGGTCTTTGGCGTACTCCTCGACGTTCGGCGGGGTCACGAAATCGCCGTAGATCGCGCCGCCCGTAGAGGCGAACACGAAGCGCGGGCGCCTGGCCGCGGCGCGCACCGCCTCGAGCAGGTTGAGCGCGCCGAGGATGTTGATGGAGGCATCGTGCACCGGATCGGTGACGCTCCTGCGCACGTCAATCTGCGCGGCCTGGTGCACCACCACATCGAAGCCGCCCTCGCGCACGACGCGCGCGGCGTCGGCGCTGCGCACGTCGAGCGGCATGAACTCGGCGGCCGCGGGCACGTTCTGCCGCCGGCCCGTGGACAGGTCATCAAGGATGACTACATGAAACCCCCGGTCGAGCAGGGCATCGGCGATATGCGAGCCGATGAACCCCGCGCCGCCGGTGACGAGGGCGCGATTTGCCATGCCGGAAAAGTAGCCTGCCGAGCGCAGCGACGCCGCGCTCAGGGCATCTTGGCCGTGAGGCGTCCCTTCATGCCGATCGGGAGGTCGGCCTGGTTCCGCCGGAGCACGATTCCCGAGGTGCCAAACTCGTTCACGCGCAGGATTTGCACCGCCACCGCCTGTTCGGGCGCGTGCTGCTCACCCGCCTCGCCCTTGCCCATGGCGGAGAAGAGCGTGACCTGGTCGCCGGGCACCACGCCGTCCTTGGCGGTGAAGGTCAGGACCACGTACGAGCCGAGCTGCGGAATGACCGGGCTGCCCTGCACCCACGCGAGCTTCGTCTCAGGGCCGAACGCCACCGCCGACGGGTGCTTGTCGAGCTGGGTGATCAGCGAGTCTATCGGCATCACGCCCTGCCCATCGTCAACCGGGAGGAAGCGCTGCAGGATGACCGCGCGTGCATCTCCGGTGCCCGGGTCCTGGCGCAGCTCGATGACGCCGGTCACGATGACCACCTGCCCCTGCCCTTGCAGGACGGGGCCGAGTTCGAAGGTCATGAAGCGCTGGCCGTCGGCGCGCGTGGCTCCCAGCGGCAATCGCACGTAGATCGGCTCCTGCGACTGCAGGCTGCGTGTCTCGAGCGTCGGGGTGACAATCTGCGAAGTGGCGCTCTTGAGCACGCGTCCGTCGCCGGCGGGCCCGCCCACCGACCAGACGAACGGGGCGGCGAGATACTCGCCCGGCCGCACGGCCTGTCGCGACATCAGCAGGTTGGCCGACTGGCGCACGCCGCGCTGGCGCTTGTACCGGCGGGGGTCGAAGACCGTGGAGGCGTTCGGATCGTACGGCTCGGCCTTCGTGACGGCCTCGTCGGCCGGCGCGGGCGCCGACGCCGCGCCGCCCGGGAGCTTCAGCACTTCGCCCGGATAGATCCAGTGCGGATCCTCGATGACGGCGGTGTTGAGCCGGTAGATCTCGGGCCAGAGATAGGCGTCGCCCAGGTACTGCTTCGCGAGGCTCCACAGCGTCTCGCCTCGCGCGACGGTGTGGGTAGCCGGCATCGTCGCCTGGCCAGCGGGCTGGGCCGCGGGCTTGGGCGGAACCGGCGTGGGCTGCTGCGCCGGGAGCGCGAGAGCCAGACCTATGAATGCGGAGGCGATCAGCGAAGCGCGGATGCGGGCCATGGATGGGTCCGGTCAACGGGGAAGTCGGTGTAAAGCATGGCAGAACCCGCCCCCGCCCGAAAGGCGGAGACGGAGGCCAACTGATAGAAGACGAGCGACGGTCGAGGGCGTTACTTGCTATTGACCGTCACGTTGAACAGCCCCTGCCCTGACTGCGTGTCGGTACAGCCCGAAACGGACACCGTGAAGGTGAAGCTGGACTGGCTGACGGCCCCGAACTCCTGATGCTTGGCTCCCGTAGCCCCGGCGGCGATGGACTCGACGGCCGCCTTGGTTGGGAGCGTAATGATGTCCACGGCGCGGCCGGACTGATTCGCGATCTGGTAGGCGTTCCCCGCCGTGAGCGTCACCGTGGTGGGCGAGGCGACCGGGCAGAAGCCGGTCCACGTGGCCGGGAGCCCGCTGGGGCGATAGCTGCTCGTGGCCTCGGCCGGGCCGAGCGTCACCGTGGTGGTCACGACGGCGGCCGGCGCCGTGCCCGAATCCGACGACGAACAGGCGGCGACCAGGCAGACTGCGACGCAGGTGAGGGGACGCGCGATCATGCGGGGCTCCCGAGGGGGTCAGCGAGTAGGATACGTCGGAACAACGAACTGAGCGAGGCCCGTCTGGCCTGCGGCCAGACGGACCTATTCACGACGGCGTGGCGCGGCGTGTGAGCTCAAAAAGGCAAGTCGTCGTCCGCCTCGAGTCCGCCCGGGAACTCCTCGAACTCACCCGACGGCGCCGACGCCGCCTTGGCCGGCGCGGCCGAGCGGCCGCGCGACGGCGCGCTCCCCTCGAAGTCGCCACCCTTGCCGCCGAGCAGCATGATCTCGCGGACATTGATCTCGGTGACGTACCGGGTCTGGTTCTCCTTGTCCTGGTACTGCCGGTACTCGATGCGCCCCTCGACGTAGAGCTTCTCGCCCTTCTTGCAGTAGCGCTCGATGATGTCGGCGAGCCCCATGCCGCCGGCCTTGCCGTTCCACGCCACGCACTTGTGCCACTCGGTCTTCTCCTGCTTCTCGCTCCCCCCCTGCCCGCCCCACGACCGGCTGGTGGCGAGGGAGAACGATGCCACCTTGCTGCCGTTCGACGTCGTGCGGATTTCGGGGTCGGCCCCGAGGTTCCCGATCAACATCACCTTGTTCAAGCTGCGGCTCACAACTCCTCCTCGCGTCAAAAGTCCGTACGTCGTCGTTGATGGTAAATCTAAGCCGCGCGACCGACACCACCAATCGCACGCGGCCGGCAGCATTGCATTGCATCAGCCGAGGTCGCGGCGCAGGATGAGCGCGTCCTCGACGGGCGCCTTGTAGTACGCCGGGCGCCGCCCCACCTCGTGAAAGCCGCGGCTCGCGTACAGCCGCTGGGCGGCCGTGTTCGAAGCGCGCACCTCGAGGAACATCACCATGAGTCCCTCGTCGTGCACCTGCTGCAGCACCGCGTCGAGCAGGCGCGCGCCGCGCCCCTGGCCGCGGTGCGACGGATCCACCGCGATGTTCGCGAGTTCGCATTCGTCGCCCGACACCCACACCACGGTGTAGCCGATCACGACGTCGCCGTCGGTGAGCACGTTCATCCGCACATAGCCGTGGGCGAGCGAATCGGTGAAGCTCCGCAGCGACCACGGGTCGGCGAACGAGGCGCGCTCAATGACCTCGATCGCGGCGAGATCGGCCGTCGTGGCCGGACGAATCGCCTCCACTAGCCGCGCGCGAGCGGCCGTCCGTGCGCCGCCTCCCATCGCACCTGCGCTTCGGCGAGCCGCCCGTACGAAGGCTCCCAGCCATCGAGGTCCACCGGCCCGGCGGCGAGGCACTCATCGAGCAGGTGCTCCACACCGCGCGCGTGCGGCGCGCGCGGTTCCGCCTCAAGCGGCCCGACCACGGGAAGGCCAAGCGCGGCGAGCTGCTCGACCGTCGCAAGGGCCGCGTCGCCGCCGACCGTCACGCGACCGTCGTCGTGCCTCTCGATGAGTTGCGCGTAGCGCTCGCCGCGCATCGCGTCGAGCGCCGCGACATAGCGCCCCGCCGGCAGCGCGGGATCGGCGCCGGCCACGACGAGCGCCAGCGACGACACGGCGTACAACGGTACGCCGGCCCCGTGCGCGATGCCCTTGGCAATTCCCGCCGCGATGCGCAGCGAGGTGAAGCTCCCCGGCCCCGCGCCGCACACCACGCACGCCACCTCACGCGGCGCAGCGCCAGCGTCGGCGAGGGCGGCGAGCACCGCCGGCATCAGGCGCTCCTCGTGCTCGCCGCGCATCATCGCCTCGCGCGCGGCGACAACCGCGCCCTCGCGCAGGACGGCGACCGTCCCCACGTAGGTCGAGGCGTCGAGCGCCAGCGTCAGCCCGGGCGCGCTCACCACGTCACCCGGCGCCGCGACTCATCGTCCGGCAGGTGCGCGAGCGTGATGGGCAACGCATCGTCCGGCACGAGGTGGCCGGCGCGATCCGGCCATTCGATGATCAGGAGCGACGGCTCGTCGAAGAGCGCGTCCCAGCCGAGGTTCGCGAGTTCGTGCGGGCCGTTGATGCGATAGAGGTCGAGGTGGAGAAACCGGCCCACGCGCGCCGCATACTCGTGCACGAGCGCGAAGGTCGGGCTCGTCACCGGCTCGGAGACGCCGAAGCCGCGCCCGATGGCGCGGGTCAGCGTCGTCTTGCCCGTGCCGAGGTCGCCGGCGAGGGTGATGACGCATGGCAGCGCCTTGGCCGCGGCCTTGCCCAGCATCATGCCGAAGGTCTCGAGTTCGTCGAGGCTCATCAGGTAGCTGCCGTGCGGCGGGAGCGGCGGAACGAGGGTGGGCACGCTACCGCCCGGCGCGCCAGGAGGCGCCGCGGCGCGCGCCGTGGCTGCGCTCGCCCATCGCCGCCTTGATCTCGAACAGCTCGTCGCGCAGCCGCGCCGCCGTCTCGAAGTCGAGTGCCTTCGCCGCCTCCTTCATCTCCTCCTCCAGTTGCACCACCAGCGCCGGCAGGTCGTCCACGCCATAGTGCGCGGCCGCCTCCGCCACCTTGCGCTGCTGCTTCTCGCCGGCGCGCGCCTTCTCCCGCCCTTCCCGCTCATCGCGCGCGTCGGCCACGCGGGTGAGCACGCGGATCTGCTCGGTGCTCTTCGTCACGCCGCGCGGCACGATGCCGTGCGCCGCGTTGTGCGCCTCCTGCACGGCGCGACGGCGGTTGGTCTCGTCCATCGCCCGCTGCATCGAGCCGGTGATGCGGTCCGCATACAGGATCGCCTTGCCCTCCGCATGCCGCGCGGCGCGCCCCACCGTCTGGATGAGCGAACGGTCCGACCGCAGGAAGCCCTCCTGGTCCGCATCGAGAATCGCGACCAGCGAGACTTCCGGCAAGTCGAGCCCCTCGCGCAGGAGGTTGATGCCGACGAGGACGTCGAACTCGCCGAGCCGCAGGCCGCGCACGATTTCCATCCGCTCGATCGCGTCAATGTCGGCGTGCATGTAGCGCACGCGCACGCCGACCTGCTGGAGGTAGTCGGTGAGGTCCTCGGCCATGCGCTTGGTGAGCGTCGTGACGAGCACGCGCTCGCCCTTCCGCTCGCGAATGCGAATCTCGCCGAGCAGGTCGTCCACCTGGCCGCGCACGGAGCGAATCTCGAGGATCGGGTCCACGAGTCCGGTCGGCCGAATGATCTGCTCGACGACGACCCCCTGCGACAGCTGCAGTTCGAGGTCGGCCGGGGTGGCGGAGACGAAGACCGCGCGCGGCGTCAGCGAGAGAAACTCGTCGAACATCAGCGGGCGGTTGTCGAGCGCGCTCGGCAGCCGGAACCCGTACTCCACGAGCGTCGTCTTCCGCGACCGGTCGCCGTTGAACATCCCGCCGATCTGGGGGAGCGTGACGTGCGACTCGTCCACGACAACCAGGAAATCCTCGGGGAAGTAGTCGAAGAGCACGGCCGGGCGCTCGCCCGCCGCCCGCCCCGAGAGGTGGCGCGAGTAATTCTCGATGCCGGCGCAGGTACCGACCTCGAGCATCATCTCGATGTCGAAGTTGGTGCGCGATTCGAGGCGCTGGGCCTCGAGCAGCTTCCCCGCTTCCTTCAGCGCGGCGAGCCGCTCGCGCAACTCCTCCTGGATGAGGCGCACGGCCCGCTCCAGCGTCGGCCGCGAGGTGACGAAGTGCTTGGCGGGATAGATCGCCGCGCGCGTCAGCGCCGTGATCGTCTCGCCGGTCAGCGGATTGATCTTCGAGATGCGCTCGATCACGTCGCCCCACATCTCGACGCGGACCGCCTGTTCCTCGTAGGCCGGGAAGATCTCCACCGTGTCGCCGCGCACGCGGAAGGTCCCGCGCTCGAACGCGACGTCGTTGCGCCCATACTGGATCTTCACCAGCCCGCGCAGGATCTCGTCGCGCGCGATCTTCTGCCCGGTGGTGAGGTGCACCATCTGCTCGCGGTACTGCACCGGGTCGCCGAGGCCGTAGATCGCCGACACCGTGGCGACGATGATCACGTCCTCGCGTTCCATCAGCGATGACGTGGCGCGCAGCCGCAGGCGGTCAATGTCCTCGTTGATCGAGGCGTCCTTCTCGATGTACGTGTCGCTCGTCGGGACGTACGCCTCGGGCTGGTAGTAGTCGTAGTACGAGATGAAGTACTCGACGGCGTTGTTCGGGAAGAACGACTTGAGCTCGCCGTAGAGCTGCGCGGCGAGCGTCTTGTTGTGCGAGAGGACGAGGGTCGGCTTGCCGATGTTCCGGATGACGTTCGCCATCGTCATCGTCTTCCCCGACCCAGTGACGCCGAGAAGCGTCTGGAACCGGTCGCCCCGCTCGAGCCCGGCAGTCAGCTCGGCGATCGCCTTGGGCTGGTCGCCGGCCGGCGCGAACGGCGCCTGCAGGTCGAAGGGAACGGAGGGCATCGGTGAAATATAGCGATTCGGCGTTTCTTCGGTAAGCGCAGCATCGCCGGCGCGCCGGCGTGAGCGACTCAGCGCGCGGGTTGACGCGGGCCGTGGGCGACTGGGGTGCCCGGCCCGCGACGGCTAGAAGTGCGGCAGCAGCGGCCGCTGCCAGGGGATGCCGGCGAGGATGAGCCCGAGGGAGAGCGCCACGCCGATCGCCGCCCGGCGATGGCGGACGGCGTCATCCGGGCCGCGGCGGGCGATGACCCCGGTGAGGGTCGCGACGACGACGGCGAGGAGCATCAGCGTCGGGTGTTCCGCCACGAAGTAGCGAATGCCCGGGTCCTGCATGGCCGCCCCCATGTCGCGCATCGCGTGCCGGGTGAGCGGGCTGACGCCGAACAGGATGAGGCCGAGCAGGAACTGCAGGTGCACGGACATCACGAAGACCGAGACGGCGCGCTTGGCGCCGCTGGCATAGTCCACCCCACCGTTGATCCCCTTGAGCGCGCGAAGGAGCGCCACGATGGCGAAAAGGAGGACGAACCAGCGGGTGAGGTTATGAAGACCGAGGACGATGGAGGACATGGAATTCGGATTTCGATTGGGGATTGCGATTGAGGATCGCGATTCCGATTGGGGGGGAGTGGAGCGGAAGGGGTCATCTGCTGCGACGCAGGCATCGCGAATCGAGATCCTGAATCGTAATCACCGATCGCAATCCTCGGTCCAGATCATCCATCTGCGGTAAGTCTCTCTCGCCGAGACACTTCCGTCACGCCCTTCACCCGCCGCGCGGCGCGGATGATCTTGTCGAGGTGCACGAGGTTCTCCACCTCGACGAGCGCGGCGCCGGTGACGCGCCCGTCGGTGGACTTGAGTTCGAGCGTCTTGATGTCCGTCCCGGTGCCGCTGACCGCCGAGGCGAGGTCGGCATACAGGCCGCGCCGGTCGTTCCCCTCGATATGGAGGCGAATGATGAAGCGCTCGCCCTCGCTCTCCTTCCAGTCAATCTCGAGGCGGCGTTCGGGCTCGTGCACGAGGAACAGCAGGTTGGGGCAGTCGGCGCGATGGATGCTCACGCCGCGGCCGCGGGTCACGTAGCCCACCACCTTGTCGCCCGGCACCGGCTGGCAGCACTGCGCGTAGCGGACCATCAGGCCGTCGGCGCCCTGCACGCGAATGCCGCGCGAGGTGTCCGACCGCTTCATCCGGTCGAGGAGCCGCTCGAGCGGGCTCGCCTTCAGCTGGTGCTGGTCGGGGTGCTCCTCGACGTCGGGGAAGATCGCCTTCAGGATCTGCGTGATGTTGACGTCGCCCTGCGCGATGGACGCCAGCACGTGGTCGGCATCGCCGAGCTTGAGCACGCCGGCCGCCGTCGTCAGCTCGTCGTCGGTGAGCTTCGCCATGCGGCGGCGGCGCAGCTCGCGGTCGAGGATCTCGCGCCCGATCTGGCGCGACGCCTTGTGCTCCTCGACGCGCAGCCACTGCCGGATGCGATGCCGCGCCCGGCCGGTGCGCACGTGGGCCAGCCAGTCGCGGCTCGGGCGCGCGGTCGGCGAGCGGGAGATCTCCACGGTCTCGGAGTTGCGCAGTTCGCGCGAGAGCGGGACGATGCGGCCGTTGACCTTCGCGCCCTGCACGTGCAGCCCGAGTTCGGAGTGCACGGCGAAGGCGAAGTCAATCGGCGTCGCCCCCTTGGGGAGCTGGATCACGTCGCCCTTCGGCGTGAAGACGAAGATCTCGTCCTGATAGAGGTCGAGCTTCAGGAACTCGAGGAACTGGTCGGGGGTCTCGGCGTCGAGCTGCAGCTCGAGCACCTGCCGGAACCAGTGGAGCGCGCGGTCGAGGTCGTCGCCGCGCTGCTTGTCGCCTTCCTTGTACCGCCAGTGCGCGGCGATGCCGTAGTCGGCGGTGCGGTGCATCTCGAGCGTGCGGATCTGGATCTCGAACAGCGTGCCGCGCTGGCCAAAGACCGTCGTGTGCAGCGACTGGTAGCCGTTGGACTTCGGCTGGGCGATGTAGTCCTTGATGCGCTCCTGCAGCGGCGACCACGCGCCGTGGATCACGCCGAGCGCGTGGTAGCACTCGGGCACGTTCTCGACGAGCACGCGAATGGCGTAGAGGTCGTAGACGTCGTCGTACGACTTCTCGCCCTTGACCATCTTCTTGTGGATGGACCACAGGTGCTTCGGGCGGCCGCTGACCTCGTGCACCACCACGCCCGACTCCTGGAGGCGCTTCGCCAGCGGACCCACCATCTCCTGGATCAGCGCTTCGCGGTCGGCGCGCTTCTGCTGCACGAGGCGCGCGAGGGCGCGGTACTCCTCGGGTTCGAGGTAGCGGAAGGCGAGGTCCTCGAGTTCGGCCTTCATGGCGGCGAGGCCGAACCGGTGCGCGAGCGGGGCGTACAGGTCGCGCGTCTCGAGGGCGATGCGGCGCCGCTTCTCCTCGGGGAGGTGCTCGAGCGTCCGCATGTTGTGCAGGCGGTCGGCGAGCTTGATGAGGATGACGCGCGCGTCCTTGGCGATGGAGAGGAGGAGCTTGCGGTAGTTCTCGACCTGCCGTTCTTCGCGCGACCCGGTGGGGAGGTGGCCGATCTTGGTGACGCCGTCCACGATCTGGGCGACCTCGCGGCCGAACTCGCGCTCCACGTCCTCGCGGGTGGCGTCGGTGTCCTCGATGACGTCGTGGACGAGCGCGCTGGCGATGGTGACCGTGTCGAGCTGCAGGTCGGCGAGGATCTTGGCAACCTCGACGCAGTGCGTGACGTAGGGATCGCCGTTGCGCCGCGTCTGCCCCGAGTGCGCCTTCTCGCTGAACCGATACGCGCGCGACAGCAGCTCGGCGTCGAGGCGCTCCGGGTGGGCGTCGGCGCTGAGGTGCCAGTTGGGGATGATGTCGGTGAGAACCGGGGCGATCATGTACGACGACTGAGGATTGGGAATTCGGACGGGGATTGCGGACCACGACTGAGGAAAGCGATTCGCGATGGTCCGCGTGCGCGATAAGAAACGGGGCCCGCCGCGCTGCGGCGGGGGCCCCGTTTTCGAGTCGCTTCCCTGAAGCTGTCGCCGGGAGGGACGAAGTCAAGGGCGCAGTCGCCCACCCTTCCCCTGCACCACACCCCCCCCCCCCCCCCCCCCCCCCCCCCCCCCAAACCCCCCCCCCCCCCCAACCACACCCCCCCCCCCCCCCCCCGTAACCCGGTGTGGGTCCCCGG
>JAJZRK010000079.1:0-5205 GCA_021802745.1 bacterium
AACTGCCACCCATTGCGGCGGCCCGTGCCCGCCAACGCCCCGTCGAGAAAACGCCCCACCCGGGCGCGGGGCTCGGGATGCGTGACGAACGTCCCGATGCGCGCCGCCACCGTCGCCAGCTCCCGCGCCCACCCCGCCGCCAGTTGCTGCTCGCGCATCGCCACGCTCCGGTCGTCGTTACCAGAGCGACGCGTGAACCGTCATGGGTGCAACTGTAGTATTAGAACGCAGCACGGGGAGCGCGCCCAAGCCCGCCCCCCGTCCGTTGTCTCTCTGTTGTTTCTCTGTTGTCTCTCTGTTGTCTCTCTGTTGTCTCTCTGTTGTCTCTCTGTTGTCTCTCTGTTGTCTCTCTGTTGTCTCTCTGTTGTCTCTCTGTTGTCTCTCTGTAGTTTCTCAGCCCTTAATGACCCAGACCTTGATCTCCGGCTTCACATCGGCATGCAGGCGGATGCCCACCTTGTACACGCCGAGCGCCTTGATCGGCTCGTGCAGGTCAATCTGGCGTTTTTCGACATGAACGCCCTGCGCCTCGAGCTGCGCGGCGATGTCGGCCGACGTCACCGACCCGAAGAGCTTGCCTTCCTCGCCGACGCGCGCGGCGAAGGTGAGGGAGATGGGCTCGATCCTGGCCGCAAACTCCTCGGCCGCGCTGCGGCGCGAGTTCTCCGCCGCCTCGAGCGTCGCCTTTTCCTGGGCGATGCGCTTCTTGTTGCCCGGCGTGGCCTCGTACGCGATGCCGCGCGGGAGCAGGAAGTTGCGCGCGTAGCCCGCCGACACCTTCACGATGTCGCCGGGATGCCCGAGTTTTTCCACCGCTTCTCGCAGAATGACTTCCATCGGAAACCCCAACGTTCAGGTTGACGGGCGCGTCCGGCGACGCCAATCCAGCCACGTGTCGCCCAAGCCGAGCCCCAAGAATATCACGCCGGCCGCGCCGGCGAACAGCACCGACGCCCCGACCAGAACGACCGTCATCACGCGCCCCGGCGCCAGGAGGAACAGCGCCACGCCGGCTCCGCGGAGCGCATACAGCGCGCCGAAGAAGACCAGCAGGTTCGCGCCCAGGTCCCGGGCAGCATCCAGGCCAGGCACCACCACCAGCAGAAGCCCGCCGACCAGCCCCCAGATGAACTGATCGTCGAACCGGAACTCCCGCAGCCGCGCGAGCGGGGCGCCGAGGCGCGCGCGTCCCACCCGATGGTACAACGCCCAGGCGAGCCCGAGCGCGGCCAGCGTTTCCAGCGCCAGCAGGGCCGGGAAGAGCGACGGCGAGCGCTCGGCGAGCCCGCGCACCATCACCCGCTGCTCGTCCAGCGTCCGTTCGAACCAGGCCGCCGATTCGGCGTTGGTCGCACGGAAATCCTGCCAGTCCTTCGACGTCAGCCGGACCTTCCAGTCCGCGTCGAACGCATCGGCCCGACGCATCACCTCACCGGCGACGACCTGCGTGACCCGCGACGCTCCACCCGATACCGCAAGCGTCGAGAGTCCACCCACCACGAGCGCCAATCCCAGCGTGGCGAGGGCGCGCGGCAGGAAGGGCCGATTCGGCCAGACCAGCGCCCACACCGCAAACGACACCGCCACCAGCACGCCCCAGCCCCGCGCGAGGAGCGAGTAATCGGTGCGCACCGCCCCCGCCGCGACCACCCAGGCGGCGAAGGCCACCCAGATCACGGCGAGCAGGAGCCGCCCGCCGGCCTTCCACCCCGCGAGCGCGCAGGCGGCGAGCACGGGGACCAGCACCAGCGCCGTTTCCGCAACCGGGAAGACCACCGAGAACGGTGGCATCGCCGGCAGCAGCAACAGCAGGGCAAGTCCGCCGACGACGCTTCGCCAGCCGCGTTCGCGGGGAACCGCTGGCGTGGGCTCGACGACGGGAGCAGTCACTTACGGCGTCTGCCCGCGTGTGTACGGCAACAGCGCGAGATAGCGCGCCTTCTTGATGGCGCTCGCGAGTTGGCGCTGGTGACGCGCGCAGGTGCCGCTGAGGCGGCTCGGCAGGATCTTGCCGTTGTCGGTGACGAAGCGCGACAGGAAGCGCTCGTCCTTGTAGTCCACGTGGCGGATGCGGAGCTCATCCATGGGGCACGTCTTTCTCTGGCGGCGCATTATTCGTCGTCCTCGTCGTCATCGTCACGGGCCCGCTTGGCGGCGAGCTGCTCTTCGGTCATGGGCGGGGCGCCGAGCTCATGCTCGTGGATCGAGATGAGGTAGCGGACCACGGCGTCATCGAGCTTGAGCGAACGCTCGAACTCGGGGAGCACCTTGCCGTCGGCCTTGAAGCGGGCGACGACGTAGTACCCCGTCTCGCGCTTGCCGATCTTGTAGGCGAGCTGGCGACGTCCCCAGTGGTTGAGCGCAATCTCGCCGTCGGCGCTGAGGAGCGCGTGGTGCTTGGCGATCTTGTCATTGATGGCGGCGTCTTCGAGCGTCGAGTCGAAGACGTAGACCGCCTCGTATTCACGAGTCACGGATGGCAATCCTCCTTTGGTCGTTCATGCCCCCCGCGGGTTGCCGACGCGGGGGGAGGCAAGGCGGCTGAATTGCCGCGTTGTGTTGAGCCTTGAAGTTTACCCCAGCGTGGAGCCCGGGTCAACTGAGCGCGGACGCCGAGGGGCGCGTCGTCAACCGGATGCCATGGCGCAGTCCGGCCCTCCGCTCTGCCCCCCGCGTGCGCAGAGGGCTAATCTTCTGCTGCCATGCCAAGCGCACTGACCCTGGCCGACGTTGTCGTCGCCTCCGAAGACCAGGTCGCCGCCGACCTTTCGGGCGAGGTGATCATCCTGGGCATGCGTGAGGGCGCCTATTTCAGCGTGTCGGACGTGGCGGCGCGCATCTGGGAGCTGGTGCAGGCGCCGCACCGGCTCTCGGACCTCGTGGCGACGCTCATGTCCGAGTATGACGTCAGCGCAGAGGCCTGCGCCGCCGAGGTGTTGGCCTTCGTCGAGGAGCTCGCCGCGCGCGGGCTCGTGGTGCGGCGTGTCGAACCCCCTGCGTAGGTTCGCGGCGCTGTCCTCCGGCGAACGGTGGCTCGCGATGCGCGCGCTGGGCACCCTGGTGATGGTCCGGCTGCTGCTTGCGTTCCTCGCGTTCGGCCGGGTGCGTGCCGTCGTGGAGTGGCTCTCGGCCGCGCCGATCGGTGCGCCCGACGTCGCCCGCGCCCAGGCCGTTCGACGCGCGGTGGCCCGGGCCGCGCGCGCACTGCCCGGCAGCCATTGCCTCCCGCGGGCCCTCACGGCCGAAGTGCTGCTGCGGCGCCAACGGCAGCCGGTTCGCGTGTCCATCGGCATCGCCCCCAACGGCGCGCCGCTCGACGCGCACGCCTGGACGGAGAGCGCCGGCGAGTTGGTAACGGGCGAGAGCGAGGACCTGCACACATACAAGACGCTGGCCGTCTTCGGCGCCGGACCCGTCGAATACCCTGGCGCTGAGCGTGGCGCCGGCCGCGGCGTTGACCCTGGCGCCGATGGCGACGCCGACGGGGCGCCATGAGCTACACGCTTGAGGATTACGTGGTGATGGTCGGCGACCGTCACCGCACCGAGGCCTACGCGCGCGCCCTGGAGCACCTGGTGACGCACGAGTCGGTGGTGCTCGATCTCGGCGCCGGCTTCGGGTTCTTCGCGATCCTCGCCGCACGACTCGGTGCACGGCATGCCTACGCCATCGAAACCAACGACGCGATCGGGCTCGGTCCCGCGCTCGCCCGTGCCAACGGCGTCGCCGACCGCGTGACGTTCATACAGGGTGATCCGCGCCAGGTGACGCTCCCCGAACGGGCGAGCGTGCTGGTGGAGGACATTCGCGGCATCCTGCCACTGCATCAGGAGCGCATCAGGCTGTTGCGCGATGCCCGCGAGCGCCTGTTGCAGGACGGCGCAACGCTCGTCGCCGTGCGCGATCGCCTCTGGGCGGCACCGGCGCGCCAGCCGGCCACGATGCGCGATGACCTGCACACCATCGCCGCCAATCAGCACGGTGTGGATCTCAGCAGCTTGCGGACGAGGCTCCTGGCCGCGTCTCGCCGAGGCAAGCTGCGGCCAGAGGATCTCCTGCTGCCGGGAGCAGGACTCGGCGACCTTGAGCTGACGACCGTCACCGATCCGCACTTTGAGGGGACGGCCCGATGGACGACCGTTGAGCCGATCGCGGCCGACGGCTTTGCGCTGTGGTTCGATGCGGAACTCGCGGGCGGCGAGGGTTTCTCGACACGCCCGGGACCCGAACAAACCGTTCATGGCTGCCTGTACCTGCCGTTGCACGAGCCGCTCTCGCTGCCTGCGCACGCTGACCTCTCGCTCCGTTTCGTGGCGGTGCCGGTGAGCGGCGACTACGCGTGGGCGTGGGAAGTCGCGTGGGACGCGCAGGACGGGAGCGGCGTGCGTCGCAGGGCGCGGCAGTCCACACTTGGTGCGGTGACACTGACGCCCCTCAGACTGGCTGCCCGATCGGAGCTTCATCGGCCGGTGCTGGGTGGGGAAGGCCAGCGACTTCGCGAGGCGCTCTCGATGATTGACGGCCGCCAGACGTCCGGCGCCATCGCGTCGGCGCTGTTTGCAAAGTCCGAGCTGGGCTTCTCCACAGAGGCCGACGCGTTTGATTGGGTTCAGGACCTCTTGCCGCTGCTCACGGCAGCACCTCTCGAGCATTCCTGAGACGGCCCGTGGGATTGCCTCGTATTGTGACAGCGTGTAATATTGTTATATGAGGCCGCGCTGTTCGTCCACGTGGCCGGATCGCATACAGGTGCAGGCTGCGTCGAAGCGCTGTTACGTAGTGGCATCGGGTGTCGCTGGCGTGGGCAACCATGCCTTCGCAGCCAGGGGGGTCAAATGACGCGGGCTAGAATGTCAGTGGGCGATGATCCGATGTCGCCGGCCAGTGACGAAGCCGGAATACCGCGGAAAATCGGGAACGCTGGCGAGGCGCGGCCCCTTCGGCACTGGGGGTCTCCGCGGCTCGCGAGAATCGGCCTGGTACGCGAGTTGACAGCCAAGGTTGACTGGCGAGGACGAAACGACGGAGGACGTGGTTTCATGCGGCGCACGTAGTCTGCGCGGCGGCCTGGGCGTCTGACGGCGGACGCTGCGCCGATCCGCGGTGTGGAGAGTGGTCATGCGGGGTTTCACCGGCACGAAATCGTCTGATGCAAACAGGAAGTCAGATGTGAGCGGGGGGGGGGGGGCGGCGTCTGCTCTGCTT
>JAJZRK010000079.1:5215-13484 GCA_021802745.1 bacterium
GGGTTGCACCCGCAAGAAATAGAAAAAAAAAAAAAAGAAAGGGGGGGGGGGGGGGGGGGGGGGGGGCGGCGTCTGCTCTGCTTCGCTGGTCGGCACCCAGACTGCTGCTCCTGGGGGTCGATCGCAGAGGTTACCGCCCGCGTAGACAAGACCGGACGCAACGACGGTGGATCGGGCAAGAAAAGACGCACCTAGAGCAGGAGCCCGCGGGGCACCATCGCCGCAGTGTAGAGAGGCGCCGCGAACTGAATGCGCGTCGCGGACGCCTGGATGGTGAGTTGACCGCGTTGCGCGGTGGTGATTGAGGTGTTGGCCGGACTTGCGACCGCAGTGCATTTACGATGGTGCCGCATGCCGGATCAGGCTTCGGCGGTGCGGCGTTGGCACGCAGTCCCTGATCGGAACCGCAGTCCTGAGTGTCGTCGACGACGGCGACCGTCCCCTGCTGATCGGGAGGTCGAATGGAGTACGCACGGCGCACAGGCGCCCGAGATCCGCAGTCGCGGCAGCGTCTCGAGGGCGCGCCGTTGCCGAGGCGGCAACCGTGGGTTTCACCGAAGCTGATACGCCTTGGTGCGGTGAAGGAAGTGACGACCAAGGTTGACCGCAGGGGCCGAAAAGATGGCGGAAGCGGGAGAATGCGACGGACGTAGGCGGTGTCGTCGCCGTCTTCGGGGGTGGCGGCTGTCGCGGCGGCGCACCCACTTGAGATCGGTGGCGGGCGTGACGACACGGGTGGACGAGCCGGGCCGCAACGACGGCGGTCGTGGGATCATGCAACGGACCTGAGAGAGGCATGGAGTGCTGGCGTTCGGCGCGCTGATTGATCTGTCGTTCGCGCCCCTGGATCCGGCGTCGCCGGCGCGCCTGCGTCAGTCGCTCCCGGCGATTGCGGGGCGCGTTTCCGTTGCGGGGACCGATGAGGCCGCAGTCGTTCACCTTGCCGACGAGCGACCGCTGCCGTTCGACGCGGAGCTTCCGCTTCGCCACGGCGACCTGCTGGTCGCCGGCACGGTACGCATTGACGCGCGTGACGACCTGCGGCGCGCGCTCGCGCCAAACGCCCCGCACTCGCTCGACGACGCCTCCGACGCCCGCCTCGTGGCGCTCGCCTACCAGACGTGGGGCGAGCGCCTCGCGGAGCACCTGCTCGGCGACTACGCATTTGTCATCTGGGACCGGGCACAACGCCGCCTGATCGGCGCTCGCGACCCGCACGGCAACCGGCAATTGTACTGGGGACAAGTCGGCTCGCGGGTGGCGGTGGGCAGCGCGATGGAAACGGTTCGCGCGCTGCCGGGCATCTCGTCGGCGCTGCACGAGCGGGCGCTCGTCGAACTCCTGCGGGTGGGCTGGGTGCTTGAGCCGGGGCGCACGGTGTTTCGCGAGGTGCACCGGCTCGCGGCGGCGCACACGGTGTGTTTCGAGGGCACCGCGGCACCGCGCCAGCGCCGACACTGGGACTTTCCGGTGCCGGACCCGATCCGCTACCGCCGCGACGGCGATTATACCGCGCATTTCCAGGACGTGCTCGACGCGGCCGTGCGCGATCGCCTTCGGGGCGCCGGCGCCGCCATCCTCCTGAGCGGCGGGATGGACTCCCCAACGCTCGCCGTCGCCGCACGCCGCGTGGCGCCAGGCGTCGCGCTGCGCGCGTTCACTTTTGCGCATCCGACGCTCGCGCCCAGTGACGACGACACGCTGGCGGCGGCTGTCGCAGAACGGCTGCACCTCGCGCAGAGCATCCTCGACCTCGACGAGCCGGCGTCGCTCGCGCACCTCGATGAGCCGTCGTCGCTGCCGGAGGAGCCGTCGGATGAGGCCGACCTGGCCGGAGAGCGGGCGTGTGCCCGCGCCGTCGCGGCGCACGCGCCAATCGCCATCTTCGGCGAGGATGGCGACACGCTGCTGCACCCGCCGACCCTGCTTGGCCAGCTGCGGACGCAACCGGCGCGCGAGGTGGCGGGTTCGTGGCTGCGGTACATCGTGCGCACTGGCCGGCGTCCGTGGGTGGGGCTGGAGTGGCGCGAGCGATTGCGGCGCTTGCGCAACCGTGGGGCGCGAGAAACCATGCCGTGGCTGACGCACCGGGCCGTCCAGCTGGCGCCGGCGGAGGAGCTTCCGCCGTCGTCGCATCCCCTGCGTCCGCGATCGGTGCGCCTGCTCGGGTCGCCGCAGTGGGATTCGCTGTACGTCGGCGTGTCGCCGGTCACGACGCTCGCGCCGGTGCTGTACACGTTTCCGCTGGTGGATCCGCGGGTGCTCGCCTTCGCCTTCGCCATCCCGCCGGTGCCGTGGTGCCAGGACAAGTATCTGCTGCGGCAGTCCATGCGCGGGGAGCTGCCGGAGGCGGTGCTGGCGCGCCCGAAGACCCCGCTCAGCGGGTACATCGAGGCGCGCGTGGCGCAGTGGCGTGCGCGGGGCGGGGCGGAGACGCCCATCTCGGAGCGCGTGACGCCGTGGGTGGATGTGGACGCCGTGCGGCAGACCCTGCGCTCCGGCGCGCCGTACGATGTGGTTGACGCGTGGCGCGTGCTGCAGCTGGACCGCTGGCTCGCGCGCGAGGAGCACCGGCGTGCCTGAGTATGCCCTGTACGGGCTGGTCGTGCGGAGCGACCGTCCGCTCGATGCGCTCGATGCCGCGCCGGCTGGGCGAGGCACCGACGTGGACGTCGTGCTCGGAGGCGCCTCCCCGGACGCCGCCGCGTGGGAGCAGGCGACGGCGTACTATCGAGAGGCCGCGGGCGCCGGCGAGCCGCCGGCGGTTGTGGTGCGACGCGATGCGGCGCGCGGCTTCTGGTTCCGGTACGAGGACGGCACCGAGTTTGTGCTCAATCCAGAGGCGACGCGGATCGTGGCCTGGTGGGGGGACGCCACGTCACTGGCGGACACCGCCACCTATCTGCTGGGCCCCGTGCTTGGTTTCGCACTTCGGCTGCGCGGCGTGCTCGCGCTGCATGCCAGCGCGGTGATCATTGACGGACGCGCCGTGGCGCTGGTGGGCGCCAGCGGGGCGGGAAAGTCCACGACGGCCGCCGCATTCGCGCGTGCCGGCATGCCGGTGCTCGCCGACGACGTACTGGCGGTGCGCCTCGTGGACGGTGTCCTCATGGCCTATCCGTCGTACCGGCTGCTGCGCCTGTGGGATGAGAGTGAACGCATCCTGTTCGGCACCAGCGGCCGACTGCCGTTGCTGACGCCGACGTGGGACAAGCGATCGCTGCCGCTGGGAACGGACCATCCATTCCACCACGAGCCGGCACCGCTTGGCGATGTCTTCGTGCTGGGCGCACGAGCGCAGGACGAGCGCGCGCCGTGCGTCGAGTGGTTGCCGCCGCGCGAGGCGTTCATGCGTCTGGTGGAGAACACCTACGCGAACTACCTCCTGGACGACCGGATGCGCGGCGAGGAAATGCGCATGCTCGAACGGGTGCTGCGCGGACGGCGGGTGCTGGGCCTGGTGCCGCACACCGATCCGTGTCGCCTGGACGCGCTGGTTGCTGAGGTGCGCGCTGCCGTCGCCGCGCCGGCGGGCGGCTGACGTGTACCGCGCGCGGGCGACCTGCGCCATCTTTGGCATGTGACGAGCGTCGGCCGACCTGAGGTGGAGTTCGTGCTCGCCGCGCTGCGGTGCGATGCGGCGGCGTCGTCGGCGCAGGCGAGCGCCGGCGTGCGCGTCAGGGACTGGGACGCCGTCGTGCGTCTGGCGGCGTCGCACGGCGTGACGTGGTGGGTCGTTCGCGCACTGCCAGCCACCGGCGTGCCCGCCGCTGCGCGTGCGTCGGCGGCCGACACGGCGCGGCGCGTCGCGGTGCACGCGCTTGCCGGGGCGCGCCAGGTCGCCGAGTTGTGCGGCACGCTCGCGGCGCGGGACATTCGTGCGGTGGCGTACAAGGGGCCCGCCCTCGCCGCCGAGCTGCACGGTGATGTCGGCGCTCGCGATTTCGCCGACCTGGACCTGCTCATCGCCGCGGCGGATCGCGACCGCACGGTTGCCGCCTTGCGGGCGGCGGGGTACGAGTCCGCCGCCCGGTACACGGCGCGCGAGGAGCGGACCTACTCGCGGTGGGAAGGGGCCACCCAGCTCGCGCGCGACGGGGCGGCGCCGGTGGAACTCCACTGGCGTGTGCAGGCGCCGCGCTATGGCGGGCCGCAGGATCCGCGCGACCTCGTGGCGCGCGCGCGCGCGGTCGCGCTTGGCGGGGGCGCCGTGCTGGTGCCGCAGCCGGAGGACCTGTGCGTGCTGCTCGCGCTGCACGGTGTGAAGCACGCGTGGTCGTCGCTGCTCTGGCTCGCCGACTTCGTGGCCGCCGCAAGCCGGCCGGCGCTGGACTGGGTGGCGGTGAGCGGTCGCGCCGCCGAGTGGGGCGTGGGGCGCACACTGCACTGTGCGCTGCTGTTCGCGCGCGAGATGACGGGGCTCGAGCTCCCCGGCGCGGTGCGGGCGGCGGCGGAAGCCGACACCGCCGCGCTGGCGCTGGCGCGCGACGTGGCGGTGCACCTCACCGGCGCGCCTGGCGCGGTGGACCTCGGCGGCGAGTCCACGCTGCGGTACGACCTGCGATGGCTCGAGGGCCGGTGGGCGCGGGCGCGATACCTGGCGCTCGCCGCGATGCTGCCGACGCCGCGAGACCGCGAGGCGCTGCGGCTGCCCGATGCGCTGCTGCCGCTGGCGTACCCGTGGCGCGCGGTGCGGTTGCTGCGGCATCTCCTCGGAAGGCGGCCGTGAAGAGCATCCTCGCTTTCGCCCAGTTCGTCTGGCGCGACGAGCGCCGGCGGATTGCGCTGGTCGGCGCGCTCACGCTGGCGCTGTCGCTCACCGAAGGCGTCGGCTTGCTCATGCTCGTGCCGATGCTGGGCCTGGTGGGCGTGTCGCTGGGCGACGGCGCCACGGACGCACTGGCTCGACGCCTGGAGTCGGCGTTGCGCGGACTGGGTGTCGCGCCCACGCTGACCGGCGTGCTGCTCGTGGTGATCGCGCTGGTGTCGGCGCGCGCGGCGGTGCAGTGGCTGCTTGCCACGCAGGAGGCCGCCCTCGAGGCGCGCGTGGTGGGTCGTTTGCGTGCGCGGCTGTTCGCGGCCGTCGTGCAGCTGCCGTGGGCGCGCTTCGCCGGCGAGCGCCCGGCCGCGCTGGCGCACGCGCTCGGTCCGCAGGTGGATGACGTGCACAGCGCCCTCCTGATGCTGACGCACATCGCCTCGCTGTCGGCGGCCGTGGCGGCCGCGGCCGCGGTGGCCGTGGTGGTGGCGCCGCACCTGACGCTAGTGGTGGCCTTGGTGGCCGCGCTGCTGTTTGCCGTCGCGCGGGCGCTGCGGGCGCCGGGGCAGGCGGAAGGTGAACAGCTGCTCGCGGCAGCCACCGGGCTGTTCGCGCGCATGAGCGAACTGCTGGGCGGACTCAAGATGGTGCACGCGCATGGCGCGGAGGAGCAGGCGACCCGCGCCATCGCCGAGGACACCCTGCGGTGGACCGAACTGACGCGACGCACGATGAATCACCGGGCGCGCGTCTCGTTTGCGCTGGCGGTGCTGGCGGTGGTGGTGCTGGCCCTGCTGGTCTGGGCCGGCGTACGGGTGGGCGGCGTGGCCCCCGCGGCGCTCATGCTCCTGCTGCTGCTGTACGCGCGCCTCGTGCCGCGGCTCACCGAGCTGCAGGGCGCCTCGAGCTCCCTGTTGCAGGCGATGGCGTCGTTCGAGTCGGTGCGCGCGCTCCTGGCGCGCTGCGAGGCGACATCGGCGGCGGCGCCGCGCGAGGGACCGCGGGGAGATCCGGATCGCGGGGCCGAGGCACGCGCGCGTGGCGGTGATGCCGCGCCGCGCGGGGCGACGCCACAGGTGGGAGACGTCCGCCGGCCACCCGCCATCGCGGTGCGCGGCATCACCGTGCGGTACCCGACGGCGAACCGCGACGCGCTCAGCGCGTTGAGCGCCCACATTCCCGCCGGCGGGCTCACTGTGGTCGTTGGCGAGACCGGGGCGGGAAAGACGACCTTGGGCGACGTGCTGCTGGGACTGCTCGCGCCCATGGAAGGGGAGGTGCTGGTGGACGGTGTGGCGCTATCGGCCATGCCCCGCGACGCCTGGCGTGCGCGCGTGGGGTACCTGGCGCAGGAGCCGATGCTCCTGCACGGCACCGTTCGCGAGAACCTGGTGTTCGCGCGCCCCGGCGCCACGGACGCGGAGCTCGCCCAGGCGCTGCGCGACGCGGCCTGCGACTTCGTGGCGGCCCTGCCGGAGGGTCTCGAGACGTCGGTGGGCGAGCGCGGCGTGCGGTTCAGCGGCGGCGAGCGCCAGCGGCTCGCGCTCGCCCGGGCGCTGCTGCGCCGGCCGGCGCTGCTCGTGCTCGACGAGGCGACCAGCGCACTCGACGTCGAGACCGAGGCGCGCATCCTGCAGACCGTGCGCGCGCTCCGGGGGCAGTGCACCGTGGTCTTCTGCACGCACCGCGGTGCGGTGCGCGCCGTGGCCGACCACCTGATCGAGCTGCCGCGCGCGGGCGCCGCCGCTAGACGTTGAACCGGAACAGCAGCACGTCGCCGTCGTTCACCACATAGTCCTTGCCTTCGCTGCGCACCGCGCCCGCTTCGCGCGCCCCCTTCCAGCCGCCGAACTTGATGAAGTCGTCGTAGCCCGCCGTCTCGGCGCGAATGAAGCCGCGCTCGAAATCGGAGTGAATGACGCCCGCGGCCTGCGGCGCCGTGTCGCCGTGGTGAATGGTCCAGGCGCGCACTTCCTTCTCGCCGGCCGTGAAGTACGTGTGCAGGCCGAGCAGGTGGTAGCCGGCGCGAATGAGGCGGTCGAGGCCGGCCGACTCGATGCCGAGGTGCGCGAGGAACTCGGCGCGCTCCGCGCCCGGGAGCTCCGAGAGCTCGGCTTCGATCTTGGCCGAGAAGGTGACCACCTCCGCCGGCTCGTGATCGCGCTCGATGGCGGCGCGCAGCGCGGTGACGTGGGGGCCCTCGGCGCCGCCCAGTTCGGCGTCGGTGACGTTGGCCGCGTAGAGGATCGGCTTGAGCGTGAGCAGCTGCAGCGGCTGCAGCCAGGCGCGCTCCTCGGGCGTGAGCGGCACGTGCCAGAGCGCGCGCCCCTCGGCGAGCGGCGTCAGCGCCTTCTCGAGCGCCGCGGTCTCCACCGCCGCGGTCTTGTCGCCCGTCTTGGCGGTGCGCCGCGCCTTGTCAAGGCGTTTCTCCACCGAGGAGAGGTCGGCGAGGGCGAGCTCGAACTCGATGGTCTCGCGATCGCGCACGGGGTCAATGGCGCCGTCCACATGCGTCACGTCATGGTCGTCGAAGCAGCGCACCACGTGCACGATGGCGTCGGTCTCGCGGATGTTCGACAGGAAGGCATTGCCGCGTCCCTCGCCCTTGGAGGCGCCGCGGACGAGCCCGGCGATGTCCACGAACTGCACCGTGGCGGGGAGGGTGCGCAGCGGCTTCACCACCGCCGCGAGCGCGTCGAGCCGCGGGTCGGGCACATTCACCACGCCGATGTTCGGATCAATGGTGCAAAAGGGGTAGTTGGCCGCTTCGGCACCCGCCGCGGTGATGGCGTTGAAGAGCGACGACTTGCCGACGTTGGGGAGGCCGACGATTCCGAGCGAGAGCATGCGGTTGTGACGGTAGACGGTAGACGGTGGACGGTGGACGGTGGACGGTAGACGCGGGACGGAGTTCGGGGAATGCAAAACGGAGTTCGGGGAATGCAAAACGGACAACGGTTAACGGTTCACCGTTGTCCGCAGCTATTGGCCAAACCGGGCGCCGACGGCGCCGCGTGCCAGGGGTGCAATGAAAAGTAACCTGGTGGGGAAGTCTGGTACTGCTGCTTCCCCGTCGGGGCGCGATGTTGCGGGTACAGGAGGAGCCCATGCACGACTACCGGAAGCTGGACGTGTGGACGAAGTCGCATGAACTCGCGCTCGATGTGCACCGCATCACGGCGACGCGAGGCAGGGGGGCGGACGAGGCGGCCGACGCCGGCGCGCTCGGTCACGCGCACGTGGCGGCGGATGCGGACCTTCGGGCGGCGGTCCGACGGGCGGCGGTGCGCGTGCCCATCCTCATCGTCGTCGGTTGCGAAGCCGAGGCGGCCCCCGAGTTTGCGCGGGCGATGCGCGACGCGGCGACCGCGGTGGACGAGCTCGCGTACCAGCTGCGCTTTGCGCGCGATGCGGGGGTGCTGGAGGCGGTGCCATTCGCCAAGCTGGAGGCGCGTGCCAACCAGCTGCGGGCCATGCTCGGTGGCCTCAACCGCACGGTGCGGCAGATCG